>DAINBU010000188.1:0-7182 GCA_036732755.1 Planctomycetota bacterium
GAACTGCGCGACCGGCAGGTTGTTGTACCAGTCCCACGAAGCGCCGTCGTCGTAGCTCTGCGCGAGGCCGCCGTCGTTGCCGAGGACCACGCGGCCGTGCCGCTCGGGATCGATCCAGAGCGCGTGGTGGTCGGAGTGGAGCGAGCCGGCGACCTTGCCGTCCGACCAGGTCGCGCCGCCGTCGTCGCTCACGTAGACGACGATGCCGAGCAGCCAGAGGCGGTCGACCCGCTGCGGGTCGACCTGGATCTGCCCGTAGTAGTAGGGCGGCTCGCCGCTCACCGGCTTCGCGTTGCGCTTCTCCCAGGTCCGGCCGGCGTCCTCCGAGCGCCAGATCTCGCCGCCGATCGCCCCGCGTTTCCGCGGCCTCGCGGCGTCGGCCGTTTTCACATCGCCCTTCGCATCGCCCTTCGCATCGTCCTTCGTGGCGCCCTTCCCGTCGCCGCGGCCCTTCTCGTCGCCGGCGGTCGGCTCGGTCTTGGGCTCCTCGGGCGGCACGTTCTGGTTGTCGATGCAGGCGTAGACGACGTCGGGCTGGCTGCGCGCGACGGCGAGCCCGATGCGGCCGAGGCGGCCCGACGGCAGCCCGCCGGCGAGGCGCCGCCACGACTCGCCGAAGTCGATCGACTTGTAGATCGCGGCGTCACCCACGTCGTCGAAGTTCCACGCGCGCCGCGTGCGCTGGTAGGTCGCCGCGTAGAGCACGCCGTTGCCGCGCGGATCGGCGGCGACGTCGGTCACGCCGACGTCGTCCGCGATCGAGAGCACCTTCTCCCAGTTCGCGCCGCCGTCGTTCGTCCGGAACAGGCCGCGCTCGCCGTTGCGCGAGTAGAGGTGGCCCATCGCGGCGACCCACGCGACGTCGCGCTCCTTGCCGGCGGGGTCGGTGACGATGCGCGCGACGTGCTGCGTGTCGGCGAGGCCGAGGTGCGACCAGGTCTTGCCGCCGTCGAGCGTGCGCCAGATCCCGTTGCCGGCGTACGAGCTGCGCTGGTTGTTGCCCTCGCCGGTCGCGACCCAGAGGACGTCGGGGTCGCCGTCGAAGAGGGCGAGCGCGCCGATCGAGAGGGCGCGGTCGAAGATGCAGCTCCAGGTGGTGCCGTTGCTGTCGGAGCGCCACACGCCGCCCGACGCCGACGCGGCGTAGATGCGCCACGGCGCCCTGGCCGGGATCGCGACGTCCACGATGCGGCCGCCGGGAGCCGTCGGCCCCAGCGCGCGCACTTTCACGTCGGCGAGCAGTTGCTCGTCGATCGCCTGGGAGCGCGCGGCTGGCGCGACGGCCAGCGCCGCCGCGAGCGCGATCCCGGCCGCGCGCAGCGCGGCCCCGACCTTTCGATGGCTCATTCGACGACCTCCTCGCCCCGCGCACCGAGCGCCTCCTTGCGGGAGAGCCGCAGCTTCCCCCGCTCGTCGACGCCGAGCACCCGCACGACGACCTCGTCGCCCTCGCGCGCGACCGCGGCGAGGTTCGACGTGAACTGCGCGTCCCAGTCCGACACGTGCACCAGCCCCTCGGCGCTGTCGAAGATGCGGACGAACGCGCCGAACTCCTTCACTCCGCTCACCTGCCCGCGGTAGAGGCGCCCGGCGCGCACGACGCCCGCCTTCCGGCGGATGCGCTTCTCCGCCTCGCGCGCCGCCGCGGCGCCGCTCGCGTAGACGTAGGCGTAGCCCGCGTCGTCGATCGTCACCTCGACGCCGAGCGACTGGCGCAGCGCCTTCAGGTGCGCGCCGCGCGGGCCGATCACGTCGCTGATCGCCGGGACGGCGATGCGCACCGCGGTCACGCGCGGCGCGTGCTCCTTCGTCTGCGCGCGCGGCGCCGCGAGCGCCTGCTTCATCGCGTCGAGGATGTGGCGCCGGCCGCGGGCCGCCTGCTCGAGCGCGCGACCGAGCACCTCGCGCGGCAGCGAGCCGATCTTGTTGTCCATCTGGACCGCGGTCACGCCGGTCGCCGTGCCCGCCACCTTGAAGTCCATGTCGCCGAGGTGGTCCTCGTCGCCGAGGATGTCCGAGAGGACCTGGAAGCGCGCCCCGTCCGACACGAGCCCCATCGCGATGCCGGCGACGGGCGCGGAGATCGGGACGCCGGCATCCATGAGCGCGAGGCAGCCTCCGCAGGTCGTCGCCATCGACGACGAGCCGTTCGACTCGGAGATGTCGGACTCGACGCGGATCACGTACGGGAACGTCTGGAACGGCGGGAGCACGGGTACGAGCGCGCGGCGCGCGAGGTTCCCGTGGCCGATCTCGCGGCGGCCCGGCCCGCGCAGGGCCCTCACCTCGCCCACGCTGTAGGGCGGGAAGTTGTAGTGGAGCAGGAAGGTGCGCGGCTCCAAGCCGCCGAGCGTCTCGACCTCCTGCGCGGCGTCCTTCGAGGCGAGCGTGCAGGTCACCATCGCCTGCGTCTCGCCGCGCGTGAAGAGGGCACTGCCGTGCGGACCGGCCAGCCAGTCGACGCCGCACTCGATCGGCCGGATCTCCTCCGGCCCGCGGCCGTCGAGCCGCTTCCCCTGCTCGAGCACGCGCGCGCGCACGAGGCGGTCGGCGAGGGCGTGGACCCGCTTCGACGCGAACGGCGCGCTGCCGGGGGCGTCGCCCGCCGCCGCCGTCGCGCCGCGCACCAGCTCGTCGTGGGCGCGCGCGAGCGCGTCGCGCCGCGCGTGCTTGCCCGCCTGCTCGAAGAGCGGCGCGAGGAGCGCGGGCCCGCGCTCCTCGACGAAGGCCCGCGCCGCCGCGCGCGCGGGCGCCTCGGCCGGAGCCGCGGCGGCGACCTTCGGGCGGCCCGCCTTCGCGCGCAGCTCCTCGATCGCGGCGAGCGCCGGCGCGAAGCGCGCCTCGGCGAGCAGCAGCCCCTCGAGCAGTTCCGCCTCCGGGACCTCTTTCGCGCCCCCCTCCACCATCACCAGGCCGCGCTCGCGGACGGCGACGACGAGGTCGACGTCGGCGCGTGCACGCTGCGCCGGATCGGGCAGCGCGATCCAGGCGCCGTCGCAGCGGAGGAGGCGCGCGCCGGCGATCGGACCGTCCCACGGGATCGCCGAGAGGTGCAGCGCCGCCGACGCGCCGACCAGCGCGAGCCACGGCGCCTCGACCCGCGGAAAGTCGGCGGAGAGCACCGTCGCCTGGACCTGGACCTCGCGTCCGAACGTCTTCGCGAAGAGCGGCCGCGTCGAGCGGTCGAGGATTCGGCTCGCGAGGATCTCGTCGTCGCCGATGCGCGCCTCGCGGCGCTGGAAGCTGCCGGGGATGCGGCCGGCGGCGGCGAGCTTCTCGCGGTACTCGACGGTGAGCGGGACGAAGCCGTCGCCCTCCTCGTCCGCCTCGCCCATCAGCGCGGTGACGAGCACCGCGGCCTTCCCCTGGCGGACCAGGACCGCGCCGTGCGCCTGGCGGGCGAGCCGCCCCGTCTCGAGCGTGACGCGCCGCCCATCGATCTCGAACGACGTCTCGACGACCTCAAAGAGGCTCACGACGGCGTCTCGTCGGGTTCCTTCGGAGCGGCGGCGGCGGCGTCCTCGAGCGGCGCGTCGCCGAGGCGCGCGATCGAGAGGTCGCGCAGCTTGAGCTGCAGCCCCTTGCGCGACAGCCCGAGCCGCTCGGCGGCGCGCGTCACGTTGCCGCCCGTCTCGCGCAGCATCCGCGTGATCAGCTCGCGCTCGAGCGCGGCGACGGCGTCGCGCACGACTTCCTTGAACGGGCCGCTCGGGATCACCTGCGGGAGGATCGACGCGTCCGCCGCCGACGACGGCGCGGATGGTTCGGACGGCGGCGGCGACGGAGCGGTCGCGCCGTCGGGCAAGCCGCCGCGCGGCGGCTCGACGCGCGGGGCGTCGTCCGGATCGTCGGAGGGACCGCCGCCGCCGAGCGCGACCGGCAGGTCGCTCACGCGCATTGCGCGGCCGGCCAGGACGACCAGCGACTCGACCAGGTTCTCGAGCTCGCGCACGTTGCCGGGGTAGGAGTGGGCGCCGAGCTTCTCGAGCAGCGCGGGCGAGGCGGGCGCGATGCTCTTGCCGAGCCGCGCCGCGTGCTTCACGCGGAAGTGCTCGACGAGCTCGGGCAGGTCGCTCATGCGCTCGCGCAGCGGCGGCAGCTCGACCGCCAGGACGGCGATGCGGAAGTAGAGGTCGCGGCGGAACGCCCCGCGCTCGACCTTGGCGGCGAGGTCGGGGTGGGTCGCGGCGACCAGCCGCAGGTCGACCTTGCGGCGGGTCGAGCCGCCGACCCGCTCGATCTCGCGCTGCTCGAGCGCGCGCAGCAGCTTGGGCTGGACGCGCAGCTCCATGTCGCCGATCTCGTCGAGGAAGAGCGTGCCGCCGTCGGCGAGCTCGAGGCGGCCGGGGCGCGCCGCGACGGCGCCCGTGAACGCCCCCCGCTCGTGGCCGAAGAGCTCCGCCTCGACCATCGTCTCGGGGATCGCGGCGCAGTTGGTCGCGACGAACGGACCCTGGGAGCGCGGCGAGCCGGCGTGGAGCGCGCTCGCGACCAGCTCCTTGCCGGTGCCGGTCTCGCCGAGCACGAGCACGTTCGACGGCGCGGACGCGATGCGCTCGATGCGCTCGCGCAGCCGCTTCATCGCGTCGCTCGAGCCGATCAGCGCCTGCACGCCGCGCTTGCGCTCGTGGACGTCGCGGCGGCGCAGCAGGCGCGTGGTCGCCGCCTTCTCGAGCACCGTCGCGAGCTCGGCCGCGTCGAACGGCTTGGTGAGGAAGTCGAAGGCGCCGCGCCGCATCGCGTCGACCGCGCTCGAGATCTGGCCGTGCGCGGTGAGCAGGATCACCGGCAGATCGGGCTGCTCGTCATGCAGGGTCGCGAGCAGCTGCATCCCGTCGACGCCCGGCATGCGCAGGTCGGTGATGACGGCGGCGTAGTTCGTGGCGCGGGCTCGCGCGAGCCCCTGCGCGCCGTCGGCCGCCTCGTCGACCGCGTAGCCCTCGCGGACCAGGAGGCCCTTCAGGACCGCGCGCAGGTTGGTCTCGTCGTCGACGACGAGGACGCGGCAGGGGTCGTCCACGCGGGCGTCACGCGCCATCGTCCGCTCCTCCGTCCCGTCCGCGCCGCGGCAGCTCGAGCACGAAGTGGGCGCCGCGGAAGCCCGCGTCCGGCGCGGCGAGGAAGAGGCGGCCCTCGTGCGCGGCCGCCACCTTCTGCGCGACGGCGAGCCCGAGCCCGCTGCCGGTCGCCCGCGTCGTGAAGAAGGGCTCGAACACCCGCTGGCGCAGCTCGTCGGGGATGCCGGGTCCGTCGTCGCGCACGTGGAAACGCACGCTACCGTCCGCCGCCTCGAACGCGACCTCGACGCGGCCGCCCTCGGGCTGGACGGCGACGCCGTTCAGGACCACGTTGAGCAGCGCCTGCAGCACGAGGTCGGGATCGCAGCGGACTGCGGGCGCGTCGGCGGCGACGCGCTGCACGAGGACGACGCGCGCCGCGGTCGCCTTCGCGGCCGCGAGCACGCAGACGTCGGCGACCACGCGCGCGGGCGCGGCCGCGACGATGCGCGGCTGGACTTCCCGGCCGAGCGTCAGCGCGTCGGTGACGACACGGTCGAGGCGGCGCGCTTCGTCCCGCACGATGGTCCACCAACGGCGCGCGTCTTCGGGCGCGGCGCCGTCGACGAGGTCGAGCGCGCCGAGGATCGCGCCGAGCGGGTTCTTCACCTCGTGCGCCACCTCGGCCGCCACCGCGCCGAGCTGCGCGAGCCGCTGCGCGCGCTGCTGCTCGTCGCGCAGCCGCAGCGCCGAGGCGTAGGCCGCCACGCGGTCGGCGAGGACGCGCAGCGCGCGCCGGACGGTCCGGTGGCGCAGCAGCCCGGCGTCAGCGAAGGCGAGGCGGAGCCACCCCTCGCGCCGGTCGAGCGAGCGCAGCGGCAGGACGCGCACCGCGCTCGGGCGCGCCTCCGCGGCCGGCCGTCGCCGCGTGATCTCGAGGGCGCGCACCTCCGGCGAGGCGGAGAGGTGGCGGGCGAGCGCCGGTGCGAGCTCGCCGAGCTCCGTCACCCCCGCCAGCGCGTGGTGGATCGTGGCGAGCCGGTCGAGCAGCGCGCGCCGCCGTTTCGCGGCCGCGCGCGCCGCCGGCGAGCGCAGCGCCTTCAGCAGGGGCTGCTCGGCGAGCGCGAAGCCGAGCACGACGCACCAGGCGACGATCCGGCTGGCGAGCGGGCTCTCCCTCGCCACGCGCTCCTGCACCTCGACGCCGGCCAGCGCCGCAAGCAGCGCGAGCACCGCGAGCGTCGCGGCGCGCCCGAGCACCGGCTTGAGCTCGAAGAGCCGGTGGCGTGCGACCGACGAGCCGAGCTGCGCGACCAGCGCGAGGCTCGCGAGGCCCGCGAGGCCCGCGAGGCGCGGCAGCGGCCACTCGACGTCCGGCCAGTAATAGGTCGACGCGTCGATCGCCGAGGCGGCGATCACGGCGGCGCCCGCGACGAGGATGCCGCGTGCGCGCTGCCGGCGGCGCGCGAACGCGACGCGCATCGCCCACAGCATCGCGACCAGCGCCGGGAAGAGGAGCGCGGCGGCGACCGGGATGAAGCGGCTGCCCTGGATCGCGAGCGGGATCGCGGCGAGCGCCGCCGGCAGCCACGCGAGCCGCGCCGCGCGCGCGAGGCGGGGCGCGGCGCCGTGCACGCGCGCGGCCAGCTCGAGCCCGGCCGGCACCACGGCGAGCGCGATGATCCACGGCACCTCGGCGCCGACGAACGAGTGGGGCAGGTCGCTCGCGAAGAGCGCCGCGCTCCACGCGGCGAGCACGAACGCGACGCGCGCGAAGGCGCGCGGGGTCGCGCCGCCGGCGCGGCGCGCGGCGAGCGCGAAGACGAGGTGTCCGAACGCGGCGACCGGGCTCGCGAACAGCGAAAGGGTCGCTGCGCTCACGTCGCCGTCGATTCAGCCTGCTGGAGGATGCGTCGCGCGAGCAGGCCGAACTCGTGCACGACCGTCGGGTCGGGCCTGGAGTCGGCGGCCGCGACGGCGCGCAGGAACGCGTTCAGGCCGTCCTTGCCGTACAGCTGCTGGACGCCTTCGGCCATCTGATAGAAGGTCGCGTACTCGTGCTCGTCGAGCGGGCGCGCCAGCGTGTGGACGATGCGCTCGCGGTCCTTCTTCCACGCCGCGAGTCCGCACGCGACGGCCACCGACGAATCGAACTGCACGAACACGATGCACACAACGTGGCGCC
>DAINBU010000189.1:0-6781 GCA_036732755.1 Planctomycetota bacterium
CGAGCGTGTCCCGTACATCGAGCCTTTTTCTCCTCCGCCCCTCGACCCGCCCTCGCCCGTCGCGCGTTCGAGCACCAATCCCCCTCCCCGCGGCCTCTTCACCCCCGCCCTCGACGTCCGCTCCATTCGGTCCGGTCTCCTGGGATGGCCTCTTCGCAGCGAAAACACGGAGGCCGCATCCGTTTCCGGACGCGGCCTCCGCGGAGATTCCTGGGCGTAACTCGTGCGCGCGGGGGCGCGCACGCGGGCTTGCATCACTCCATGGACGAGACGGCGGCGACGAGGCAGCCCTGCGCGATGGAGTTGAGCGGCTCCTTCGCGAGGCGGATGTTCTTCAGCTGGAGGGGGAACTTCACCTTCGCCACCTCTTCCTTGAAGACCTCGGCGAATCCCTGGATCAGCGCGCCGCCGCCGGCGCAGACGATGTCGACCGGATCCGTGAAGCTCGGCAGATCCTTGCCCATCATCAGCCGGTTGCGGATGTGGTTGATCGTGTAGCCCATCAGATTGCGGTAGTAGATCGCGATCGCTTCCTGCTCGCGGCCCTTCGGAGTGCGGATGTCCATGCCGCTCTCCTTGATGAACGTGACCTTGCTGCTCGGCAGGCCGAGCACGTTGGCCGCGTTCTGGTCGATCCAGTCGCCGCCGCGCGCCACCGAGAAGGTGAGCGCCGGGATCGTCTTGTAGGCGACGCAGACGTTCACCATGCCGCCGCCGAAGCTGATGCCGATGCCGGTGAAGTCGTCGGCCGCGAGCTCCGCGAAGGTGACCGCGTGGCCTTCGTTCATCGGCGTCGGTTGGTACCCGAGCTTCTGCAGGATCCCCTGGAAGAGGCCCTGGTGGTAGACGACGTTGTTCTCGCGGTCGACCGACTCGGCCGGCACCGAGAAGAAGCACGGCTCGTTCGGGCCCGACGGGTCGCCCAGCACCTTCTTGATGATCAGCTGGATCATCGGGAGGGCGTCCTTCTCCGAGGCGGAGATGAGGCCGTCCTTCATCGGGCGCCGCGTCGGCCGGCCGAACACGTTGGCCAGGTCGAACGCCGCTCCGCCGATCACCAGCAGCGAGTTCTCGTGCACGACGTACGGCACGTTGAGCCGCGTCAGCATCGAGCGCGAGTGGACGTCGCCCTGGATGTCGAGGAACGCGTTGCGCTCGCAACGGACGACGATGCCGCCCTTCGCGTCACGCACCGCGGCCAGGATGTTGGCCGTGCCGATGTCGAGACCCTTGCCCGACATCTTCTGGGTCGCTCCGCCCTTTTCGACGGTCGCCGCAGAAACCGAACCCGGACGCGCCGCGTCCGCGTGCTGCTCACCCGTTGCCATGGTGTTCCTTCACCCCTGTTCCCAGGATCCCTGGTTCGTTGCCGTCTCGATCGGGGCCGCGCTCACGCGCCGCCCTTGCCCTTTTTCATCGACTTCATGCGGGCCAGCGCGTCGCCGACGTCGCCGCCCTTGCTCTCCTTCGCCTCGACGCTGTCCATGTTCGACTCGACCTCGGGGATCGAGCTCGCGAACAGGCTGGCCAGCTCGGCGGTCGGCACGTCGTCGTTCGTGGACGAGGCCACGCCGACCTTGCGGCCGATGCGGTCGATCTGCGAGGAGAGCTCCGCGCCGAGCGAGGCGAGCTTCTCGGCGATCGCGCCTTGCGTCGCCGGGTCGCCCGCGCCCGCCGCCGCGGGGGCGGGGGCGCTCGGCTTGGCGTGGATCTCCTGGCGCAGCGCGCGCAGCTCGTCGAGCAGGTCGGTCGGCGAGCTGCCCGGCGCGCGGCTCTTGATCACGCGCAGCTCGGCGTCGAGCTCCGCGGTCTTCGCGGCCGCCTCGGCGATCAACGCCTCCTTGGCCGCGACCTGCTGCGTCAGCGCGGTCATCGCCTGGCGCATCTCGTCGAGCTTCTTCGCGTCCTGCGAGCGCGCCGCGGTCATCTCCGCGCGCATCATCTCGTTCAGGACCTTCGACGAGTCGGCGACGACGCCGTCGCGCTCCTTCGGGCTGAGGTTCGCGCCGCGCTTGGCGAGCGCCACCTCGACCGAGCGCTCGATCATCTGCAGGATCTGGCTCGAGCGAATGACGCGGACCTGCTCGAGCCCTTTCTTCTTCAGCTCGTCGAGCGTGGTCCGGGTCGAGCGAGAGTTGAGCTCGCTGCGAACTTCGCTCAGGTACTCGGTGGCCATCCTTCCAGCTCCGCGGCCTGTGCGGACCCGCCGTCCGCCGTGTTCACCGGCTCGCCCTCCTTTCGGCGGGCACCGGTCGGCCGCTCAAGCGCGCGGGGAGGGAGCAGAAAGGCTTTCGCGTCTCAGGAGCTCCGGGGGAGCGAAGCGTCCGCCCCGCAGGCGCGCGAGCTCCTCGAGCCGCGCGACGACCGCCGGGAGGCCCCGCGCGCGCGCCCAGCGGACCGGGCCGCCGTGCGCGATCAGGACGCCGGCGCCGAGCTGCAGCGCGAGATCGACGTCGTCCTCCGACGCCGCGACCCCCTCCTCGAGGCAGCGCCAGCTCTCCGCCGCGAGCAGATGGAGGAGGCGGTCGACCCAGGCGTCGACGGTCTGCGGGTCGGCGGGCAGGCTGCCGGCGGCGACCCGGGTGCGCAGCTCCGGGTCGGGCGTGCGCCCGCTCCCGTTCTTGGCATAGACGTAGAAGCCGCGGCCCCCCTTCTTGCCGAGCCGCCCCTCGAGCGCGAGCCGGCGCACCAGCCCCACGTCGGCGAGGCGGTCGGGGAAGGCGGCACGCATCACGTCGCCGGCGCGCGCCGCGACGTCGAGGCCGACCTCGTCGAGCAGCTCGATCGGCCCCATCGCCATCCCGGCCGCGCGCAGTGAGCGGTCGAGCGTCGCGACCGGCGCGCCCTCGTCGACGAGCCGCTCCGCTTCGAGCAGGTAGGGCGCGAGCACGCGGTTCACCAGGAAGCCGGGGCGGTTGCCCACGACGACCGGCGTCTTGCCGAGGCGGCGCGCCAGCGCGCAGGCGGCGGCGACGGTCCGCTCGTCGGTCGCGGCGCCGCGCACCACCTCGACCAGCCGCATCGACTCGACCGGATGGAAGAAGTGGACTCCGACGAAGCGGGCCGGGCGCGCGAGGCCGCGCGCGATCGCGTCCACGTCGAGCGAGCTCGTGTTGGTGGCGAGGATCGTCGCGGGGCCCGCCCTCGCCTCGAGGTCCGCGAAGAGCGCGCGCTTCACCTCGAGATCCTCGACGACCGCTTCGAGCACGAGGTCGCAGTGCGCGAGGCCGGTGCGCTCGCCGGTCGCCTCGAGCCGGTCGACCGCCGCCTGCGCCCGCGCCGGATCGTCGCGGAAGCGTCGCGCCAGCGTCTCCGCCGCGCGCTTGCGCCCGCGCGCCAGCGCCGCCGCCACTGGATCGTGAAGTCGCACGCGCAGCCCGGCTCCGGCGAGCTGCGCGGCGATCGCCGCGCCCATCTGGCCGGCGCCCGCGACGAACGCGCGCTCGAGCGAGGCGGCGGCCTCCTCGCCGCCCGCCTTTGCGCGCTCGGAGAGCTGGAAGAGCCGCACCAGGCTGCGCGAGACGGGTCCGGTGGCGAGCGCGCCCAGCTCACGCGCCTCGAAGCGGAAGCCCTCGTCGCGCGGCAGGTCGTAGCCGGCGGCGATCGCCGCGAGGATGCGCGGCGGCGCCGGGAAGAGGTCGCCCGCCTTGCGCCGCACCTCGGCGGCCGCCTTCGCGAGGATGCGCCGGCGCAGCGGCCCGATTGCGCGGATCGCCCGCTCGATCAGCCAGGCGCTGCGAGCCGGCGGCCGGCGCCGCTGCCCCGCCGCGACGACGCGCCGCGCCGCGTCGCGCAGCGCCTCCTTGGGGGCGACCGCGTCGACGAGGCCGATGCGCCGGCTCGCGCGGGCGGTGAGGAGGCGGCCGGTCAGGATCAGCGGCAGCGCCGCGACGAGGCCGATCGTCCGCGGCAGCCGCTGCGTCCCGCCGAAGCCGGGCACGATGCCGAGCAGCACCTCGGGCAGGCCGAGCCGCGTGGCCGGGTCGTTCGAGGCGACGCGGTGGGTGCAGGCGAGCGCGAGCTCGAGCCCCCCGCCGACGCAGGCGCCGTGGATCGCCGCCACCGTCGGGAAGGGGAGCGCCTCGAGCTGCGCGAAGATCGCCTGGCCGCGCCGCGCCGCCGCCTCCGCCGTCGCCGCGTCGGCGAGGTCGGCGATCGCGTTCACGTCGGCGCCCGCGATGAAGGTCGCCGGCTTGCCGCTCTCGATCATGAGCGCCCGCGCGCCCGCCATGGTGCGGGCCTCGTCGAGGCGCTGCGCGAGCTCGTCCATGGTGTCGCGCCGCAGCAGGTTGACCTTCGAGTCGGGCAGGTCGAAGCGCAGCACGAGGAGGTCGCCGTCGCGCGCGAGCGTGAAGGCGGCGCTCATGCGGCCTCCAGCGCGAGCGCGGCGCCTTGCCCGCCGCCGACGCAGAGCGTCGCCAGCGCCCGCTTCGCCTCTCGGCGGCGCAGCTCGAGAAGCGCGGTGAGCACGAGCCGCAGCCCCGTCGCGCCGGGCGGATGGCCGAGCGCGATCGCGCCGCCGTGGACGTTGACGCGCTCGTGATCCAGTTCTCCGACCGCCTGCTCGCGGCCGAGCTCGCGGCGCGCGAAGTCGTCCGATCGGAACGCGGCGAGGCAGGCGAGCACCTGCGCCGCGAACGCCTCGTTGATCTCGACGAGGTCGAACTCTTCGAGCTTGCGGCCCGTCCGCGCGAGCAGCGCCGCCGTCGCGTGCACCGGCCCGAGCCCCATGCGGGCCGGATCGAGCCCGACGTAGGCGTGCGCGTCGAGGAAACCGAGCGGCTTCAGGCCGAGCTCGGCGACGCGCCGCTCCGATCCGACCACGAGCGCGACCGCGCCGTCGGTCACCTGGCAGGAGTTCCCGATCGTCACCGTGCCCCACTCGCGATCGAAGTAGGGCTTGAGCTTCGCGAGCTGGGCGAGCGTGAGCTCGGCGCGCACGCCGTTGTCGGCCGCGACGACCGAATCGTCGGCGTCGAGGCCGGCGGCGGGCGCGATCTCCGCGGCGAAGCGGCCGGCCTGCTGCGCGGCGAGGGCGTGCCGGTGGCTCTCGAGCGCGTAGGCATCCTGGGCCTCGCGGCCGAGCCCGAAGTCGCGGGCGAGGCGCTCGGCGGTCTGCCCCATGATCATCCCGCTCACCGGGTCGGTGAGCGCATCGATCAGCGCGACGCGCGGGCGGAACAGGAAGGCGGGGCGCGCCCCGGCGAGGGCGGCGAGTCGCGCGGGGAGGGTCTTCGCACGCGCGACCCGGGAAAACCAGGAAGTCGCCCGATCCGAGAAGACGAGTGGCGACCGCGACATCGCCTCGACGCCGCCGACGAGGAAGAGCCCCCCGTCCCCGGCGCGCACGCGCAGGAGCGCCTGCGTCAGCGCCTCCATCCCCGAGGCGCAGTTGCGGTGGACGGTGAGCGCGGGCACGCGCTCGGGCACGCCGGCGCGCAGCGCGGCGACGCGCGCGAGATTCTGCGCGTCGAAGGGCTGCCCGGCGCAGCCCAGGAACACCTCGTCGAGGGCCGCCGGATCGCACTCGCAGCGCGCCAGGGCCTCGACGAAGGCGAAGCGGGCGAGGTCCGCCGCCGAAGTCCGCCGAAAGCCGGTCGCCGCGCGCAGGAACGGCGTCCGGGCGCCGCCGACGATCACGAGCCGCTCCGCCGCCATGCCGCCGTCGCTTTCCGTTCGGTACGAAAGGAATGACACGCCGCGCGTCGATCCGACGTCGCGACGGATGGTATCGGACAAACCCTTTCCGCAGCCTGCGTTGCGTTCGAGCGGATGTCGTCCTTACAATCCCCGCGTCTTCGTCGACCGTACCGATCGTCATGCGGGAAGGGACGCCCCACCCATGCCATGGCTCGAGTCGATCCCGGTGGCCGCGCTGCGCTGTGACGCGGGCGGACGGATCCTCGCGGTGAATCGGCTGGCGGCCGTCCAATTCGGGTGCACGGGCGAGCAGCTCATCGGCCGCGCCTGGAGCGAGCTCGGCGGCGGCGCGGGCGCGAACCACGGGAACGGGGCGGGCGCGGCGACCGAGGTGCCGCTCGCCGACGGGCGGCTGCTCCTGCTCATCTCCCAGGACCCGCTGCAGCCGCTGAAGCGGCAGATCTACCACCTCTCGCGGCTCGCGTCGGCCGGACGCCTCGTCTCGGTCGTCGTGCACGAGATCAACAACGCCCTCTCCGGCATCCTCGGCTACGCGCAGCTGCTCACGACGCACGCGCTCCCGCCCGAGGCGCGGCGCGACCTCGAGCGCATCCACGACGAGGCGCTGCGCACCGCGCGCATCGCGCAGAACCTCCTCAAGTTCAGCCGCTCCGGCATCGGCGAGCGCACGCGCTTCTCGATCGGCGACCTGCTGCGCCACTGCGCCGAGCTCAAGCGGCGCGACTTCGCGCTGCGCTCGATCGAGCTCAAGCTCGACGTGCAGGAAGAGCTGCCGGCGCTGTGGGGCGACGAGACGCTGGTCACGCAGGTCTTCATCAACCTGCTCACGAACGCGCAGCAGAGCATCGCGTCAATGCGCGACCACGGGCTCGTACAGGTGACCGCCTCCTTCGTCGACGGCGTCGTCCAGGTCGACGTCGAGGACGACGGGCCGGGCATCCCCGAGCCGCTGCGCGGCCGCGTCTTCGAGCCGTTCTTCACGTCGCGCGCGGATGGCACCGGGACCGGCCTCGGGCTGACGCTCTGTCGCGAGATCCTGCGCGAGCACGGCGGCGCGATCACGGTCGAGCACGGACGGCTGTCGGGTGCGTGCCTGCGGCTCGTCTTTCCGCCGGCCTCC
>DAINBU010000190.1:0-6686 GCA_036732755.1 Planctomycetota bacterium
AGACGCCGTTGTTGTAGACGTTGCTGTCCGATGCGTCGTTGTTGTGGCCCTTGCGCACGTCGATGATGGTGCTGGCGTCGACCACGATCGAGCTCGAGGACTGGAGGATCACCATGCCTCCGGCGCCGCCGCCGCCGCCGCCGCCGAAGTTCGAGCAGCCGATCGACTCGCCGCCCTTGCCCGCGCCGCCGTGCGCGTCGACGCGCGCCGTGCCGTCGAGGTGGATCGGGCCGAGCGCCTGGATCAGGACCGCGCCTCCGCCGCCGCCGCCGCCGCCGCCGCGCGCGTCGCCGACCGAGTCGGCGAACTTGCCGCTCGGCCCGAAGTCATCGCCCTTGCAGACCGCGTCGTTGGTGGTGAGTTTGTCGTGGTCGCACCAGATGCCGCAGTAGTACCCCTCGACGTTCGACGCGCCGCCGCCGCCGCCCTGGCCTCCGATCAGCCGCGTGAGCTGCCCGTGCGTCCCGAAGAAGTCGTTGGTCTTGGTGCCGTCGTTGAAGAAGGGCCACGAGCCGGGGATACCGCAGCGCAGCAGCCTGTCGTCGATCGTTCGGATCACGTAGCTGCCCTGCCCGTCGGGCAGGACGTTGCCGCGGCCGTTCTTGAGATTGCCCGAGTATCCGTCGTCGGCGTTGCCGGGCTGCCGACCGCGCAGGAACATCGAGCCGCCGCCGCCGCCCGGCACCTTGACGCCCGGATTGGTCGTCCGGAACTCGCTGCAGTCGAGCTCTTGGTTCGTCGAGTAGTTCCCCTGCCCGTCGGGGTTGTCGTTCATCCCGCTCTGTCCACCGCCGCCGCCGTTGCGCTTCATCGCGCCGTCGGCGGGATCGATGCCGAAGCCCTGGCCGCCGAACGGCGGCGAGACGAGGTTCGAGGTCGAGATCTGGTCGGGCGGGAAGAAGAGGATCGGGTGGCCTTCGCCGCCGCGCCCGCCACCCGCGATCGCGGCGCCGCCCGGGACGGAGGTCACCGCCGAGTCGTAGGCGAAGTCGGCGTTCCCGTCCTGGCCGCCGACGAAGATCGTGCCCGCGATGCGCACCGAGCCCGTCGCCGTGAGGACGAGGGGATGGTCGCCGAGCGTCTGGATCACGACGCCCGCCGGGACGTCGATGTCGGTGAACGCGAAGACGCCGCCGAGCACCGTCGTCACCGGCGCGTCGGGCGTCGAGCCGTCGAAGAGCGGGAAGGCCTGCTGCGTCGTGTCGAGCACGATCACCTTCGTGTCGCCGGCGGCCGGCGGCGGCGGCGCGAAGCGGCCGAGCAGCCCGTCGCCCTGGAACGCGAGGTTCGCCTCGAGGATCCCCGAGCCGCGCTCGTTCCAGTTCGCGGGGAGGATGCCGGTCCCGATCTGCGCCGGATCGGTCTCATGGCGCGCGTTGTCGTCGAAATCCTCGAACAGCACGTCGTTCACCGCGAGCGCGGTCGTGGTCGCGGTGGTGAACGCCGTCGCGATCGTCGTGTCGCCGGAGAGAGCGCCCGACTGCGCGATGCCCCGCAGGTCGGAGGGGTACTCGAGCGCGAGCTGGTGGCCGAACGGCAGGATGCCGGACGGCACGATCTCGACCACGCTGTGGTCGAGCTCGTTCTCGAGGACCGAGACGTCGATCCCGAGCGGCAAACCGTTCGGGAAGCCGCCCGGCCGGTCGTCGAGGTCGATCAGCCGGAAGGTGTCGCCGCTCACGTTCGCGAGGTCGGGGTTGACCGACGCGTCGAAGCGCAACAGGAAGCTGCGGCGCGGCGGGAACAGGTGGTCGGGGTCGGTGAAGAGGTCGGGCGAGACGCCCGTCACGCCGTCGACCGGGTCGGACTCGAGGAAGGTCGGCGCGACGATCGGCGGTCCGGCGAGGAAGAACGCCGGGTCGATCCCGGTCCGGAAGCCGATCAGGAGGCCGGCAGAGTTGGTCGGGTCGCGGAAGCGTGCGAGCAGGCCCGGATCGATCTGCGACACGAACCGGAAGGTCGCCGCGCTCACGCGAACGGTGTAGGCCGCGCCGGGCTCGAGGCCTGCGCCGCCGTCGTCGACCGAGCCGTCGCCCGCGATCGTCACGGGCCGCGTCGGCAGCTGCGGCGTGAAGGTCACCACCTCGCCTTCGACGTCGAAAGTGCCCGGCACCGGGAAGCCGCTCTGGTCGCGGATCTGCAGCGTGCTGCTGCCGACGTTGTTCGGGTCGGGCTGGTGGTCGAACGTGAAGACGATCTGCTGGAGCAGCGGCGCCGCGCCGGGAGGCGTGTCGGTCGCCTCCGGATTCACGTCGGAGGGGTCGGGAAACTCGACCGAGAGCAGCGCGCCGTGCGAGCTGATGCCCGACGAGCCCGATCCGCCGCCGCCGCCGCAGCCGGTCGTCGCGATCAGCGCGACGAATGCGACGAACGCGGCTCGATCCGTCACCCGGAAATCGCTTCGCGGCAGCTGCGCGCGCCGCGACCGGCGATCGTCCGGGAGCCCGGCCGATCCATGGAAACAGCTCGACGTCGCCATTCGAAGCGCTCCTGGTGGTGGGCGCGAGCGCACTGCGGAATCGGGATCGATGCGATCTCGTCGCTCGTGCGCGCGGCCGTCTCTCCGACTCGTGGATGCAGTCGTCGACCCAGGGCTTCCTCGGCGGCGGTTCGGTCCGGTTGGGCGCGCCGCAAGGGCAAACCACATGCCCCCTCTTGCTGGAGGCCGAGGACCTGAACGGCCGATGTCGATGGAGCCGGGCCGCGACGAGGTCGCGACCGCTCGATCCACGAACGCGGCGGACGACGCCGGACGACCGCCGGAATTCCGCCGCTACGATGGCGGAACCCTCCGATTCCCCAGGGGTGTCCGATTTGAAGCGGCTCGTGGCGGATCTCCTGGCGCTCGTCGTGCTCGCCCGGATCGGGGCGGCGCAGCAGGGTCCGGTGGCATTCGATTGCCGCGCGCTCGCGGAGGCCGTCGAGGTCGACGGGAACCTCGCCGAATGGGATCGCGCGAACGCTCGCTTCGTTCCGCTCTCGTGCGCCGAGCCGCTCCCTTCACAGAAAGACCTGAGTGCCAGCGTCGCCGCGAGTTTCGACCGCGACGCCCTCTACCTCGCGCTGCACGTCCAGGACGAGCGGATCGTCGCCGACACGACGAACTTCTGGGACTCCGACGGGGTCGACGTCTACTTCGAGGTCGGCGAGGGCGCGACGCCGCGCCGCTTCCGGCTCTGCCTCCTCCCCTTCAATGAAGGGCGCAAGTTCGGCGTCGTCACTTGGGAGGGGCGGCGCGTCCTCGGGCCGGGCGGTCTGAACGGAGTCGAGGCGGTCGCGCGCGAGCTCGGCGAGGGCAGCGGCGCCTACGGCATCGAGGCGCGCATCCCGTTGCACCCGTTCGGCGTCGACCCGCGCGCGGCGGCGCCGATCCGCGTCGACGTCGCGATCCGCGACCACGACACGCCGGACAAGTCGGTGACCGACGCGGAGCCGCCGGAGAGCGCGACGCTCTCGCTGTCGGGGCGCAAGAGCCTCGCGGGCGGCGGCGCGGAGCTCCCGCGCCTCTCCTTCGTCGGGAGCCTGAAGCGCGACCTCGCGGCGCGTCCCGAAGCGTCGACGTCGGTCGGCCGCACGGCGCTGGTCGGCGCGCTCGTCGCGATCGCGCTCGTGATCTTCGTCGGCCTCTCGGCGCGCAGCGTCCAGCGCGCGCTCCTGCCGCAGCTCCCGCGCTGGAAGCGGATCGCGTGGCCGGCGCTCGCGGCGATCGCGCTGCTGCTGGCGGTCGGCCCCGACGCGGTCGATTCGGTGGCGACGTGGCGCGCGCGCTCCGACCTGGTCCGGCGCGGCGCGACGCTTTGGTCGCTCTTTGGCGATCTTGCGCTGTTCGAGGTGTCGGCGCGCCTGCGCAACGCCGACGACGCCGCGCTGCGCGACCTGCTGCAGGGCAAGCCGCTGCGGACCAGCGAGGCGAACCGGTACGAGCAGATCGACGCGCTGCCGCCCGACCAGGTGGGGCGCGGCGAGTACGTCTCGCTCGAGCCGATCCCGGGCGTGCCGTTCCGCGAGTACGGCGTCCGGCTCGGCGGCCCGCGCAGCAGCGCGCCCAATTTCACGCCGCGCTTCGACTTCGAGCTGCCGCGCCCCGAGCCGGTGCGCCGCCTCCACCTCGCCATCGCGTCGTTCCTGCCCGACGTCGACCTCGAGCGGACGATCGTCGACGGCATCGAGGTGCGCCTCGAGTTCGCGAACCGGACCGCCGCCGAGATGAAGTCGGTCGCGTCGCTCTCGATCGACGACGCGCGCACCGAGCCGATCGGGCACCTGAGCAGCGTGCGCGGCCGCGCCGACCTGCGCAGCGGTCGCGTCACGGGCGCCGACGACGCCGGCAAGGCGATCGACGTGGGCGGCCGGACGATCCGCCACCTCGACCACTACGTCGTCGAGATCGACGCGCCCGAGCCGGTCAAGGCGGGGGACGAGCCGCGCCTCGCGCGCTTCTCCGTCGCGCCGACCGCGGCCGCGGGCGACGCCATCGTCTGGATCTCCGCCATCACGGTCGAGCGCCGCGGCGCGCACCCGTTCGTCCCGCTCGCGCTCGGGTCGACCGACCGCAGGGGCTTCCCGATGGCGATGCGGCGCGGCAACCCGGCGCCGCGCGAGCTGCGGCTCGCGCCGAAGGGGCCGGAGGGGCCGGCACGCGCGGTCCTGCTCGAGAGCGGCGAAGGCCGCTCGTTCGAGGTGATGGAGCTGCGCCTCTACTACCGCGCCGAGGGGGCGGTGATGCGCGCGCTCGCGGACCCGGCGATGCTCAAGGTCCGCGCCTGGATCCTGATCACGTTCGACGGCAACCCGGTCGTCCAGCGCATCCCGATCCGCGCCGGCATCGAGGTCGACGACGCGCTGCTGCCCGAGCTGCACCATCCGGCGTCGATGACGAGCTTCCTCGCGTCGGAGCTCGAGACGCGGCAGGGGACGCTGCACTACGACGGCTTCGAGCTGCCGCTCGAGAAGGCGGCCGGCGGACCCGCCCCGTTCCGCATCCGGCGCATCGAGCTCGAGCAGCCGGCCGAGGTGAAGGGGGCGCTGATCGTCGCCGGCGCGACCGCGCTGGTGCGCTCCGAGCCGCCGCCGCTGCCGCACCTGACGGCGCTGCAGATCACCGGCTCCGAGATCTCGCTCACCACCGACGCCACGGCCGCGATCGACGCCGGCGGCGACGGCCGGATCGGCTTCGCCATCGCGCGCGACGGCGTGGTGGCGCAGTTCGGCGGCGCGCTCCCGACCGAGATCGGCGAGCGGCTGCGCGGCACGCGCGTCGACACGGCCGCGCGCACGGCCGGCGACACGCCGACGGCGATGGAGGTCGTGCGCGCGGGGCGCCGCTTCCTCGAGTGCTCCGCGCCGGGCGTGGTCGGCGGCGCGAACCTGGGCGTCGTGCTGATGCGCGAGCTCACGACGCTCGCGCCGCTGCGCACGATCCGCGACGCGGCGGCGGTGGTCGCCGGAGTGCTGGCGCTCCCGTTCATCCTGCTGCTGCTGGTCGACGCGCTCGCGCGCGTCGCGCGCATCCGCTTCCGCCTCTCGATCCTGCTCCTGCTCAACTCGCTCGCACCGCTCACGCTGCTCTTCGCGGTGCTCGTCAACGTCGTCGGTTCCGAGCAGCGGATCAGCGAGAAGAACCGCGCCGACGACCTGCTGACGCAGGTGCGCGAACGGGTGCAGCGCCTCTCCAAGCTCGCCGCGGACCACGCGACCGTCGTCCGGAACGACCTCGAGAGCAGCGGCGTCCTCGCCGACCAGGGCGTGAGCGAAGAGAACGTGCGGCGCCGCCTGGCGACGCTCGCGCAGTCGTTCCCCGACCGCGACGCGAAGATCGCGATCGTGGTCGAGATCACGAGCGACGGCAACGTGAGCCGCATCCACTCGAGCGCGCAGGGCGGCGCCGATCCGCGCTTCGACGCGCCGAGCGTCGGCGTCGCCGTCTCGTGGGGCACGCTCGTCTTCTCTGGCGCGTCGAGCAGCGCGCGCCTCAAGGTACAGGTCGCCGGGGTCGTCGACGCGGCGGCGCTGCGACCGGTCCGGATGCGGCGCGAGGACGGCGAGTCGATCGCGCTGCTCGCGCCGGCCACGCGGCGCGGCGCCGAGGAGATCGAGGGGGGCGAGGCGCTCTCTGGCACGCTGGTCGGCGACCGCCTGCCCGGCGACGAGGCGCGCAGCGCCGCCAAGGAGCTGAGCGCCGGGCGCGGCCAGTTCACCGCCGAGGTGCCGGGCGGCGGCACCTGCGGCTTCGACCTGCTGAAGGGCGCCGCGGGCGACCCGGTCGCGATCGTCGCGGCGGCGATCGGCGCGCGTCCGCTGCGCGTCGACCTGAGCTTCGCGACGCTCGAGCTGCCGTCGTTCGTGCTCGCGCTCGGCGCGGTGATCCTCGCCGCGTCGCTCTTCCTCGGGACGGCGGTGACCGACGGCATCACGCGGCCGCTCGCGCGCGTGCTGCGCAACGCGATGACGCACGCGCGCCGCGTCGGCGCGCCGGCGCCCGAGGCGCCCGCGCGCGAGGACGGCGAGGACGAGGTGGCGTCGCTCGAGACGTCGTTCCGCCGCCTCTCCGACGAGCTCGCGCTGCGCGCGCGCCAGCAGGAGCTGCTCTTCGACCTGGTGGCGGCGATGGGGCGGCCGGCCGACCTGCGCGAGCGCGCCGCCAAGGCGCTCGAGTTCGTGCAGCAGCTGGTCGGCGGGCGCGATCT
>DAINBU010000191.1:0-6656 GCA_036732755.1 Planctomycetota bacterium
GTGCTGCCCGAGGCCGAGGACGTCGAGGTCGACTTGAAGGAGGCCGACCTCAAGGTCGACACCTTCCGCTCGAGCGGGCCGGGCGGCCAGGCGGTGAACAAGACCTCGTCGGCGATCCGCGTCACCCACGTGCCGAGCGGTCTGGTCGTCATCTGCCAGGACGAGCGCTCGCAGAGCCGCAACCGCTCGAAGGCGATGAAGACCCTGAAGAGCCGCCTCTTCGAGATGCAGCGCGCCCAGTCCGACAGCGCGCGCGCGAGCGACCGGCGCGAGCAGATCGGCGGCGCCGAGCGCAGCGAGAAGATCCGGACCTACAACTTCCCGCAGGACCGCATCACCGACCACCGCATCAAGGAGAGCTTCCACCACCTGCCGGCGATCCTCGACGGCGACCTCGACGAGATCGTCGCGGTCCTGAAGAAGCGCGAGATGGAGCGCCGCCTGGAGAGCCTCGAGAAGCCGGCGCCGTGACGCGGCGTGCGCGCGGAGGCGGGCCATGACGCTCGGCGAGCTGGCGTCGAAGCTGCGCGAGCAGCTGCTCCCCGCGGTCGAGTCGGCGGCGCTGGAATCGGAGCTGCTGGTCGCGGCCGCGCGCGGCGTCCCGCGCGCGCGGCTGCGCGGCCTCGAGCGCGACGCTGCGGACGAGGCGGTCGTCGCGGCGGCGTGCCGCCTCGCCGCGCGCCGGCTGCTCGGCGAGCCGATCGCCTACCTGCTCGGCGAGCGCGAGTTCTTCGGGCGCCGCTTCGCCGTCGGGCCGGGCGTCCTGATCCCGCGGCCCGAGACCGAGCACCTCGTCGAGGTCGCGCTCGCCGAGTGCACCACGGGCCTCTTCGTCGACCTGTGCACCGGCAGCGGCGCCGTCGGCGTCACGCTCGCCGCCGAGCGCGCGGCGTTGCGCGTCGTCGCGATCGACCTCTCGCGCCACGCGGTCGCGTGCGCGCGCGCGAATGCCGCCGCGCTCGGCGTCGCGGAGCGCGTGCAGGTCGTGCGCGGCGACCTCCTCGCGGCGCTCGCCGCCGCGCCGCGCCTCGACGGCGTCGTCGCCAACCCGCCCTACGTCGAGCCGGCGGACTTCGACCGCCTCGACCCCTCGGTCCAGCGCTTCGAGCCGCGCCTCGCGCTCGCGCCGGCGGAGGGCTCCGCGCGCTTCCGCGAGCGGCTGATCAGGGAGGCGGCGAAGCGGCTGCGCGCGGGCGGGCTCCTCGCGGTCGAGGTGGGGGCGGGGCAGGCGGGGGTCGCGCGCGACCAGCTGCTCGCGGCCGGCTTCCGCGCGGTCCAGATCACCAACGACCTCGCTCGGATCGGGCGGGTCGTGTCAGGCCGGCGACGGCTCGAGGCGTGAGCGGACGATCCGCTCGAGCTGCAGCCGTGCGTTGTCGCCGAGGTCGGTGAAGTAGAGCGCCATCTCGAAGCGGCGCCGGCCGGTGCCGTGGCGCAGCGGGCGGCAGCGGACCACGACGCCCGTCACCTCGAGCCGCAGCGGCGGCTCCTCGCCCGCCTTCGCCGACGGCAGGTCGAGCGTGATGCGGATCTGCGTCATCTCGGGGTAGCGGCGCCCCGTCGTGCACGAGATCCCGGCCACGGAGAGGTTGCGCAGCGCGGCCGGCTCCGAGCCTTCGGGCACCGTCAGGACGAGCGGCGTCGGAAACGTAACCCGTTCGCTGGTCCGGCGATCTTTCGTGTGGACGGTCGGCATCGCACGCACCTCGGACGGCCCGATCCGGTCGGTTTCGACCGGCTTCGGGAGCTCGCGCCGCAGGACGCGGCGCCGCTCCGCTCACGCTCGAAGTCGGCCGGACGCGGGGTTCGGCTGAAAGCGAAACCGGGACGATCCCGCTAGAGTCCCGCGCTCCACGGAGGATCGATCGAAATGGCCGAACTGAACAAGGTCATGCTCATCGGGCGGCTCACCAAGGACCCCGAGCTGCGCTACACGCCGGGCGGCGCCGCCGTCGCGCAGATCCGCATGGCGGTGAACCACACCTACCGCTCGAAGGAGGAGAAGAAGGAAGAGGTCCTCTACATCGACGTGAGCATCTTCGGGCGCGGCGCCGAGACCGCGAAGCAGTACCTCGCCAAGGGGCGCGAGCTCTTCATCGAGGGGCGCCTGCAGCAGAACGACTGGGAGGACAAGGCCGGCCAGAAGCGGACCACCTACCGCGTGATCGCCGACCGCTTCCAGTTCATCGGAGGCACCGGACGCGGGGGCGGCGCGCCGCGCGAGATGGCGGCGGAGGAGGGGGGACCGCCGCCCGAGATGGGGGCCGAGTCGATGAGCGGGGGCGAAGCACCGCCGCGCGGCGACGGCGGCGCGCCGCCGGAGGACGACCTCCCGTTCTGACGCAACCGCCGCGGGATCGAATCGTGAAGGTTCGCATGCTGCTGTTCGCCGGATTGCGCGAGCGCGCGGGTCGCGACGAGCTCGTCCTCGACGGGCTGCCGGCGGGAGCGACCGTCGAGCAGGCGATCGCGCAGGCGCGCGGCGACATTCCTGGGCTCGACTCCGTGGCGTTCGCCGTGGCGCGGAACCGCCGGCTGCTGTCGGGTGCGGACGGGCGGCGCGAGGCGCTGGCCGAGGGCGACGAGCTCGCGCTGTTGCCGCCGGTCTCCGGAGGTTGAGCGGTGGCGTCGGCGTTCACGGACGGCCGCATCGACGTCGACGCGCTGGTGCGCTCGGTCGCGAGCGACGAGCACGGCGCGATCTGCACGTTCGTCGGGACGGCGCGCCGCCGGTCGGAGGGCAGGGAGGTGCGCCGGCTGCGCTACGAGGCGTACCTGCCGATGGCGGAAGCGGCGGTCGCGGAGATCGTGGCGGCGGCGCGCGCGCGCTGGCCGCAGGTGGAGATCGCAGCGCGTCACCGGCTCGGCGACTGCCCGCTCGGCGAGGCGTCGGTCGCGGTCGTCGCCGCCGCGCCGCATCGCGACGAGGCGTTCGCCGCGTGCCGCTTCGTCATCGATACGGTGAAGGCGCAGGCGCCGATCTGGAAGCAGGAGGTCTTCGCCGACGGGACGGCGTGGGTCGGTGATCCGGAGTCGTTCCGGGCCGGAGGGGCGCGGTGAGCCGGCTCGGGACGCGGTCGGCGGTCGCGTTCGCGCTGCTGTTCGCGGCGCCCGCGCGCGGCGCTCCGCAGGACGGCGCGCCGAAGGAGGTCGCGCCGGGGGCGCAGGAGAGCGACGACGACCGCGCAGCATTGGCGACCCTCGCGACGAGCGTCGCGCGCGGGAAGCTCGGCGGCGCGACCGCGCGCGAGCTCGACGACTATCTGAAGGACTTCCCCGATTCGCCGCTCGCGCTGCTCCTGCACGCCGAAGTGCGCCGCCGCACCGGCCGCTACGAGGAGGCCGCCGCCGACGTCGACCACGCCCGGCGCGGCTGCAACGAGCCGGCGCTGCGGCGCGCCTTCGCGGTCGGCGCGTTCGAGCTCCACTTCGAGCTCGGCGACTCCGCGGCCTGCGCCGCCGACCTCGACTTCGGGCTCGACGGCACCGATCCGGCTGACGACGCGGCGCTGCCGCTGCACGCGCGGCGCCTCCTGCTCCTGCTCGACCTCGGCAAGAAGAAGGAGGCGAACGAGCTCTATGCCGTCCGCTTCAAGGACGCGCGCAAGGAAGCGCCGCCGCGCGTCGCGCTCGAGTACGGCCGCGCGCTGACGGCGCTGCGCGACCTCGACCGCGCCGCGCAGATCCTCGTGCCGGTCGAGAAGTCGCTGCGCGACGCGCGCGCGCCCGACCAGGTCGACGCGCTGGTCCTGCTGGCGCGCCTCTACCGCTGGACGCGCGCGCAGGGCGACATGATCCCGGCGCTGCAGGCCGCCAACGACGCGCTCGAGATCGACCCGCAGAGCATCCCGATGCTGGTCGAGCGCGCGCGCACGCGCCTCCTGCGCTGGGAGGAGGACACCGCCGACGAGGCGGCGAGCGAGGCGCTCGCGATCAACGCGCGCCATCCCGACGCACTCTCGGCGCGCGCCGAGGTGCTGCTGCGCGACCAGCGCGTGAGCGAGGGGCTCGCCGCGGCCGAGGCGGCGCTGCGCGTGAACCCGCGCCACGGACCGAGCCTCGCGATGCGCGCGGCCGCGCTCTGGCTGCTCGGGAAGAAGGACGCGGCGAACGAGGGCGTCGCCGCGCTCGAGGCGACGCACCCCCGCGCTGGCGAGGACCTGTGCCGCTTCGCCGACACGCTCAACTACCTCTACCGCTTCGAGGACGCGATCCCGTTCTACCGGCGCGCGCTCGCGGCCGAGCCCGAGTGGACGCTGAGCTACGTCGGCCTCACGCGCTGCCTCATGAACACGGGGCGCCACGACGAGGCGGTCGAGGCGATGCAGCAGTTCCGGGCGCGCGACCGCTACCGCTACGCGCTGGCGGAGAACACCGAGAAGGTGCTGCGGGTCCTCGGCGGCTTCGTCGAGGTCGCGCACGGCAACTTCATCTACGTGATGCACCCGCTCGACAGCCCGCTGCTCGTGCCGCTGCTCGACGAGTGGTACGGCAAGGCGTGGCCCGACCTCTGCCGCCGCTACGGCCTCGACCCCGACCGCAAGATCCGCGTCGAGTGCTTCCCGCATCACCCGGACTTCTCGGTGCGGACCGTCGGCTTCACCGGCTTCGGCGCGCTCGGCGTCTGCTTCGGCGACGTCTTCACGCTGCTCTCGCCGCGCTCCCAGATGCGCGGCGACTTCTGCTTCGACACCACGGCCGTGCACGAGCTCACCCACGTCGTGACGCTCGGCCTCTCGAAGAACAAGGTGCCGCGCTGGCTGACCGAGGGGATCTCGGTCCACGAGGAGCACGTCTGGTCGTCGCGCGCCGACCGCGAGATGGACATCGACCTCTTCAACTACTTCAAGAGCGGGGAGATCGTCCCCCTGCGCGAGATGAACCGCCTCTTCGGCGGGCCGAAGATCCTGTTCGGGTACTACCAGGGCGGGCTGCTCTGCGACTACCTGGTCGGCCGCTACGGCGAGGGCGTGCTGACCAAGATGCTGCAGCGCTTCGCGAACGACGAGGAGGCGCCGCAGGTCGTCCAGGAGGTGCTCGGCATCTCGGCCGAAGAGCTCGACCGCGCCTTCCTCGTCTGGCTCGAGGAGACGCGCGTCGCGCCGTTGAAGGTGCAACCCACCTACACCGACGCGGGGCGGCGCCGCCTGCTCGACCGGGTGAACGCGAGCGCGAAGCCCGACCCGGCGCTGCTCGCCCAGGTCGCCTGGGCCTACCACCGCGCCGACCGGCCGGTCGACCGCGACGACTTCCTGCAGCGCGCGCTCGCCGCCGACCCGCGCGAGCCCTCCGCCCACTTCCTCCTGGGCGAGCGGGCGCTGCGCTCGAACCGCCTCGACGACGCCAGGCGCGAGTACGAGACGGGCTTCGCGGCGGGCGGCGAGGAGTTCTACGCGCTGATGCAGTACGCGCGGCTGATCGCGCGGGAGGGCTCGCTGCTCGAGGGCGATCCGCACCGCGCTCCGCCGCAGCAGGGCGACGCGAATGCGCCCAAGCCGGCGCTCGACGAGGCGCAGCGCGCGCAGGCGGAGCGCCTGCTCGACCTGCTCGAGCGCGCGAAGCGCTGCTTCCCGCGCTACGTGCGCGAGGAGTCGCCCTACTTCCTGCGCGCGCGCCTGCTCGAGCGGATGGGCCGCGAGGTCGAGGCGCTCGCCGAGCTGCGCGCGTACTGCGCGATCAACGACAGCGACGCGAGCGCGCGCCGGATCCTTGTCAAGAAGGCGCTCGAGCGCTCCGACTTCGAGGAGGCCGACAAGTACCTCCTCGAGCTGCGCACGATCGATCCGTTCGACCGCCAGCTCTGGCGCGATCTCGCGCGCTGCGAGAAGGAGCTGCAGCGTCCCGCCGACGCGATCCGGATGTTGACGCTCGCGCTCGCGATTGACCCCTCGACGGAAGCGGCCTACGATTCGAAACGCCCGCGGGAAGACCTGCAGGCCGACGACGCCGCGACGCGAGCCCAGCTCCTGTTCGACCTCGCCGACCTCTATCTCTCCGTGAATGAACGCGCGCGCGCGCAGCAATCGCTCGACGAGACGAGGAAGCTCGCTCCCGACGACGAGCGCGCCGCCGATCTGGCGCGACGGCTCGAGACGAACGGGGGTTGACGCGGGGGTCCGCGCTCCGCTTTCGGCGGGCCGGACGGCCGGACGGTCACAAAGTGGGGGGGTGAGTGGCCGCGATCGATCCCGCGTCGTCTCCGCGTCGACCGGCGGCAGAGCCTGCCGCGGCGCCCGGAACGCCGGCGGGGCAGCCACCGGCGCCGCCGTCGAGCCACGACGCGGGCCGTGACCTCGTCCACGACGATCTCGTCCACGACCTGTGGGACGGGATCCAGTCGGCCGCGCTCGCCGCGACCAAGGACGGCGCGCTCCACCATTGGCTCGCCCGCCTCGAGCCGCAGGCTCTGCGCGAGGGCGTCTTCGTCCTCTCGACGCGCAGCTCGCGCGCGGCACAGCAGCTGCGCGAGCGGCTCGAACCGCTGCTCGAGCGCGCCGCGCGCGCCGTGCTCGGCGGCCCGGTGCGCGTGCGCATCGAGGTCGACACGAGCCTCGGCGGCGCGCTGCGCGCGCTCGGCGTCCGTCCGCGTCCGCACGCGCCGCCGCCGCCGCCCTTCCTGGTGCGCCCCGAGACGCGTCTCGCCCACGCCGCCGTGC
>DAINBU010000192.1:0-6558 GCA_036732755.1 Planctomycetota bacterium
GGTCGGGCTCGGCGACCGGCAGAAGCACCGGCCGACCGAGCTGTCGGGCGGGCAGCAGCAGCGCGCCGCGGTCGCGCGCGCGCTCGTGAACCAGCCGCTCGTCCTGCTCGCCGACGAGCCGACCGGCAACCTCGACAGCAAGACGGCGAAGGAGATCCTCGACCTCTTCGACGAGCTGCACGAGCAGGGGCGCACCATCATCCTCGTCACGCACGACCCGCTCGTGGCGTCGCGCGCCGAATGGGTGCTGCGCGTGCTCGACGGCAAGGTCCACCAGGTCGAGCGGGGCGGGCGCGTCGCGAGGCTGATGATGCCGATGGAGCCGGGCGCTTGATCGCAGGGATCTTGCGCACCTTCCAGCTCGGCCTGCGGGGCGTGGCGCGGCACGGGCTGCGCTCGCTGCTCACCTGCCTCGGCGTGCTGTTCGGCGTGGCGAGCGTGATCGCGATGCTCTCGATCGGCGAGGGGCTCTCCCACGACGTGCAGAGCCGCATCCAGGCGCTCGGCTCGAACAACATCCTGGTGCGCAGCATGAAGCCGCCCGAGAGCACGTCGGCCAGCGCCGAGCGCAGCCGCCTATCCGTCTACGGCATCACCTACGAGGACGCCAAGCGGATCAAGAACACGCTCCCGAACGCGGAGGTCGTGGTGCCGGCGCGCGCGATCTACGTCGACGCGCGCTTCGGCGACAAGCGCGCCGACGCGCGCGTGATGGGTACGGTGCCGTGGTTCGGCACGACCAACCGCTTCTACCTGAACGACGGCCGCTTCCTGACCGACCTCGACCTCGAGGCGAAGAAGCCCGTCTGCGTGCTCGGCGCGACCGTCGCCGAGACGCTGTTCCCGCTGACCGAGCCGGTCGGCCAGCTGATCAAGCTCGGAACGCAGACGTTCCGCGTGGTCGGCGTGATGGAGCCCAGGACGGTCCTCACCGGCGACCAGCAGGGCACGCTCGAGGACCTCTCGAGCGACGTCTACGCGCCGATCACGACGGTCCGCCAGTTCTGGGGCGAGGTCGTCGTGAAGGTGAGCTCGGGCAGCCGCGACATGGAGCGCGTCGAGCTGCACCAGCTGCAGGTGCGCGTCGAGGAGCTCGGGCTGGTCGAGCCGACCGCGAGCGTGCTGAAGGAGATGCTCGAGCACGCCCACGCCAAGCGCGACTACGAGGTGGTCGTCCCGCTGTCGCTGCTGCGCGAGGCGGAGCGGCAGAAGCGGATCTTCAACCTCGTGCTCGGCTCGATCGCCTTCATCTCGCTGCTGGTCGGCGGCATCGGCATCCTGAACGTGATGCTCGCGACGGTCACGGAGCGGACGCGCGAGATCGGCGTCCGGCGCGCGCTCGGCGCCAAGCGGCGCCACATCGTCGCGCAGTTCCTGGTCGAGACGATCGTGCTCGCCGGCAGCGGCGGCGTCCTGGGCATCGGGGTCGGCGTGGCGATCCCGTTCCTGATCGAGCACTACTCGAACTTCAAGACGATCATCACGACGGCGTCGCTGGTGCTGAGCTTCGGGATCTCGGTCGCGATCGGCGTCGTGTTCGGGCTCTACCCCGCATGGCGCGCCGCGACCATGGACCCGGTCGAAGCACTCCGTCACGATTAGAGATTGCAGCTGACAGCGGGCGCGGCGGGGCGCGCGCGAGCGTCGGATGCGGGACGTGCGCCCGCTGCAGCTGATGCGGCCGGGTTTCGCGGGTGAAGGGGGAAGCAACGCACGGGTCGCAGCGGAGCTGCGACCCGTGCTCGCTTCGTCGTGAGTGCGAAGGCGGCGCGCCGCGGAAGAGGGTGCACGGGAGAAGAGGGAGTGAGGCGGAAGAAGGAGTGAGTCGGAAGTGGGCGAGGGAGGGACGTCGGGGCGGGGGAAAGAAAGAAGGGGTCGCAGCGGGAGCTGCGACCCCTTCTCGTCTTCGGAGGAAGAGTCGGGCGGGTCAGCCGGAGGCCTTGGGGGCGAGCTTCGACTCGTCGATCGCCAGCACGCCCGTCTTGTTGCCGAGCGAGATCTCGAGCTTCAGCCCGCTGCGCGTCTTGACCAGGTCGCACTTCATGCCGCTTCCGGTGCCGTCGTAGGCCTTGTCGGAGAACTTGACGTTGTCGGGGCGGTTGACCGACTCCTCGAGCATCACTTCGTTGCGCGCGGTCTTGCGCTTGATGGCCGTGATCTGCGGCGCGATCTGCGCCTCGGCCTGCTGGCCGAACTGCTGGATCGCGGCGTCGAGCAGCTTCTGCAGGTCGACCATCTTGGCGTTCTCGGCCTCCCACTGCTCGCGCTCGACGTTGCGCAGCTCGGCGACGATCTGGTCGCCCTGCATCGAGACGTAGACGGTCATCGTGCAGTCCTCGTCGTCGACCTGCAGCCCGATGCGCCCGGCGATCATCGGCTTCGCGAGGTCGGCGTCGGCGGGGAGCGGGTAGGAGTACCAGGTCGTCTCGGTCTCGTTCGAGTTGATCGAGACGTTGGCGCCGTGGATCGTGATCGGCGTGATCGGGGCGGAGACGCGCAACGGGCCCCACTGCAGCTCGCACTTGCCGCAGTGCTGGTCGCTCTTCACCTCGATGGTGAGCGCCTCGACGGAGGGCTGCGCGTCGGCGACGAACTTGGTCGCGATCACCGTGTTCTTCTCGTCGCCGCGCATCTGGAAGCCGGTCGGGTCGGCCTCGTGGATCGGCTCGAACAGGATGAAATTCCAGTCGTTGGCGCCGGCGCGCGCGAGGTTCACGCCGTAGCGGGCCGGCTGGACCACCTGGTTGCCGAAGAGCACCGGCGCGCCCTTGATCTCCAGCGTCGTCAGCCCCTCCGATCCCATCCGCCACGGGAAGCCGGGGGGGAGCTGCTGGATCGTGCCGAGGCGTTCCTCGGACCACGGCGGCTGGCCGTGCTCGACCGTGATCGTGGCCGCGTCGAACTTGTCGGTCGACGTGTGGCGCGGGGCCTGGGCCTGGGCGACGGCCGTCAGCGCGAGCAGGGCCGGGATCCCGGCGCGGAGCGAGCGAAACAGCATCGAGTTCCTCCTTGGATCGACCGGCGACGCGGCTCTTGGGGGCGCCGTTTTCCGTGTCGCACGGTCTCGCGGCCGACGCGCGGTCCGCCGCGGGGGCGTGGAGTGTATCCGTCACGAAGGGAGCCGGTTCGGGTTCCCGGTTCTCGGGATCAAATCGGACCGGTCAGGAGCTATATCGCAGCGCCTCTTCGAGAGGCCGCCATGCTCCAGCTCGACCCCGCCGCGCTCGCGACCCTCCTCGCCCAAGCGGCGAAGGCGCGCCCGCAGCCGGCGTGCGGGCTGCTCGTGGGGCGCGGCGGACTGGGGCGGCGCGAGGCGCTGGTCGCCGAGGCGGCGGCGGCGCTCCCGGCCGACCGAGCGCGCGGCCGCTTCGACCTCCATCCGGGCGATTGGCAGCGGATCGACCGCCTCGCGCGGTCGCGCGGCCAGGACGTGGTCGGCGTCTTCTGGGCGGGCGACGGCGCCGCGCTCTCCGTGCTGCCGACCGACGCGACGACCGCATTCGAGGGGTACAGCTACCTCGTCGTCGCCCCCGGTCCCGCGCCCCGGCTCTTCGCCTTCGAGCTGACGATCCACGGCACCGAGGTCGAGCCGGTCGAGGTCGCCGTCGTCGCCGACGGGGCGGCGACGCGCCCTCCGCCGATGGCGCCGATGCCGCGGGTCGACGACAAGAATGCGGGCGGGCACCAGCTCCACTGACTGCACTGAGACGTCGGTCCGCCGACAGAGGATGGGGGATGGCCGGGTCGGGAGAGAGCGAGGCGCCCTCCGCGGCGACCGCGCCGCCGCGCTGGCGCGAAGCGCTGCGCGCGGTGTTCGGGCTCGACGTGCGGTCGCTCGCGCTCTTCCGGGTGATTCTCGCGCTGCTGGTCTTGTGCGACGCCGCCGGAAGGTTCGGCGAACTCGAGGCGCACTACGGCGCGACCGGCGTGCTGCCGATCGAGCTCGTCCCGACGCCTGGCATGAAGCCGGGCGACGCGATGCTCCCCTTCTCGCTCCACCTGATCGGCGCGTCGGCCGCCTGGCAGGGGACGCTGCTCGCGCTGCAGGGACTCGCGGGGCTCGCGCTGCTGGTCGGCTGGAGGACGCGCCTCGCGACGGCGCTCGCGTGGTTCCTGACGCTCTCGGTCTACGCGCGCAACCCGCTGGTCTACCACGGGGGCGACCTGATCACGCGGCTGCTGCTCTTCTGGGGCATGTTCCTGCCGCTGGGGGCGTGCGCGTCGCTCGACGCGCGCGGCCGGCCGCCGGCGCAAAAGCGCGTCGCCTCGCTCGCGTCGGCGGCGCTGCTCTGGCAGATGTGCCTGCTCTTCTGGTTCGCGGCGCTCGACAAGTTCGACCCGGCGTGGCGCAGCGACGGCGACGCGGTCTACCGCGCGCTGATCATCGGCCACCTGCGCACGGCGGTCGGCGACTGGGTCCTGCAGTCCCGCCCACTGATGGAGTTCCTCACCGTCGCGACGCTCGTGCAGGAGGCGGTCGTCCCGTTCCTGCTCTTCTCGCCGTTCAAGAACGGGTGGTTCCGGTCGATCGTGGTCGTCTCGTTCCTGTTGTTCCATCTCGCGCTCGGGCTGTGCATGTCGCTCGGGAGCTTCTTCCCGGCCTGCGCGGCCGGCTGGCTGTCGCTGGCGCCGTCGGCGTGGTGGGACGGGCTCGCGGCGTGGCGCGCGCGGCGGGCAGCGGCGCGCGCGGCGCCCGTCGACGCGCCGCCGGCCGACGCTCCGCCGGCCGGCGCGCCGCTCGTGCGGCCGCTCGCGGCGACGACCAACGCGGCGCTCGCGTTCTGCGTCGCGTACGTGACGCTCTGGAACGTCGCCAACTGGAACGAGCCGCACGCGCCGGGCAAGAACGCGCTGCTCGAGGCGGGGCTGAAGCTGCGCGACGCGGTGCGCGCCCACGTCCATCCGCAGAACACGAACCTCGGCTACGTGCTCGGGCTCGACGAGAGCTTCTACTTCTTCGCCCCGCGCCCGCCGGCGACGCACGGCTGGCTGGTGGCGGACGGGACGCTCGCGAGCGGCGCCCACGTCGACCTGCTGCCGTGGTGCCTCGAGGGGCGCGAGGCGGAGACGAGCTTCCTCAAGCCGAAGCGGATCTCCGACGTCTACCCGAGCCTGCGCTGGCGCAAGTACCTCACGAACCTGATCGCCGTGCCCGACGACAAGCTGGTCTACCGCCACGCGTTCGCCGCGTACGCCGCGCGCCTCTGGAACCGCGACCACGCCGGCGACGCGGCGCGCCAGCTCAAGTCGCTCGACGTCGTCCTGATGCAGAAGACGACGCAGCCGAACTACCTGCCGGTGCGGCGCGAGAAGATCCGCCTCGTCCGGCTCGACTGCACCGCGAAGGACCTGATGTCGTCCGCGGCGGCCGACCTCGTCGCGGTGCCTATGCTCCGCTGACGGCGCCGCGCGGACGTGGGACGGTCCTCTGTCCCGGCGCCTACTCCGCGGAAGGCCCCTCGACGTCGGGCGGCCGCTCGTCGCAGATCTCGCGGAAGCAGCAGCGGCGGCACTCGCGCGCGTTGGTCGTCGGCGGGAGGTCCTCGCGGCGCGCGACGTTGCGCGCTGGATCCGACAGTGTCGCGCGCATCGCCGCCGCGCTCGCCCGCACCTGCGCGACGGCGTCGTCGAGGCGCGCCGCGTCGACCGGCACGGCAACGCTCCGGCCCTCGTCGAGCAGGACGTCGACCGCGCGCAGCCGCTCCGGCGGGACGTCCCACTTGCGGCGCGCGAACTCGGCGTAGGCGAGGAGCTGCAGCGCGTGGTCGTCGCGCGCGGAGCCCGTCTTCCAGTCGACGAGGTGCGTGGCGCCGTCGGCGTCGTAGGCGAAGTCGGGCGCGACGAAGCACGCCACGCCGCCGAGCTCGGTCGTCTCGAGCGTGTCGATCGAGCGGACGCTCTCCGGCCCCGCCTTCGCGATCGTGCGGTAGACGTCGCCTTCGAGGAAGTGGCGCACGCAGCGCTGCGCCAGCTCGCCGAGCCGCGCCGTCGCCTCGGGGGCGACCGCCACGCCGTAGTAGTGCTCGAAGAGCGGCGGCGCCTGCTTGGGCCCGACGGCGCGCCAGCGCTCCTCCTTCGAGGCGCGCCACGCGTCGTTCATGCGGGCGCGCACCTGCTCGAACGGGCTCCGCGGCACGCGCCCCGTCGTCAGCGCGCGCAGGACGTCGGCGATCGTCTCGTGCACCGCGCTCCCAACCAGCATCGGGAGCGAACCCATCTTCGAGAAGAAGTAGGCCTTGCGCGCGAGCTCCGGCGCGTCGCGGCTCCAGCCGCCCCAGAAAGCGTAGTACCGGAACCAGTAGCGCCGCTTGCACGCCTCGAACGCCGAGCGGCGCGTGAACGACCAGGTGAACTCGTTCTTGAGCTCGGGCATGCGCGCCACGTTAAGCGCCCATCCCAGCGGGCGTGCCGTCGTCGTTCGGGCAGACGCGGCCGCGGCTTGGGAACTGGAGCGGACGTCGAGGGCGCGGGTGAAGCAGGCGCGGGGAGAAGGGGGCGTGGTTGAACGCGCGACGGGCGAGGGCGGGTCGAGAGGGCGGAGGGGAAAAAGGCTCGATG
>DAINBU010000193.1:0-6529 GCA_036732755.1 Planctomycetota bacterium
GAGCGCCATGCCGAGCTCGCGCGCGTCGAGGTCGGGGCCGTCGTTCACGACGCGAATGGTCGCGTGCACGACGCCCTCGCTCGAGACGTCGGCCTCGACGCTGCCGGTGAAGTCGCCGAAGCGGCCGCGCAGGACGACGCGCGCGCCGCCCTCCTTCGTCGCCGTCACGTCGACGCCTTCGCAGCGGAAGCTGTTGCGCGCGGGGCGCGGCGCCATCGCCTCGGTGCGCGCCAGCACGTGCAGGCGCGGCCATTCGAGCAGCACCGGCGCGCCGCCGGCGACGGCGGTGCGCAGCGCGCCGCTGTGGCGATCGAAGGAGAGCTCGAAGCGGTCGCCACGGATGCGCACGGCGTTGCCGGCGAGCGTCCCCTCATTGGAGATCGAGAGCGGGCCGCCGGGCTTGCGAGACGACATCGATCCGACGTGGAAAACGTCCTCGACCTCGAATTCGCGCTCGAGAACGACTCGTCCCCGAGGCTCGATGACGCGCAGGACGGCGCGAGGATCCCCTTCGACGATCTCGATGTCGTGGACAATGTCGCTGGTTGTTCGCGGCGCCAGGATCGTCGTGCGTGCATGCGGGGCCGCGCGCGCTTCGAGTCTGTTGCGCTGTCCCTTGACCTCCCACTCGATCACGCACTCGGCGAGATCGGTGTGGTCGAACCGATTCTCGAGCACGATCTCGTGCGCGCGCTTCGAGTCGACCTCGACCGCACGCGTCTCGACCACGCGCACCGGCGCGAAGAGCTCACGCATGTGGAAGTATTCGGGCCGCGGCCGCCGCCAGCCGTCGACGAAGCCCCACGGCGCGTCGCCGACCAGGCCGCGCCCCTTCTGCCGGTAGGCGGGCTCGGCGAAATGGCTGCGCGTGTCGTTGCGGCCGTACTCGAAGCCGCGCCCTGGCACGCAGAAGAGGTCGTCGGCGAAGCACCAGATCATCGATCCGTGCGTCGACTTGCTCGCAAAGAACTGCTCCGCGATCGGGACCATCGGCGCGTTCCATGAATCGCGAATCGCAGGATCCACCCAGAGCTCGCCCACGTCGTTCCAGATGCCCTGCCAGATGCAGAAGCTCTCGTCGAAGAGGAGCGGTGGGGCGTGGCCCTCGTATCCGGCGATCCGCTCGAGCGTGATCGGATTGTGGGCGGTGGCGAGCTCGGTCGTCGCGCTGATCGCCGCGCCGGTCGGCCGCGACGGGTCGGCGGCACGCACCCATTCATGGCTGCGCGCGAAGCCCCACCCGAACTCGCTCTCGTTGCAGAGCGACCACATGAAGACGCTCGGGTGGTGGCGGTCGCGCGCGAGGAGCTCCGCGGTGAGCTGCAGGATCCTGGGCGCGAGGCGCAGGTCGTTCGAGTCGCCCACCCAGCAGAAGGGGGCTTCGTCTTCCACATATATGCCGAGCTCGTCGGCGGCGTCGAGGAGGGCGGGGTGGGGCGGGTAGTGGGAGGTGCGCAAGGCGTTCAAGTTGGCGCCCACGATCAGCTCGGCGTCGCGCCGCTCGTGGGTGGCCGTCACCGCGCGGCCGACGAGCGGGTCGCCGTCGTGGTGGCAGGTGCCGCGCAGCTTCACCGGCGCGCCGTTGACGAGGAGGTCGCTGCCGCGCACGTCGGTCTGACGGAAGCCGACTTTCCGCGAGAGCTGCTGGACGACCGGCCATTCCGGGCCGTCGGCCGTGCCGCGCGGTGCGATCTGTCGCCGCAGGATCGCCGTCACTTCGAAACGGCGCGGATGCTCTGCGTCCCAGGTCGGCGGATCCTTGACGTCGAGCCGCAGCATCTTCGTGCTGCGGCTCCACGGTTCGATCTCGAGCGACGCCGTCGCGGCCTTCGGATCGAGCGCGACCGGGCTTCCGTCGGGCGCGGTCAGCTTGAGCTTGAGTTCGCCGCGAAACGGCTCGGGCGATTCGTTCACGGTCGCGAGCTCGACGTCGATCATCCCGAACGCGAGATCGAGGCTGCCGTCGGAACGCGGCGCGAAGCGCGGCGTCGTGCGCCACGCCTCGACGTGCACCACCGGCACGGAGAAGAGCGTCACGTCGCGCCAGATTCCGAGCAGCGGGAAGTCGGCGTACTGGCTCATGCGGTCGAGGCGGTCGGAGGTGTCGGTGTGCTCGCGCAGGCGGACCGCGAGCGAGTTGTCGGGCTGCAGCAGGTCGGTGACGTCGGCCTCGAACGGCGTCGCGCCGCCCTCGTGCGCGGCGACGCGTGTTCCGTTCACGAAGACCTCGGCGCCGGAGTAGGCACCGTCGAAGCGGAGCTTCACGCGCGCCCCGCCCGGGTGGTTCAGCCCGGGCGAGCGCGCGAAGCGGCGGCGTCCGACGGCCACGCCGTCGCGCGGCTCGAGACCGTGCATCACGAGGTGCGACGGGACTTGGACCTCGATCGCATCCTTGAGCGGCGAGCTCGCGTCCGCGGCGGCGGGAACCGGGGACGCCGGATCGGAATCGGCGGCGAAGTGCCACGATCCGTTCAGGAGCTGCTTGGGCGTGCGCTCGTCGGTCGGCGTGAGGACGACCGGCAGGGCGTTGGCCGCGAGCGTCGGGCCGTCGAAGGCGCGCGCTCCGCAAGTGATGCGCGTGGCGATCGCGCCGCGCAATCCGGGCGGCACCTCGAGCGTGAAGAGGCCGTGCTCATCGGTCGTCGCCTCGAGCGTGCGCGCGCCGGCCGGCGTCGTGCACGCCAGCGACACCCTCGCACCCGCGACCGGCGCCGCGCCGAAGCGGTCGGTCACGATGCCGAGCACGTGGCCCGCGGCGTCACCCGACGCGTGCAGCTCGGGAGGCTCGGACCACGGATCGGCGTAGACCTCGATCTCCGTGAAGCTCGGGCCGTTGGCGATGCGCGCGAGGCGGAGCTTCGAGGTGCGCACCGGCGCGGCCGCCGGCCCCGTCGCGCGCCAGAGCACGTCGCCGTGCAGCCGCTCCGAAGCGTTTCCGAAGTGCGCGAGCGTGCGCCACTGCGAGGTTGCGTCGTCGAACGCGTCGAGGTCGAACTCGGTGACGTAGCGCTGGAACTGGTGGATCGCGACGCACCCGACGTCGACCGGCGCGTCCCAGCCGAGCTCGTACCAAACGCCTTCGTTGTGGCCCGGGATCCCCGACCAGCGCGTCGCGCGATCGCCGTCGAGCGCGAGCGCGGGCGCGAAGGCGTCCTGCGTTTCGGACGCGGAGGCCTTCGCGCGAAGCGCGAGGTTTTCATGCGCCGGCGGCGGCGCCTGGACGAACAGCAGCGACGCGACGATTCCCGGGAAGGCGCAGATCGCGAGCACGAGCATCCCCACCCTTCCGGACTCGAGATTCCGGGCCGGCGAGAGTAGCGCACCGCGCGTCGCACATCGTCGCGACCTGGCGCGAAGGTCTGCCCTCGGTTGACATCCCGGCACCGCCCCGTGAATGTCGCGCCATGCCTGATGAAACCGAACGCCGATCCTCCTTCACTCGCGCGGCATTCAGTGCAAGCAGGCGCGCGCATGGCGGTGTCCACTCCGTCGAACGGCGCTTCTCGCGGCGTGACTTCATGCGGACCGGCGCAACGGCAGGCGCGGCCTGGGCGGCCGGCGCCTTGCCGGGCTTCGCGCAGGTCATCGCCGACGGCGTGACGTCGAGGCCGGCGGCGGCGGCGCGAATCGACCTGAACCAGGCGGTGATCGTCGCCGACCCTGCGCTACCCGCTTGCGTGCAGCATCGCGTGCAGGATCTCCGCGACTACCTCGCGGAAATCACCGGCGCGCCACCTCCACTCGTGGCGGCGCTGCCGGAGAAGTCCGGCGTATCCATCGTCGTCGGGGCCGGACTCGCCGAGCAGACACTCGGCAGCGGATTGGCACAGCATCGATTGGGCGCCGAGGGTTTCCTCATCCGATCCCGAGTGCGCGACGGCCGGACCTGCGTCGTGGTCGCCGGCGCCGCGCCCGCGGGGACGAAGTTCGGACTGGCGCGCCTGGCCGGAATGATCTCCGTCACGGACGCCACACCATTCATCGAAGGTCCCATCGACCTGCTCAGCCGGCCCAGCCTCGCCAGGCGCGGCATGCATCTCAACGGCTGGCCGATCGGCTACCCCCACGGATTTCGCAGTTGGAAAGAGGCCGACTGGAAACACTACCTCGACATCCTGACCTACCAGGGCGTCAACCTTTTCTATCTCTGGCCGTTCATGGAGATCATGCCGGTCCCGCTCTCTCTCGAGGACGAGGAGTACTTGCGCGAGTGCCGCCGGGTCGTCGAATACGCGAAGCAACAGCAGGGCATGGAAGTCTGGATCATGCAGTGCACGAATCGCGTCGCCAAAGACGACTGCGGCGTGCGCGATCCGCGTCAGAGGCCGTATTGGCGCCCGTCGCAGGAGGATCTGAACCCCGGCAATCCGGAGCACTTCGCGGCCATCATGAAGTCGCGCGAGGCGCTCTACCGCATCGTCGACAACGTCGACGGCGTATGCAACATCGACTCGGACCCCGGCTACTGCGAGGAAAGCTCGCTGGCCGACTATCTCGAGGTGCTGAAGGGCTGCCGAGCGGCCCTCGATCGGCTCAACATGCACGGCCGCGACACGCAGATCATCAACTGGATGTGGATGGGCTGGGGGAACGCGCGCGAGAACAGGGTCGAGCACCAACGCGAGACGATCCGCCTGCTCCACAAGGACCTGCCGGAGCCGTGGTCCCTGGTCAGCGGCAACTTCGACTATCTGCCGATGTGCCGCGAGATGGGCGTGCTCGGGAAGACCATCCTGCTCCCGTATGGTGCGATCGAGGACGAGCCGTCGTACCCCTCGACGAACGTGAGCATCGACGCGGTCCACGGGGCCATCGAGCGCATGCTCCCTTATGCCGCGGAACTCGCGGGCGTGATGGGCAACGTGCAGACGCCGCTGCTGCAATTCCCGCACGTGTATGGATACCTCGGCGCGCTCTGGGACCTGGACGCGCGCCAGACGCCGCAGCGCGACGTCCTGCTGCAGGTGGCCGCACTCCTGTATCCGGAGCGCAAGGAACTCATCGCCGACGCGTGGCTCGCGCTGAGCGAGAACGACGTGACCCGACTCGCGGCTGCCGCCGCCCGGTTGGAAAGCGTCGTCCGGCCCGACAAGCTCGGGCGTCGCGGTGTGCTCGGCCGGCATTTGTTCCCCGAGACGCGCATCGCCGCCGACCTCCTGCTCGCGCAACTGGAATACCGGGCCGCGCGCGAGGCACTCTTCCAGACGCTCACGCCGACCACCGACGCGGCCCGCTGCGAAACGCTGCTGGCAAACTTCCTGGACGCGTTTCTCGCGTGGGACCTCGGCACCGGCTGGCAGGAGCTGTGGGGCTACGGGCCGCCATGGCAACTGCTCGGCTCGTTCGGTTCCGATCCGGCGTTCGGGATCGTGGTCGTCAGGCTCAAGCAGGCGCTCGGGAACGAGCCCGCCGTCACCGCCTGCTTCGATCGGATCGGCAAGCCGCTCGCGGCCAAGTACGGCGCGAAGATCGCCATGGAGGGTTGCATCGCGCCGCTGAAGCAGGCCGTGCTCGCGGTCCATCCCATTCACACCCTGGCGCAGTCCGCGGAGGCGAGCGCCTCGGTGGTGCCCGATCCGACGCGTTATCCACCCAGCGCGGCCGTGGACGGATTCGCCGAGACGCCCTACTGGCCCGGATCGCTCGTGCAGAGCAACACGGAATGGCTGCAACTGACGTGGGCCGCGCCGCAGACGTTCCGCCAGGTCGTCGTGAACTTCCTGAAGCACGAGTCGATGGTCGGCCGCACGATCCGATTGCAGAAGGCGGCGACCGGGGCGGGTTGGGAGGACTTCGCCACGACGGTCATTCCCGACCCCGGCAACGGGCCCCACGCCGTGGCCACCTTCGACCTGCCGGCGACCGTCAAGCTCGATCGCCTTCGCATCGTCAACCTGCTCGACCTCTTCGAGGTCGAGGTGCGTTGACGAAGGGCGAGACGCGTGAATGTAGTCCTCGATGCATCCGAGAGGCGCGTGGATCGTTGCATGCGCTGCTGCGCGGCGTAGCGCCGCTGGACAACTGGGCTCCTCTCTCTGAAAGTCGACCGATCAGGAGCGCCCCGCGTGTTCGGACTCTTCCGGAGCTGGCGTCGCAAACGGCTGCTGCGCACGCCCTTTCCCGCCGAGTGGCTGGCGATCGTGGAGCGCAACGTCCCGCTCTATCGGCGGCTGCCGCCGGCGCAGCAGGAGAGCGTCCGGCACTCGATCCGGATCCTGCTCGCCGAGAAGAACTTCGAAGGGTGCGGCGGCCTCGTCATGACCGACGAGATCCGCGTGACGATCGCGGCCCATGCCGCGCTCCTGCTGCTCGGCCGTGCGCGCGACCTCTTCCCGAATCTCGAGTCGGTCCTCGTCTACCCGAGCGCCTATCGCGGCCCGGTCACGCAGCGCCTTCCGTCGGGAGTCATCGAGGAGGGGGAGCAGGGGCAGCTCGGCGAGTCGTGGCACGACAGCGTCGTCGTGCTGTCGTGGGACGACACGATGCGCGGCGCGGCAGGCGTCGTGGAAGAAGGCCAGTGGCGCCCGAC
>DAINBU010000194.1:0-6428 GCA_036732755.1 Planctomycetota bacterium
GCAAGGCGACCGTGCGATGAGGGGCACGCGGACGCTGCGGTTCGCCGGCGCGCTCGTCGCCTCCGTCCTGGTCGCGGCGAGCTCCGCGCAGACGCCGCCGCCGCCGGTCTACTCGCCCGACGTCAAGATCGAGCCGGACTCGATGAACCTCCACATGCTCGAGCCGAACGAGGTGAAGAACGTCGAGTTCAAGGTCCGCAACGTCTCCGACAAGCCGATCAAGATCGACTCGGTCCTCACCACCTGCCGCTGCGTGAGCGTCGACTTCGACACGCGCGAGATTCCGCCGGGAGAGGCGGCCGTCGCGCGCGTGAAGGTGACGGCGGCCACGGCCGAGGCGAGGAAGACGATCGCGAGCGTGCGCACCAGCGGCTTCCGGCGCAACGTCGCGCAGTTCATCATCGAGTACACCGTCATTCCCGAGGTATTCACGCAGCCGCGCAAGGCCGACTTCGGCCGCGTGAAGGTCGGCGACAAGGCCGAGGTGACGCTCAAGGTCGTGGTCCACGTGCCGAAGGAGCTGGCCGAGGACCCGGTGCTCGAGCCCTACGTGGCGCAGGACCTGCCGATCAAGGTCACCCTCGATCCGCCGGTCGTCACGAAGATCCGCGACGACACGCGCGACCTCGTGACGACGCTCCACCTCGTGCTCGACACGTCGAAGCCGCTCGCGGCCTTCGACTCCAACGTCGTCTTCAAGCCGAAGGCGCCGCGCACCTACCGGCAGACGCTGGTGCGCCTCCTCGGCGAGGTGCGCGGCGCCGCCTGGTTCGAGCATCCGCAGCTCGCGTTCGGGCCGGCGGCAGTCGGCGCGCCGACCAGGCTCTCGATCCGCCTCTACGGGGAGGGGCCCGACCCGCCGAAGCTCGAGGAGGCGGTCGTCACGCCCGCGGTCTTCACGGAGAAGCACGAGATCGACGCCGCCACGCGCTCGATCCGCTTCGACCTCACCTGCACGCCCACCGAGACCGGCCCCGTCACCGGCGAGCTCGTGGTGAAGGTCGCCGGCTGCCCGGCGCCGCTCAAGCTGCCGCTATCGGCGCGCGGCAAGTAGCCCAGCGGCGCCGCGAGGAGCGGCGCCGCAGGAAGTGTCACTCAGTACTCGCGGACCGGCAGCGCCGCGGCCGACAGCGCGTCGACCGGGCTCACGCGCCCCTCCGCCTCGCCGTCGATCTCGTCGGGGAGGCCGGCGCGCGCCATCTCGAGCTTCGCCTGCAGCACGACGCGGCGCGCCTCGAGGCGCCCCTTGAGCTCGCGCAGGCGCCGTCCGCCGGACGCGACCGCCTCGAGCTCGCGCTCGACGCCGTCCTCGGGGTGGCGGCGGACCAGCTCGCGCAGGCTGCGCTCCGACTGGCCGATCGACTGGAGCGAGCGCTCGACGTCGCGGCTGCGCTGGTCGACGCCGCGCAGCTCCTGCTCGACCGCGGTGACGCGCGGGTCGGGCTGCTGCCGTTTCGGCCGCCCGCGGGCGGTCGGCGCGTCGCAGCAGGCGGGCAGCGCGTCACACGCGTTGTGCACGCCGCGCAGCACGCTGCAGCGCAGGCGGCCCGACCAGACCATCGCGGCGAAGAGCGCGAGGAAGAAGAAGGTGCTGGCACGCATCGAGAGTCCTCCGATTCCGGCCCGGATCGCTCCGGGCCACTCGCTTCGCCGCGTCCGCCGTCCGGGGCTTCACCGACCGGCCCGACCGGCCCGGGGCGGTGGCTGCCGCCCCGGGCGTCGGACTGCGATTCCCCGGCTCTTTCGACGGACGCGGCCGTGGCCGCCGGCTCAGTGCTGGGTGACGATCACGACGGCGGGGGCGGCGGCGGGCGCCGGCGCCTTGGCGGCGAACAGCTCGTTCAGCTGGTCGACGACGTTCTTCGACACCGAGCCCTCCTTGGCCTCGTAGTCGATCCCGCTGACGCGGGAGTTGGACGACACCTTCATGCGCTCGTCGAGCATGCGGCTCTTCACCTCGAGCTTCGTCTCGAACTTCGCGAAGAGCGACCGCACCTCGCCGATCTCCGTGTTGATGTCGCGGGCGTCGAAGTCGGTCGCCACGGCGTCGGCGTAGACCTCGCGCGCCCGGTGCTTCTCGAGCTTCGCCTGGAGCAGGCGCACCTTGCTGGCGAGCTCGCCCTTCAGCGCGTCGCCGCGGCTCACGTTCTCGCGAGCGATCGCGAGCGCGCTGCGGTGCGTGTCGAGCGTCGCATGCAGCTGGCCGAGCGTCTCCTGCTGCACCTTGTAGAGCTCGATCTTGTCGGCGACGTCGCGCTCGACCTCGGAGCGCGTGTACTCGGCGTTGCCGATGCGGAAGCGCTCGCCGCCCGAGGTGAGCAGCGACTGCGCCTTCTCGAGGTTGGCCTTGAGCTTCTCGACCTGCTTCTGACGCTGCTGCGTCTCGGCGTCGAGGTGCTGCACCTCGACCTCCTCGCGGATCGCGCTCTCCTTGAGCCGCCGCACCTCGCCTTCGAGGTCGCCGATGCGGCCCTCGATCGAGCGCAGCTCGGCGCTCATGCCCTGGATCTCGCTGATCTCGTTCTTGATCGTCTCCTTGCCCTGCCTGGCCCAGGCGATCACCTGGTCCTTGCCGTAGAGGAGCCCGAGCGCACCTGCGCCCACGGCCCCGAGCAGGATCGTCTTGCCGATGAACCTGAACATCGATGGAGCCTCCGTTTCGGAAGAGAAGGGAACCTTCGGGAAACCGTCACTGCGCCCGCAGGAAGGGCGCGCGCGCGCGCCGGCGCGCCACGCGCCAGGCGTCGCACACGCCCCAGATCCACGGGACGATGAGCGGAGAAGTGAGGAGGACGAGGAAGGCCTTGCCGATCTGGCCGTTCCACGCCTGCCCCGCGCCGGGCAGGACGAGGCTCGCGAGCGCGCGCAGCGCCGGCGAGGCGCGTGACGCGGTCGCGCGCGTGCCGTCGGCGCGGATCAGCTCGTCGCCGCAGTGCGGGCAGGCGATGGCGGACGCGCGCAGCGGCGGGACCTTGCTGCCGCAGCCGATGCAGAAGGGCGAGAAGGGGGACGCGGCGCGCGGCGCCGCGGCGTGAGGCGCTGCGGCGGGAGCGGCGAAGCCGAACGTGGCGGTTGCAGTAGTCATGGGGCGGATCCTTCCTGGAGTGGGCCGGTGTCGCTGGGTCGCGCCGCGTCAGCGCCGCGTCTCGTGCGCGACGACGAGGCTGGCGGCGATGGCCGCGAGCGGGAGGAGCGTCCGGTTCGGCGTCGCGACGACGCCGCCGAGCTGCACGAACGACACGGCGAGCACGCCGAGTCCGAGCAGGAGGAAGATGGAGTCGTCGACGCGCGCCGACGTCGCCTTTCCTGCCGACGCGTCGCTGCGCACCTGCGCCACGCGCCACGCGTCGAAGAGGTTCAGGACGTAGACGTAGGCGATCAGCAGCGGCGAGGCGAAGGCCGCCTCGCGCAGCGCGAGCACGCTGCCGAAGAAGGCGCCGCCGCGAAACAGCCGGCCCGCGTACGCCTGGCCGAGTCCCGGCACGAGCGAGAGCGCGGCGGCGAGGAACGGGCTGCGCGGCGTCGGGCGCGACGCGACGCGCGCGACCTCGATGCGCGGCACCGGCGGCGCGCTCGCCGCCGCCGCGAGCGTCTGCGCGCGGCAGCGCGAGCAGAAGTTGCGCACGCCGTCGAGCGACCGGCAGTCCTCGCAGAGGTGCAGCCCGCAGCGCACGCAGCGCGCGACCGCGTCGAAGCTGGGATGGGTGGCGCAGACGAGTTGCACGTTCCGTCTCCCCGTCGCGCGTCCGCCGGGCCGGAGGCCACGAGCGGACGGCGAGCGGGGCGCCGCGAGATCAATGCACGTGCCCGCGTGAAACGGCGGCGCGCCGCGGGGCGACGGGCGTCACAAGCGGCGGCAGAGAGGCCACTTGCGCGGGAAGGACGGCCGGAAGTCGGCCGCCGCGGTGGGACGCGCCGCCGGAAGGAAAGCGTACGGTCCGTCAGCTTTCCGGACACGGTTTACTTTGAACGCCCATCATCCTGCCGCCGGAAGGTAGTCGGTCAAGCGACCGCCGGTCAGCCGCTCCTCTTTGGCGATCAGATCGACCAGCTCGGGGACCGTCTGCTCTCGGGTCGCGATGCCAGCCGCAACCGCCGGGGCCGTCTTCAAGGTCGAGTGGCGCTTGATGAAGTTGGCCGCATGGTAGTGGAGAGCGACCGACGCCTCGTGGTTCAGGAGGCGCTTGCTGTACCCGATGCCGAGGCGCACGAAGCGGCGGTTGTGCGTCCGCAGGGACAGATGCGACCGCTCCACGTAACTGGTCGAGCAATGGTGCGGGTCCGGGTTGCCCATCTGTGGCTCGCGCTTGACCGCGATGCAGACGGCGGGGGAGTAGCGCCTAGCCGCGTCGCGCGCGCCCTCGTGCGGAATGCCGTAATGCTTGGTCAGGACGCCGTAGCTGATGCGGTTCCCGAAGATCTGCGGGACGAGCGGCAGGTACAGCTTGAGCGCGTCCGTCGTCACCTGGACGGTCTCGGGGACGCGCTTGGCCGCGTCGATCAGGAAGCCGCGCGCGTCCTCCTCGTTGTGCCCGCCGACACGGTAGGAGACCACGAGGCGCGAGTCCGCGTCGATCGCGCACCAAAGCCATGCGTCGCCGTGGCCTTCGCCTCCGGCCAACCGCGTCTTCTGCTTGCACCCGACGAAGGCCCACGCCTCGTCGAGCTGTAGGCGCTTCGTGGCGAGGTCGCGGACCGTCAGATCGTGGTGCGTGCGGCAGAACTCGCCCGCATCCACGAGGAGGCGCAGGACCGTCACGTTCGAGACCCCGACGAGGCGAGCCGTCGAGTTGACGCCTACCCCCTCGATGAGCGAGTGGAGGATGGCGACGCGCTTCTCGTGCTTCAGGATGTTCATGCGTGTTATTGTGCCACAAGAATCATGCGGAGCAAGGATTATTGTGGCCGAATAAATCGGAGGCCGGTAAGGTCTGGCCATGAAGAAGAAACCACGCCGCGGAAGGCCCCCGCTGGACCCAGCGGACGCCCTCTCAGAGACGTTGAGGGTGCGTTTCACCCCCGGGGAGATGGCGCGGGTGAAGGCGGGCGCGAAGGCGCAGGGGGAATCGATCTCCGACTACGCGCGCCGGCTAATCCTTGACGTGCCACAGAAAGTCGGCAACCTAGGCCGATAGACAGAGTCCGACAACCGCCCGGGGTGGTGTCGCCGGGGATCCGCGCTACCAACGCGGTGTCTCGGTAGATGACCGACGGCTGCCGTTCTCCGCTGCTGAGGTGATGGGGCGGGGTGCTTTCCGGCTAGGGGGCTTCCCCGCCCCACCTTCGTCCTACTCGGAGCTGGCCGCCTCAGCGCGACCGCCTCTAGTTATTTTCATCGTCCACCTCCCGCGGCGGTCGCCGTCGTCCGCTTGCGCCACTTGCTGTTCGGCCCCTTGTTGACCTGCTCCCACGAGAACCGGTCGCGGTGTCGCGAGATGAGCGAGCGCACCGTCTCTTCCTGAGGCTCCCGGGCCAGCTTTCCGGCCTTCCACAACTCGCCGAGCTGTTCGAAGACACCGGCGGAGCTGATTGGGTCGGTAGCCGCACTCAGGACGTGATCGATGCCCTCGACGATGGTGAATCGGAGCGGCGTCAGGTCCGCCACGATCTGCTTGTGGTTCGACCCGACTTCGCCGTCCAGGAACCGCAACAGCTTGCGCTGGATGGCGATCTGTGCGTCGAGATCGGCGATCCCGTTTTCGTGTTCCGCCCGCTTCTTCGCGAGAGAATCGATGGTTTCGATGATCGACTCGCGCGCTGCGGCCTGAGCTCGTTCGTGGTTGGTCATGCGGCCGGGGACGCTAACCGCGATTCGCCGCGGGTTCAACGGAATGATGAACTGGAACAGGCGGTTCGCGAATACGGTCTGAATCCGATCCATGGATCGTCGACTAGTTGGACCGCTTCCCCGATGAGTAACCGGCCTCGAACGCGGCCCGCAGGAGCGTCATCGTCCGCTCGTCCACCCTCTGAAGACGCCCGGACCACTCCGTCCAGGCCGCTTCGAGACCCTTCTTCGGCTTCGCCGCGCGCTCCTCGGTCGATCGCTTCACGATGCGAAAGGCTGCCCGGTTCGGGTCGGAGCGTTGCCGTTTCATGCGGCCAGTTCTACGAGTAGGGCCGCGCCCCGCCTACCGGTCAAAGTGAATCATCGCCAGCTTTCCTGACGGCGCACGACCGGCTCGGACGGACGCGGCAGCGGAACAAGCGAGGCGTCGCGCGTCGCGCGGCCGGCGAGGCGGTGGGCGTAAGCGGCGGAGAGGACCCAGAGACCGATGCCGAGCTCGACGCGGCCCGACGCGAGCAGCGAAACGATCCCTCCCAGGAAGAGGATGCCGAAGAGGATGCGGCCGGCGTACATGATGCTGAGGCTCGGCACGAGCGAGAGCTTGAGCGCGCGCGACGGGGTCACGTCGCGCCGTCCCGAG
>DAINBU010000195.1:0-6240 GCA_036732755.1 Planctomycetota bacterium
GACCGACGTCTCGGCGACGTTGGTGGCGAGGACGACACGTCGGCGCGGCCCCGTGCGCAGCGCCTCGTCCTGCCGCTCCGCTGTCAGGCTCCCGTGCAGCTCGAGGACGTCGACGGAGCCGCCGCGCAGGCGCTCCGCGAGCGCGTCGGCGCAGCGCGCGATCTCCCCGACGCCCGGCAGGAAGACGAGCACGTCCCCGCCGGTGCGCGCGAGCGCCTCGCCCGTCGCGTCGGCGATCCGCCGCGCGAGGTCGTCGTCGCGGGAGAACGGCAGGTACTCGACGTCCACCGGGAATGCTCGGCCCGGCGCGTCGACGACCGGCGCGTCGCCGAGGAAGCGCGCCACCGCGTCGCCGTCGAGCGTCGCCGACATCACCGCCACGCGCAGGTCGGGCCGCGCGTCGCGCCGCACGCGCTCGACCAGCGCGAGCGAGAGGTCGGCGTCGAGACTGCGCTCGTGGAACTCGTCGAAGACGACGAGCCCGACGTCCTCCAGGAACGGGTCGTCCTGAAGCTTGCGCACCAGGATCCCCTCGGTCACGACGAGCAGCCGCGTGCGCGGGCCAGCCTGGCGCTCGAAGCGGACCTGGAAGCCGACCTCGTCGCCGAGCGTCGCGCCGCGCTCCTCGGCGATGCGCCGCGCCGCCGCGCGCGCGGCGATGCGCCGCGGCTCGAGGACGATCAGCTGCCGGCCGCCGGCGAGCCCCGCGTCGAGCAGCGCCGGCGGGACGCGCGTCGTCTTGCCGGCGCCCGTCTCGGCGCGCAGCACGACGGCACCGCGCGTCCGCACGAGGTCGACGACGCGCGGCAGCAGCGGATCGATCGGGAGCGGGTCGCGTCCGGCCACGTGCGCGCGCCACGTTAACGCCGCAGAATGGCGGGATGGAACCTGCCTCGCCCCGACGCCACGCCGAGGAGCCCTTCGTCCTCGGTGCGATGGTCTCGCTCATCGGGGCGGCGGCGTGGCTGATCGCGCGGTCGAAGCTGCTGGTCCAGTTCTTCTACTCGTCCGAGACGATCGCGCTGACCCACCTCGTCACGCTCGGCTTCGCGAGCTCGATCACGCTCGGGGTGATGCTGCGCCTCGTGCCCGAGGCGCTCAAGGTCGAGCCGCGCTCGCACAAGGTCGCCTGGGTCGAGGCGGTGCTCTGGCTGCTCGCGACGAGCGGCTTCGTGTTCCACTTCCTGGTCGAGCACTGGCTCGGGATGGCGTGGGCCGCGGCGCTCCTGCTCGTGGTCGCGCTGCTGCGCGCGTGGAACTTCTCGACGCTCTGGGCGCCGGCGCGGCGCGGCGACTGGACCGCGCGCTGGATCCTCTCCGGCCTCGCCCACCTCGTGCTCGCCGCGATACTTGGAACGTCCTACGGAATCTTGCGCGTCGGCTCGCTCGGCGCGTCGCTCTGGACGGCGCCGCTGCTCGACCGCCTCGCCGCCCACCTGCACGTCGCCGCGGTCGGCTGGATCGGGAGCGTGATCTTCGGCGTCCAGGTCAAGCTCCTCCCCGCGACACGCGCGTCGCCGCGGCTCGAGCTCGCGCGCTTCGTCCTCCACCACGGCGGGCTGCTCGGGCTCGCCGCGGCGCTGCTCACCGGCCGGCTGCCGACCGCGCCTTTCGCGATCGCGCTCGCGCTCTCGCTCGCGTCGCGCAGCGTGCCGGCGCTCTTCGGCTTCCGCCGCAACCGCGCGGGGCGCTGGGAGGCGGTCGCGCATGTGGTCCTGCTCGCGCTCGCCGCGACCGGCGTCCTCCTGACGCTCGGGATCCCCGACCCCGACGGCGAGCTGCGGCTGCGTGTCGAGTTCGCGTACGGCTTCGTCGCGCTCTTCGGCTGGATCGCGCTCACGGTCGCCGGCACCTCGTGGAAGCTCTTCTCCTCGTGGGTCTGGCTCGAGCGGTTCGCCCCGATCGCGCGCCTCCGGACCGAGCCGGTGCCGACGGCGGCGCAGCTGGTGTCGCCGCTGGTGCGCAACGCGTGCGGCGCGCTGCTCCTGCTCGGCGTCGCCGGCGTCGCGACCGGGATGGTGCTCGGCGACCGGCGCGTGGTCGCGCCGGCGACCTGGGTCCTGGGCAGCGGCGTCGCCCTCCTCGTGCTCCAGTTCGTCCGCATCGCGCGCTGGGCGCTGCTGCCCCTGCGCTGGAAGCCGCCGCACACCGGCTGAGAGCCTGTCTCGGTAGGCGCGACCGAGCCGTTCGGAGCGCCGGGCCCGCAGATGCGAGGCGCGCCGACGAGGCGAATCAATGGAGAGATTCGGTGAGGAGGCGCAACAAAGCAGATGCGGGCCCGCCGCCCGAACGGCGACCGAGCGCCTACCGAGACAGGCTCTAGGCCGCGCGCCGCCCGCGGCGGCGCGCGCACGGCGTATGCTTCGAGCCTCCCGTCCTCGTCGCATCGTCCGGGAGCTTCCGCTGATGATCGGTTCGTCCCTCGTCATGACGTGCGCGCTCGCGCTCGCCCCCCAGGTCCCCGGCCCGAGGAACCCGGCGCAGCGCCGCCCGCCGCCCGCCATTCCGGCGGACGTCGAGCCCGTCACGACGACGCCGACCGGACTCAAGTACTGCATCCTCAAGGCGGGCGCGACCGGCGAGTCGCCGCGCTGGGGCGACAAGGTGAAGGTCCACTTCTCCGAGTGGCACGCCGACGGGAAGTTCGTCGCGACGACGCGCGGCGGCGAGCCGCCGGAGTCACCGCTCGGCACCTGGCTCGACGGCGTCAACGAGGCGCTGCAGCAGATGACGCCGGGAACCCAGTGGAAGCTCACCGTGCCGCCGTCCCTCGCGCACGGCAAGCGCGGCAATCCGCCGGTGATCCAGCCCGACGAGACGCTCGTCATCGAGATCGAGCTGGTGGCGTTCACGAAGGGCCCGCCGCTGCCGCCCTTCCGCGCCGGCGATCCGGCGAAGCAGAAGAAGACCGAGTCGGGGCTCGTCTACGAGCCGCTGTCCGAGGGGAGCGGCGAGCCGCCCAAGCCCGACGACGTGCTCGACCTCAAGTTCGCGGTCTGGACCACGTCGGGGCGGATGATCGACTGCTCCGAGATGCACGACGACTTCCACTTCACCGGGCGCACCGTCGACTTCGATCTGCGGCTGCTCCAGCTCGCGCCGCAGTTCATGCGACCGGGCGCGCGCTTCCGCTTCGAGACGCCGGCCGAGATGTGCAAGGGCCTGCCGTTCGGGCAGCCCTACCTGCCGGAGGGGTCGATCACGATCTGGGAGCTCGAGCTCGTCAGCGCGAAGCACGTCGAGCTGCCGCCCTACCCCAAATTCGACCCCGCGCAGATGAAGTCGACCACGTCGGGCCTGAAGTACGAGGTCCTGAAGGAGGGGAGCGGCGACTCGGCGAAGCTCGGCGACCGGCTCGAGATCCAGTACGTCGGCTGGACGACCGACGGCTCCGTCTTCGACTCCTCGTACCTGACCGGCAAGCCCTACGTGATCGCGCGCCTCTCGACGCGCGGGCTGATCAAGGGCTGGATCGAGGGACTGCAGCTGATGAAGGCGGGCTCGAAGCTGCGCTTCGTGATCCCGCCCGACCTCGGCTACGGCGCGCAGGGCTTTGGCAAGATCCCAGGCAACACGACGCTCGTCTTCGAGCTCGAGTTGACGAAGCTCGACCACTGACGGCGGCCGCTCCCCCGACGGATGAAGCCCTTGGACCGCGCCCCGCGCCGCAACCGGCCCTACCGCCTGCTCGCCCGCTTCTACGACGCCATCCTCGGCGGCATCGCGCCCGGCATGAACCGCCACGCACGCGGCGTGATCCTGCGCCGCCATTGGCCGCGGATCCGGGCCGTCGTCGACCTCTGCTGCGGCAACGGCGCGACCGCGGTCGACCTCGCGCAGCGCGGTCTCTCCGTCCTCGCGATCGACAACTCGCCCGCGTTCCTGCGCGCGACGCGGGCGCGCGCGCGCGCCGCGAAGGTGCGCGTGGTGGTCCGCCGCGGCGATCTGCGGAGCTTTCGGGTCGCGGCGCCGGTCGACCTCGTGCTCTGCGAGTTCTCGGCGCTGAACCACCTCGAGCGGCGCGCCGACGTGGCGAAGACCTTCCGCGCCGCGCTTCGTGCGCTGAAGCCGGGCGGCCTCTTCCTCTTCGACGTCAACACGCCGAAGTCCTTCGCCGAGCAGTACGCGCCGACCTTCCTCTTCGAAGGCAAGGCGAGCGGCGCAGGCGCGGCGCGCCTCCCCGCCTTCAAGTTCCTCCAGCGCGCGAAGCTCGACGACCGCGGCCGGCGCGCGCTGCTCGACTACGACTGGTTCGTCGCGGAGCGCGGCCTCTGGCGCCACCACCGCGAGATGCTCTGGAACGTCTGCTGGACCGAAGCGGAGCTGCGGCGCGCGCTCGCCGCCGCCGGATTCCGCGTGCTCGGCTCGTGGGACGGCATGGACGTCCGCCCGAAGATCAAGGGCGGGGCCCGGGGATACGACCTGTACCTGCTCGCCCAGAAGCACGAGAGATAACGGCGCAAGCGCTCCCCTAATTCGACGCGACCGTCGTCACGACCTCCGCTTCCTCGCCCGGCGCGAGCGGCTTCCCATCGGCGCCGACGCGCCGCAGCGTGCCGCTCGCCTCGTCCCACGCGTAGAGCGGGACGAGGCGCGCGATCGCGGCCGCGTCGTCCGCCGTGAAGTCGCGGCCGAGCCGCTCGCGCAGGGCCTCCTGCTCGACGGCGAAGCGGCGGTGCGTCGCGGCGCTCTCCGGCACGGCGCCGTCGCGCAGCCGCTCGCGCACGGCGCTCCATTCGTCGAACCAGGCCGCGACCGCGTCGCGGCGGCGGTCGTTGCGCGACCATCCACCGCGCGCCGCGATCCGGGAGACGAGATCACAACGGAGCGCGGCGTCGGGACCGGCGGCGACCGCGCGCGGCGCCGGCGACGCCGCGGACAGCGGCTCCGACGACGCGACCGGGTACTCCGTGAGCGCGGTCCGCGTCGCGGGATTCGCGCCGCGCGTGCGCATGCCCGAGCCGACGCACGCGGCCAGCACCGCAAACGCGGCGCACTCGACGAAGCGCCGGAACATGGACGGCGCCGGCGGCGACGGCGGGACTCCCGCTTCGTGGCGCGTCATCGGACGATCACGGCGCGCGCGGGAGCGGCGGCCGTCTCCTCGAGGGCGACGATCTCGTGGACGACCTCCTGAGCGGAGTCGCGGCCCTCGACGCGGCGGACGACGCGGAGCGGCAGCTTCCATTCCTCGTTCCACCACACCTCGCGCAGCGCGAGCGCCGCGTCCGCCGGGTGCGCGACACGGTGGTCGAAGACGAGACCGAAGGCGACGGTGGTCTTGCCGTCCGATTCGAGGCGGTCGAGCAGGTCGGGCTCGACGCCGAGCTGCGCCAGGCCGCTCCAGGTCGACGAGGCGCCGACCGCGGGGCTGGCGCCCGCATCGCGGACGCGCGAGGTGAAGGCGAGCACGACGATCGCGGCGACCGCGCCGAACAGCAGGGTGCACCGCACGGGCTCGGGGACGGGGATCGGTTCGGTCATGAGTGCCTCGCCGAGAAGAGGCCGCGCCGGGGTTCTCGGACCCCGGCGCGGCCAAGACCGATGAGCACGGCGCCGCGTCGAATCGGACGGGGGTGGGAGTGTCGTACGGTGGAGCGACGCGTCGCCGCGTGGGAAGGACGGAACCGGGCCAGCTCACTCGACTTCTTCTTTCCGACCGCGGCACGATGCGACTCCGGCATGTCGCCGCGATGAACCCCGGATGAAGCGGCGCGGAAGGTCGACCCCGTTATCCTCGCGCCGATGAGCGTGGAGATCCGGTGGAATTCGGCGAGGCACGCGCGCGCCGTCGCGATCGCGGGCCTCACGCTCGCGATCGCGTGCGCCGCGGCCGACGCCGCCGGCCTGCTCGAAGGCGCCGAGCGACGCAGCCTCGACTGGCGCTTCGAGCAGGCGCCGCGCGACGAGCCGCTCTCCGACGCGATCCGCTTCGTCGACATCGACGACGCCGCGCTCGACTTCGGCGGCCGCTGGCCGTGGCCGCGCGCGCAGCTCGCCGCGGCGCTCGCGGAAATCGCGCGCGCCGGCGCGCGCACGATCGCGCTCGACCTGCTCTTGAACGAGCCCGAAGGCGACGGCACGGGCGACCTCGCGCTGGCGCAAGCGCTCAAGACGACCGCGAGCGTCGTCGCGCTCGAGAACAGCGCCGCCGACCCATGGACGGCCACTCCGCGCGAGCGGCACAAAGCGCGCGACCTCCTCCTGCACAAGATCGCACAACACTGGACCACAACGCCC
>DAINBU010000196.1:0-6196 GCA_036732755.1 Planctomycetota bacterium
GCGCGCGTCGGCGACGTGGCGCGCGCGGTCGGCCGCGAGCGAGCTCGCGTGCGAATGGATCACGACCGACTCGGGCTCGTAGACGAGCGTCCCCCCGGCGCGCACCACCCGCTCGCCCCACGCGAGGTCCTCGCCGAAGTCGATCACCGGGAAGGGCGCGCGCTCGAACGTCTCGCGGCGCACGCAGCTCGCGACGTTGTTGAAGTGGAAGAGGATGCGCCGGTCGAGCGGCGCGAGGCGCGCGATCTCCGCGGCGGTCGCGCGCTTGACCTGGCGCGCGCGCGAGTAGACCAGGTCGTCGCGCACCTGGCGGTCGACCAGCGGCGAGCAGCGCGGCCGCGGGACGACGCGGCTGTAGGCGCCGGCCGCCGCCTCGCGCTCCTGCGCGTCGATGAGCGTGGACAGCCAGCGCTCGTTGGCCGGGAGCGCGTCCTGCGTGAGGAACGCGACGAAGCGGCCGCGCGCGAGCGCCGCGCCCACGTTGCGCGTGTGGCCGTGGTTGAAGGTCGAGCGCACGATGCGGCGCACGCGCGCGCCGGCCTCCCGCGCGAGCTCGACCGTCCGGTCGCGGCTTTCACTATCGAGCACGATCAGCTCGACTTCGCCCACGCCCGCCTGCGCGCGCACCGCCGCGAGCGTGTGCGTGAACTCCGGCCCGGCGTCGAGCGTCGGGATCACGACCGAAGCGAGCGGCGCCGCTCCGCTCACGCAGGCCTCCGCGCCCCGAGCGAGCGCACCTCGGCGAGCGCGACCTCGCGCCCCTCGCGGGCCGAGAGGTAGATCACCGCGAGGATCTCGGAAAACGCGACGCCGGTCGCCACGTCGGACAGCCCCACCTGCGCCTGCGCGCCGCCGAGCATGGCGCGCACGAACTCGCGCGCCGGCACCAGCGTCGGCTGGACGAAGCGCTTGGCGTCGACCTCGACCAGCTCGCCGCGCCGGTCCTCGTAGAGCTCGGCGACGAACTCGTAGGTGTGGTCGAGGTTGCGGTGGACGGCGCCGCCGCGCACGCCGAGCGTGCGCGTCAGCATCACCTCGCGGCGGCCGCTGTTCTCGGCCCAGCTCGTTTCGAAGACGACGCTCGCGCCGCCGGCGCAGCGCAGGATCCCGCCGCCGAACTCCTCGACGTCGTACTTCGCGCCGACCAGCCGGCGGCCGAGGCGGCCGTGCGCGAAGGCGGCGACGCGCTCGACCGCCGGCTCGCCGAGGAACCAGAGCGCGAGGTCGATGCGGTGCACGCCGAGGTCGATGACCGGCCCGCCGCCGCTGCGCGCGGCCGTGAAGAACCACTGCGCCCAGGTCGGGATGCCGCGCGTGCGCGCCCAGTAGGTCGAGGAGTGGTAGAGGTCGCCGCAGCGGCCGCTTTCGAGGAAACGCTTGGCGGTGCGCGCGCCCCCCGTGAAGCGGAACGACAGGTCGAGCATCACGAAGCGGCGCCGCTTCCTCGCCGCCACCGCGATCTCGCGCGCCGCGTCGAGCCGGTGGGCGAGCGGCTTCTCGCACAGGACGTGGGCGCCCGCCTCGAGCGCCGCGACGGCGACCGGCGCGTGCAGGTCGTTGGGGGTCGCGACGACGACCGCGTCGGGCTTCTCCTTCTCGAGCATCTCCTCGAATTCGGCGTAGCGCGCCGCGACGCCGAACTCCTCGCCGACGCGGCGCAGGCGGGAGCGATTGTGGTCGCACAGGGCAACGACCTCGGCGAGCGCCGGCGGCTGCAGCAGCCCGACCACGTGCGAGCGGCCGATGCCGAGGCCGACGACCGCGACGCGCGGAAGGTCGGCGGCGCGCGAGCGCGGGCTCGCCGGCGGCGCGCCGCGGCGCGGACTCATCGGGGGCGACCCTCGGACGCGCCCGCCCCCGCCCCGTCGTCCGCTGGTCGACTCGCCATCGCCCGTCCGCTTCGCCACCCGCGTCGACCCGTCCCGGGCCGACCGAAGGGGCGAGGATACCATCGACGATTCATGAGCCCCGCCCGTGCAGCCCCCGCGAAGCGGCGGCGCGAGAGCGCCGACGCGAAGCGCTCCCGCGCGCGCTCCATCGCGGCGCGCCTCGGGCGCGAGTACGCCGACGCGACCTGCGCGCTCACCCACGCCGACCCCCTGCAGCTCCTGATCGCGACGATCCTCTCGGCGCAGTGCACCGACGTGCGCGTCAACCTGGTCACGCCCGGCCTCTTCGCCCGCTACCGCGACGCGCGCGCCTTCGCGGAGAGCCCGCCGGGCGAGCTCGAGGAGGCGATCCGCTCGACCGGCTTCTTCAACAACAAGGCGAAGAACCTGCGCGGCTGCGCGCGGCGCCTGGTCGAAAAGCACGGCGGCGCCGTCCCGCGGACCCTCGACGAGCTGCTCGAGCTGCCCGGCGTCGCGCGCAAGACCGCCAACGTCGTCCTCGGCACCGCCTTCGGGATCGCGGCGGGCGTCGTCGTCGACACCCACGTCGCCCGCATCACGAAGCTGCTCGGGCTGACGCGCGCGACCGACCCGGTGAAGATCGAGCGCGACCTGATGGCGCTCCTCCCGAGGGAGGCGTGGATCGATTTCTCGCACCGCCTGATCTGGCACGGGCGGCGGGTCTGCATCGCGCGCCGCCCGCAGTGCGACCGCTGCGTCCTCGCCGACCTCTGCCCGTCGGCGGACGTCTCCGCGCGAGTCCGCAAGCGTGGGCGCTGAGGCGGGCGCCGCGAGGAGAGCCGCGACGAGGATGCAGGAGCGGAGCGACGAGTTCGTGGCGTTCGTCGACGGCGCGGGCCGTCGCTGGCGCGTCGCGCGCGCGTTCGCCGGTCCGCTGCGGCGCGCGCTCTCGGGATGGGTCGAGGCCGACGCGCCGCCGGCGGCGGCGACGGACGTCGTCGCGCTCAAGCGGTCGAGCCGGCGCGACGTCTACGCGCTGACCGCCGACGGCGCGCCGCCGCTCGTGCTCAAGCGCTACCCGCCGCGCGCCGGCCTGTTCGGCCGCGCGCGTGACCTCGTCGCGACGCGCGCGTTCGCCGAGTTCCGCGGCGCGCGGCGGCTGCTCGACGAGGGGCTCGCGGTCGCGCGGCCGCTCGCCGTCGTCGAGCCGCCCTACGGCCGCTCCGACGCGCCCGCCTGGCTCGCTTCGACGCGCATCGTCGGCGCGCTCCCGCTCGGGACGCTGCTCGAGCAGCGCTTCGTGATGGGCGACGAGTCGAAGGCCAAGTTCGCGCTGGCGCGCCGCGCGCTCGACCTGCTGCGCGCGCTGCACGAGGCGGGCTTCTGGCACCGCGACTTCCACGGCGGGAACCTGCTGCTGCGCGAGGCGGAGGGGCCCGCGGGCGTGCTCCACCTGATCGACCTCCACGCGATGTGGGAGATCGGGAGCGTGCCGGCCGCGCTGCGCGCGCGCGACGTCGCCGACTTCCTCCACTCGCTGCGCTACGCCTTCGACGACGCCGAGGCCGCGGCGCTCGCGTCGGAGGCGCCGCGCTGGGAGCTCGACGCGGGGCGCCTCCTCGCGGCGCTGCAGGCGCGGCGGCGCGTCCACGCGCGCAGCCGCGGCGCGCGCGCCTTCGTGCCGAGCTCGCAGTTCGCGCAGGAGCCGTTCGGCGGCGGCCGCGCCAGCCGCGACCGCTCGCTGCCGGCGGAGGAGCTCGGCGAGTTGCTCGCTCGCCACGCGCGGGCGTGCGCCGGCCAGGTCGCGGGCGCGTTGCGGATCGGGGCGCGCAGCCGGCTGAGCGAGCTCGCGCTCGCCGACGGCAAAGGCGTGGTCGTGAAGGAGTTCCTGGGCGGCGGCGCGCGGCGGCGCGCGCGGTCGGCGTTCCAGCACGCGGTCGCGGCGCGCGCGCGCGACCTTCCGACGGCCGCGCCGCTCGCGTGCGTGCGGGGGCTCGAGGACGGCAGCGCATTCTTTGTCGCGGAGCGCGTGGCCGATGCGGTCCCGCTCCATCTGGCGGCCCTGGACTCCGGGTGGACGGCCGACCGCGCTGCCGTCGCGGCGGTGGCGCGCGAGCTCCTCGCCTTCTTCGAGCGACTCGTCGTGCGCCGCTTCGTCCACAAGGACCTCTCGCCCAAGAACCTCCTCCTGGTCGCGGGCGCCTCCGTCCCGCCGCGCCTCGTCCTGGTCGACCTCGAGGACGCGCGGCCCGGACGGGCGTGGTCGCGCCGCCGGCTCGAGAAGGCGCTCGCGCAGATCGGCGACGTGCCGGAACGCGTCTTCTCGCGCGCCGATCGGCTGCGCTGGCTCGCCGAGCTCGCGGAGCGGCTCGACCTCGGCGGGAGCGCGGCGGCGTGGGCGCGCGCGACCGCGGCGCGGCTGGCGCGGCGGCGGAAGCTGCGCGCGCAGCAGCTGCCGGAGCTCTCGGGCGAGCCGCCGCGCACGCTCCACCTCTTCGGCAACTGGAAGTGGACCGGGCCGGCCGATCCGGCGGTCGCGTTGGCGCAGTCGCTCGCGCCGGGCGCGACGCTCCTGCTCGGGCGCTGCCCCCACGCCGACCTCGGGCAGCCGGTCGCGGAGCGGGCGGCGGCGCGCGGCGTGCCCTTCGAGCTCTCCGATTCGCTGCAGAAGCACTGGAACCCGCTGCGCACCGCGGCGGCGGCGGCCGACGTCGTCGCGCGCGCGCGGGCGCTGCGGCCCGCGGTCGTCCACGTCCACCTCGACGCCGACCACGCGGCGGCGGCGCGCGCGGCCGATGCGCTCGCCGCGCGGCCCGCGCTGGTGCGCTTCGTCCACGAGGCGGGGCCGCATGCGGCGCGCTCGCGCCGACTCCTCGTCCAGCGCGCCGAGCTCGTGTTCACGCCGACGCGCGGGATCGCGCGCGCGCTCGAGGGCGAGCTGCGCTGGCCGGCCGGAGCGGTCGGGACGATCGAGACGGGCGTCGACCTCGCGCGCTTCGCCGGCGACGCGGAGAGCCGCGCCCGCGGCCGCGCGCGCCTCGGGCTGGCGGCGGACGACGTCGTCTTCGGGATCGTCGCGCGCATCCAGACGCACCGGCGCTGGGACCTGCTGCTCGAGGCGTGGCGCGAGCTCGCGGCGCTGCCGCGTCCGCCCAAGCTCGTGATCCTGGGCCGCGGCACGCAGCAGGAGGAGCTCGCGCACGAGCCGGTGCGGCGGTTCGGTCTGCAGTCGCTCGTCCTGCTGCCCGGATACCAGGAGGGCGCGGCGTACGTCGACGCGCTGGCGGCGTGCGACGCCGGCCTCTTCCTCGTGCCGGGCACCGACGTCTCGTGCCGCGCGGTGCGCGAGTGGATGGCCGCCGGCCGCGGTGTGTTCGCGACGAAGCGGCCGCCGCTTCCCGAGCTCGTGACCGACGGCCGCGACGGCCGGCTCTTCGACGAGAGCGCCCCCGCGCTCGCGGCCGCGGTGCGCGAGTGGATCGAGCCGGAGCGGCTGCGCCGCGGCGGCGAGCAGGCGCTCGCGACGGCGCGGCGGCGCTTCGATCCGCGCCGCGTCGCCGCGCACGCGCGTGCGTTCGACCGCATGGCGCTGCTCGCGCTGCCGGGGATGGCGGCGCACTGGCGCGGCAAAGCGCGCGTGGTCGCGGCCGTCCGGCCGGGGTCGCTCGCGACCCTTCTTGACGATTTCGCGCGGGACGGCGGGTCCGCGGACGAAGTGGTCGCCTTCGACCCGGCGCGCAGCCGCGACGCGGTCCTCGACCTCTTCGCGCTGCTCGCGGCGACGGCGGCGCGGCGCGTCTGCGTCGACGCCGGTGGCGACTGGCTCGATGCGACGGTGGAGCGCGAGCTCGCGCGCCGGTCGATCGAGCGGACCGTCGTTGCCGCCGGGAACGGCGGCGCCGCCGAAGTCGCGCCGCGGCCGTGACGGCGCCCGCGGTCGTCTGGTCGCCGCGCTACTCGTTCGACTGGCCCGACCACGTCTTCCCGACCTCGAAGTACCGGCTCGCCTTCGCGGCGCTGCGTGCGGAGGGGCTCGCCGACGCCGACTGGATCGAGCCGGGACGCATCGCGCGTGACGACCTGCTGCTCGCGCACACACGCCGCTTCGTCGCGGAGATCGAGCGGCTCACGGCCGATCCGGCGCGCGTCGTCGAGCGCTACGAGATCCCGCTGTCGCGCGGTGTCGTCGAGGCGGTCGAGTTCCACTGCGAGGGGACGCGGCGCGCCGTCCTCGCGGCGCTCGAGCGCGGCGCTGTGCTCAATCTCGGCGGCGGCTTCCACCACGCCTTCGCCGACCGCGGCGAGGGCTTCTGCCTATGGAACGACGTCGTCGTCGCGCTGCGCGC
>DAINBU010000197.1:0-6130 GCA_036732755.1 Planctomycetota bacterium
GATCACGATGCCGGGCTTGATGTGGTCCTTGTCGGGGATCTGGTCGGTGTTCGCATCGAGGATCATGCGCCACGCCGAGCGCGTCCCGTAGTGCGTCGCCGCGATCGCCATCAGCGTGTCGCCGCGCTGGACCTTGTACTGGTCGGTCGACGAGACGCGCTTGAAGCCGCTCGTCTTCGCATTCGCCGGCGCCTTCTCGGGCGTCGACTCCTTCACGACCTTCGGCGCGTCGCCCTTGACGTCGTCCTTCGGCAGCAGGTGGTCGGGCACCGTGACGTGCTTGCGCCCCTCGCCGTTGGCTCCGTGCGAGAGGCCGACGACGGCGGTATTCACCGGATCCTTCGGCAGCGTGAGCTTCGAGCCGACCCGCAGACGCGCAGGATCGGTGAGCGACGGATTCGCGGCCGCGATCTCCTTCCACATCTGGCGCTCGCCGTAGAGGGAGCTCGCGATCCGCTCGAGCCGATCGCCCGGCTGCACTTCGTAGGTCCATTCGAGCGCGGCCGGCGCCGGCTCGGGGTGAGTGCCGCCCGTCTTGCCGTCGTCGACCGGCTTGTCGAGCTTCGAGCCGCCGACGTCCGCCGCCTTGCCGACGGGTGACGCTTTCCCGTCCTCCTCGACGACGACCGGCGCCTCCTCCCCCGTGCCCTGAGCGAGTCCGCCGCCGTCCTTCGCGGGACCGGGCTTCGGTGCGTCGGGCTTCGCGGGATCGCCCTTGTCCCCGGCGCCGTCGACGGGTGACTTCGGCTGAGGCTTCGTCTTCTCGTTCAGGAGCTCCTGGAACGTCGGGCTCAACCCGGTTCCGCCCGCTTCGGACGCCGGCTTCCCGTCGGGCGCGCGCGTCCCGGTGCTGCCGTTCGTCTCCGGGTTCGTGCGCGGCTTCTCGGCGCGCAGTCCCGGAGTGCCGCCCTTCTTCGGATCGGGCGACTTCGCATTCGCGACCTTGTCACGGTAGGCGCTGTTCAGGTCGTCCGCGCCGCGGATCGCGACCGCCAGGATCGCCCCGATCACGACCACGATTCCGATGACGAGGAATCGTTCGATGTTGCCGATGGACCGCATCGCCCCTCCCCCACACCATTGGATGTCCGAACTTCGGAAGTCCGGAGTCGGACCCTCCGTACGTCGGACGTTTCACCCAACCGCGCGTCCCGAGCCCGTCGCGACCCGCGCTCCGGAGCCTGGCCTGCCCGCCGCCAGCGAGCCCAGCCTCGCGCCGTCCGCGAGTCACGCCGCGCGCCGGTCATCCGTCGCGCAAAGGGCCGCCATTCCCGCCGCGCGCGTCGACCGACATTGGACGCGGGGCGATGTTAGGCGGCACGGCACCCGAGTCAAGGAAGGCGCGAGCCGCCGCGCGATCGACCGCGCGACCCGCGCAGCAGGAAGCGCAGCAGCGGACCGAAGCGGTGGAAGATCCAGAAGCGGCCGAGCCACTCCGACCGGCGCGCGCGCCGGCGCTCCGCCTCGTCGAGCAGGTCGGGGGCGTAGCGCCACCGGTACTTGAGCACCGCCGAGCGGTCGAACGGCGCGAGCAGCCGCAGGCGCAGCGAGCCGGGCCGCAGCACCCACGCCGACTGGAAGTCGACCAGCGTCACGTCGCCGCGCGCGTCGACCAGGACGTTCCGCTTCTGGCGGAGGTCGAGGTGGACCACGCCGCGCGCGTGCATCGCCGCGATCCGCTCGGCGAGCTGCGCGCAGGCGCGATGGAGGCGCCCCGCCTCGAGGTCGCGCCGCAGCGGCTCGGCCTCGACGTATTCGAGGGCGAGGGCGTCGCGGTCGATCCGCCCGAGCAGCCCCGGGATCCCCGCCACCCCCGCGAGGGCCGCCAGGGCGCGCTCCTCCCGGCGCAGGACGCGCCGCCCGTAGAGGGCGCGCGCCCACGGGTGCATCGGGCGGACGTCCTTCACGACGAAGCGCCGCCCCGCCGCCTCGTAGACCCCGACCACCGCCTTGGTGGGACCGCCCGGGAAGACGCGCAGCGGCTTCAATCGGTCGAAGCTCTCGCGGCCGGGGAGCACGAACCCGGGAACGCCTCCGCTCGCCATTCAGCGCAGCCAGTTCAGCTCGAAGAAGAAGCGGCTGGCGATCACGAGCAGGGCGAGCGGGATCGCGACCGCCCAGCCGACCTCGTGGTTGTTCCGGAACGCCTCCGCGCTCCAGCTCCCCGCGGCGGCGACGCGCGGCCACGGCGACGGGATGAAGTCGGGGACGCGCCGCGCGTACTCGTCGTACTCGCCGCCGAAGACGCGCCGCAGGCGGTCACCCTCGACCCGGAACTTGTGCGGCAGGTAATAGAAGATGTAGACGCCGAGCACGAAGGGGAGCAGGACGGTGAGCAGCAGGCGGTTCTTGCTCCCCGCCTCGGGACGGCTCGCCGCGAGCACCAGCCCGACCAGGATCAGGAAGGTGCCGAGGTACAGCGGGTTCTTGACGTGCGCGTACGGTCCGCTCCGGACCACCGCCTGGTTCTTGCGCAGGTGGCCGCACGCCCACACGCGCAGCGCCTCGCCGGCGAGCGCGAGCGCGGCGCCGCACGCGAAGAGGACCGGCGTCGGCCGCGCCACCAGGAAGACCAGCGCGCCGCACGCGTAGACGGCGAGCTTGCGCAACGTCGGCTTCTTCGAAGCGGGCATGCGGCGCGACGTTAGGGGCCTTTGCGGGAGCGGTCAACGCGCTACGCTGTCGCGATGCACCGAGGGTCTCGTCCCCGCCTTCGCGCGCTCTTCGCGGTCGCGCTCCTGCCGGCCGTGCCGCTCGACCTCTCCGCATGCGCCGGATCGGGCGGGATCGAGCTCGAGCGCGGCAAGCCGACGGTCGTCACGCTCGAGGACGTGCGGCTCGATCCGCCGCGCACGATCGGCCTGGTGAGCGAGAACCATCCCGGCGTGCAGCGCCACGACTCGGCGCTGCGCCGCAGCGGCTACAAGAAGGCGCCGCAGGAAGACGTCGACGTGCTGCTCGACCGCCTCGAGTCGCAGGGGCTGCTCACGTACGGCGTGCGCGTGCCCCAGCTCGTCGCGCTCGACCCGGCGCTCGCGATCTCGCGGCTCTCCGTCTCGGTCGACGACCAGATCGTGCAGATCGTCGTCCCGCGCCGCCCGCCGCGCGAGGCGGCCGAGCGCTACTCGGCGATGGCGCGCTCCGTCACGGAGATGTTCAACGCCATCATCGACTTCCGCCCCGCGAAGATGGAGGCGGACGACGAGACCTTCCTCGACATGCAGCGCAAGCTGTTCGAGTCCAATCGCGACAAGCTGCGCGCGCAGGCGAAGGGGGGGACGTCGCCGTGAGTGCCGTGGCGGTGATCCCCTCGCGGCTCGGATCGACGCGACTGCCGGAGAAGGCGCTGCTGCGCGAGACCGGCAAGTACCTGATCCAGCACGTCTGGGAGCGCGTGCGCGGCGCCAGGCGCATCGGCCGCGTCATCGTCGCGACCGACCATCCGCGCATCCTCGAGGCGGCGAAGAGCTTCGGCGCCGAGGCGGTGATGACCTCGCCCGACCACGCGAGCGGGACCGACCGCGTCGCCGAGGTGGCGCGCGGCCTCTCCGACGACGTGGTGGTGAACGTGCAGGGCGACGAGCCCGAGATCGACCCGGCCGACCTCGACCTCCTGGTCGAGCGCATGGAGGGCGAACGCGAGTGCGGCGTCGCGACGCTCGGGACGCCGTTCGTCCGCGACGACGAGCTCGCGAGCCCGGCCGCCGTGAAGGTGGTGGTCGACGCGGAGGGGCGCGCGCTCTACTTCTCGCGCAGCGTGATCCCGAACGGCGCGCGTGCCGGCGCCCGGCCGCCGCAGGCGCTCAAGCACCGCGGCGTCTACGCGTTCCGGCGCGCGAAGCTGCTCGAGCTCGCCGCGCTCGCGCCGGCCGCGCTCGAGCAGCTGGAGCGTCTCGAGCAGCTGCGCTGGCTCCACCACGGCGAACGGGTGCGCGTGGCGGTCACGCCGCGCGACGGCATCGGCATCGACACGCCGGACGACTACCGGCGCTTCGTGCGGGGGGGGACGCGTTGACCAAGCACATCTTCGTGACCGGCGGCGTCGTGTCGTCCCTCGGCAAGGGGCTCACGTCGGCGTCGGTCGGTCTCCTGCTCGAGCGGCGCGGGCTGCGCGTGCGCCTGCAGAAGCTCGATCCCTACCTGAACGTCGACCCCGGCACGATGAATCCCTACCAGCACGGCGAGGTCTACGTGCTCGACGACGGGACCGAGACCGACCTCGACCTCGGCCACTACGAGCGCTTCTGCTCCGCGCCGCTCACGCGCGAGTGCAACTACACGACGGGCCGCATCTACCAGGAGATCCTGCGCAAAGAGCGCGCGGGCGAGTACCTCGGCCAGACCGTGCAGGTGATCCCGCACGTCACCGACGAGATCAAGCGCGCCATCGAGAAGCTGGTCGCCCCCGACGTCGACGTCGTGATCACGGAGATCGGCGGCACGGTCGGCGACATCGAATCGCTGCCGTTCGTCGAGTCGATCCGCCAGTTCCGCCTCGACAAGGGGCCCGACGCCGCGCTCTACATCCACCTCACGCTGCTGCCCTACCTGCGCGCGAGCGGGGAGCTCAAGACGAAACCGACCCAGCAGTCGGTCGGCAAGCTGCGCGAGATCGGCATCCAGCCCGACATCCTGATCTGCCGCTGCGAGGTCGCGCCGACCGAGGACATGCTCCGCAAGATCTCGCTGTTCTGCAATGTGCCGCGCGAGGGCGTGCTGGTCGAGCAGGACGTCTCGCACACGATCTACGAGGTGCCGCTGGTGCTGCGCGACCAGCGCATCGACGACCTGATCTGCCGGCGCCTGAACCTTCCGCAGCGTGCCGCCGACCTCTCCGACTGGGAGCGCATCGTCGCGACGGTGCGCCACCCCGAGCAGGAGGTCGAGGTCGCGGTCGCCGGCAAGTACATCGAGCTGCAGGACGCCTACAAGTCGATCTACGAGTCGCTCGCCCACGCCGGCATCCAGCGCAAGACGCGCGTCAAGGTGCGCAAGATCGAGGCGGAGGAGATCGAGTCGAAGGGCGCCGACGCGGCGCTCGCCGGCGTGAGCGGCATCCTGGTCCCCGGCGGCTTCGGCAAGCGCGGCGTCGAGGGGAAGATCGCCGCGGTCACGTATGCGCGTGAACGCAAGATTCCGTTCTTCGGCATCTGCTTCGGGATGCAGATCGCGGTGATCGAGACGGCGCGCAACCTGTGCGAGCTCGGCGGCGCCAACTCGACCGAGGTCGACCCGGCGACGCCGCATCCGGTGATCAGCCTGCTCGACGCGCAGAAGCGCGTGGTCGAGCTCGGCGGCACGATGCGGCTCGGCGCGCAGGCGTGCCGGCTCAAGCCCGGGCGCGCGCTCGACGCGTACGGTGCGCCGGTCGTCTCGGAGCGCCACCGCCACCGCTACGAGTTCAACCCCGCCTACAAGAAGGTCCTCGAGGAGCACGGCCTCGCCGTCACCGGCGAGCACGAGCAGCTCCACCTCGCCGAGATCGTCGAGCGCACCGACCACCCGTGGTTCGTCGGCGTGCAGTACCACCCCGAGTTCAAGAGCAAGCCGACGCGCGCGCACGCGCTGTTCGACGGCTTCATCGCCGCCGCGCTGCAGTACCGCGCCGGAGGCGCCGCGCCGCAGTCGCGCGCCGCGTCCGGCTGAGCGCGCGAGGAGCGCCATGGAACGCAGCGAACCGGGAACGCAGGGCGAGACGCGCTACGACCCGTCGAGCCTCGTCGCGCTCGTGACCGGGCTCGGCGCGCAGGCGCAGATCCTCCTCGGCGTGATCGAGAACCCGATCACGAAGCAGAAGGAGGAGGTCGACCTCGAGCGCGCGCGCAACTTCATCGACCTGCTCGCGATGCTCGACGAGAAGACCAAGGGCAACCGCACCGACGAGGAATCCGCCTTCCTCGACCGCATCCTCGCCGACCTCCGCATGCGCTGGGTCGACGCGCAGAAGTCCGCCGGCTGAGCGTTCGAGCGATCCCGGTCGGCGGTCGAACGTCGCCGCTCGAGCGCCGCGGCTCGAAACTGGAGCGGACGTCGAGGGCGCGGGTGAAGAGGGCGCGGGGAGCAGGGTTGGTGGTTGAACGCGCGACGGGCGAGGGCGGGTCGAGGGGCGGAGGAGAAAAAGGCTCGATGG
>DAINBU010000198.1:0-6096 GCA_036732755.1 Planctomycetota bacterium
CGAGGACATCGACCCGAACGGCGAGTGCGACGACCCGTCGCTCTTCACGCCGCCGTTCTTCACCTACCACCACTACCAGTACACGACGCAGTACAACCCCGACTTCGTCGGACAGTGCGCGGTCGGCGTGCTGGTCTACGGCGGCACGGAGTACCCGTCGTCCTACCTCGGCCGCGTCTTCCTCGGCGACTACGCGTCGGAGTGGATCCGCTCGGTGCTGGTGATCAACGGCGCCGCCGCCTCGAGCGACCGCTTCGGGAACGACGTCGGCCACCCGGTCGACCTCGAGGCCGACCCGCTGAATGGCGACATCCTCTACGCGTCAATGTCGGCCAGCGTGATCCGGCGCATCCGCTACACCAAGGCCGACCATCCGCCGGTCGCGCTCGCGACCGTGGCGCCCACCTCGGGTCCCTCGCCGCTCGCCGTCACGTTCGACGCGACCGCGTCCTACGACCCCGAGCTCTCGCCGCTGACCTACGACTGGGACTTCGGCGACGGCAGCCCGCACGCCACCACCGCGATCGCGTCGCACACCTACGCGGGCTCGGGCACCTTCCAGGCCCTGCTCGTCGTGAAGGACGCGATCGGCAACACGGCGTCGTTCACCCAGACGATCGCCGTCGACAACTCGCCGCCGGTCATCGTCGCGATCGACGATCCGGCGCCCGGCTCCTTCTATCACGTGGGCGTGCCCATGGCGTTCGACGCAACCGTCGCCGACGCCGAGGACGACGCGGCCGGCGTGCCGCTCACCGTCGAGTGGGTCGTCGACCTCGTGCACGACCACCACACGCACCCCGACTGGGCGACGCTCAACGGAGCGCACGTGACCTATGCGCCGCCGCCGCACGGCCACGGCGTCAACCTGCACGTGACGCTGAACGTCACCGACTCGGGCGGGCTCACCGCGTCGCAGGGCTTCGACCTCTACGACGCCGACGCCGAGCCCGAGCCCCACCTCGTCGCGGTCTCGACCGCGACGCCGCGCATCGGCCACGCGGTGGTCGCGACCGGCCACCTCCACTGGGCGGGCCACGGCGACGCCGACCTCGTCTTCGACTGGGGCGACGGCTCGAGGGACGCGTTCCGCGCGTCGCACCTCGTCGACTGCGTCCCCTCCCACAACTACTTCGCGCCCGGCACCTACCAGCTGCGCTTCTCCGCCTCGGACGGGACCGACACGGAGACGGTGATCCAGCCGATCACGGTGCGGCCGCTCTTCCCGGAGGTGGCGGTCTTCGCGCCGCTGGTCGCCTCGCACTGGATCCCGGCCGCGGACCAGTACACCATCGCGTCCGACCTCGTCGCCACGATGAACGGCGCCGGGCTCGCCGGCCAGATGTTCGGCTCCGGCGACCAGCCGGCGTTGCAGTCCTGGATGACCGACACCCTGAACGACTCGCCTCGCGACTGGCTCATCTGCCTCGACGTCGGCGCGTCGGTGGCGTACGCGGGAGAGAACGACGGCTCGCTCGCCGAGCAGTGGCTCGACGCCGGCAACGGCATCGTCTGGACCGGCTTCAACCCCTTCGCGCAGTACGTGATGCCGGACGGCGAGGACAAGAACGACGGCGCGGGCACCTGGGCGCTCGACGACCTGCTCGGCGCCGCGAAGCCGCATCTGGTCTCCGGGTCGGGCCACATGAACCTCGCCGCCAACGCGGGCGAGATCCCGTCGCTGCAGCCGTTCGACTCGTCCACGGCGCTGGTGACCTCGCGCCTCAGCGCGTCCTGGAGCATTGCGAAGCTCTACGCCAGCACCGGCGCCACGCCGGCCGTCAGCGACGCGCTCCTGCTCAAGAACGGCGTCGGCGGCGAGTACGCGCAGTTCCACTGCGTCGACGACGCCACGCTGCCGCGCGAGGCGGTGCTGAAGGACTTCCTGGTCAGCCACGTCTTCGCGAAGCTGCCGAAGGGTCCGAAGAGCTTCACCCTGGTCAGCCCGGCGCCCAAGGCACGCCTCACCGATCCGCAGCCGATGCTGGTCTGGAACACGACGCCGGAGGCGACGAGCTGGCTGATCGAGGTCGTGCTCGATTCGGCCTTCGCCGAGCCGGTCTTCACCGCGACCCTGATCCGCGACGCGACGATCGTGGGGAAGACCGCGAGCATCCAGTGCACGACGCCGCTCCAGTCCGGGCAGCGCTACCGCTGGCGCGTCACCGCCCGGAACAACTACGGCTCGATCACCTCTCCCAGCCGCGCCTTCCGAATGCAGTGACGAAACGGCGGCGCGGGGCTACGATCTCGCGGCTCACCGCGTCCGCCGCGCTCCGCGGGATCTCGGTCCCCGCGCGATCCGGCGCCGGAGCGGCGAAGGAGGATCCGTCGTGAAGTACCTCCAACGCGCCGGCGGCTCCGTCGCCGCCGTCGCCGCGCTCGGCTTCGCGCCCGGCATTGCAGTCGTCCGCGCCCAGACGCTGCCGCCCGACTTCGTGGCCGAGCCGGTGGCCGGCGGCTGGAACCAGCCGACCTGCGTCTGCTTCGCGGGCGCCGACGACCTGCTCGTCGCGGAGAAGGCGGGCCTCCTGTGGGACGTGCGGCGCGGCTTCAAGCACGGCAAGCCGGTGCTCGACCTGCAGCAGGAGGTCCTGAACAACGGCGACCGCGGGCTCTTGAGCGTCGCCGTCGATCCGCAGTGGGACGTGAACGGACTCGTCTACCTGCTCTACGTCGTCGACCCCAACGAGGACGGCAACGACTGGGAGCAGGAGACGTTCGGCCGGCTCACGCGCTACGCGACCTCGATCGACGTGAACGGCGACCTGGTCGCCGACCCGGCGTCCCGCGCTGTCCTCATTGGCCAGACCTGGGGCGAGGGCTTCCCGTCGCTCCACTTCTCGCACGCGGTCGGCGACCTGCGCTTCGCGTCGGACGGGAGCCTGCTCGTCTCCAACGGCGACGGCGCCCACTGGGACCTGACCGACTTCGGCGGCTACGACCCGGACGGCTTCGGCGCGGGCAAGTTCGACGCGCGCGAGGACATCGGGGCGTTCCGCTCGCAGTCGCTCACGTCGCTGTCGGGCAAGGTGCTGCGCATCGACCCGGCGACCGGGCTCGGCCTGCCCGACAACCCCTTCTTCACCGGCGACCCGGCCGACGCCGCCTCGCGCGTCTGGATCCTCGGGCTGCGCAACCCCTTCCGCTTCTGCCTCGACCCGGGCTCCGGCTCGCCCGAGCGCCTCTACCTGAGCGACGTCGGCTGGTTCCAGTGGGAGGAGGTGAGCCGCGGCACGCGCGGGATCAACCTGGGCTGGCCGTGCTGGGAGGCCGGCTTCATCTGCAAGTCGTACTACAACAACAACCCGTTCGGGCAGTGCCACGACGCGTCGCTGTTCACCAAGCCGCTGCTCAACTGGAACCACGTCGACCCGAAGAACATCGGCTACATCGGCAACTGCGCGACCGGCGTGTGCGTCTACACCGGCACCGAGTATCCGCAGAAGTACCGCGGCCGCCTCTTCTACTGCGACTACGGGCAGAGCTGGATCCGCAGCGTCCCCTTCGTGAACGACGTGCCGGTGCAGCCCGAGCTCTTCGCGAGCGGCGCGAACGGGCCGATCGGCCTCGTGCCCGACCCGTCGAACGGCGACCTCTACCTCGTCTCGATGGCGAACAACGCGGTGCAGCACCTGCGCTACACCAAGACCAACCATCCGCCGGTCGCGGTCGTGACGGTCGCCCCGCCCTACGGGACGCTGCCCTACGACGTCGCGCTCGACGCGTCGGCGTCGTACGACCCCAAGGGCGGCGCGCTGACCTTCGACTGGGACCTCGGCGACGGCAGCCACTCGACCCAGTCGTCGCTCAACAAGAGCTACCCCAACGCGCAGAACTACTTCGTCTCGCTCACGATCGCCGACGCCGGCGGCGAGACGTCGAAGTTCACGCAGACGCTCGTGGCGGGCGACACGCCGCCGTCGATCGTCTCGATCGATTCGCCGGCGGACGGCTCGACCTTCGTGGCGGGCCAGACGCTCCTCTTCCTCGACGCGACGGTCGCCGACGCCGAGGACGACGCGGCCGGCCTCCCGATCGCCGTGAAGTGGATCGTCGACCTCGTCCACGACCACCACGTCCACCCGAGCTGGGCGACGCTTTCCGGCGCGCACGCGACCTACACGCCGCCGGTGCACGGCGAGGGCGTCTACCTCCACGTCACGGTCGTGGCGACCGACAGCCGCGGCCTCTCGAGCTCTCGGTCGATCGACCTCTACGACGCGAATTCGGAACCCGAGCCCCACCTGGTCGCGTTGTCGAATTTCGCGCCGCGCGTCGGCCGGACCATCGAGGCGACCGGCCACGTCCACTGGGCCGGATTCGGGAGCGCCGACCTCGCCTTCGACTGGGGCGACGGCACCGTCGACCGCTTCCAGGCCTCCCACCTGCAGGACTGCCGGCCGACCCATTTCTACGCTGGAGCCGGCGACTATTCATTGCGTCTCACCGCTGACGGCGGCGCCGGCTCCGAGACGGTCGTGCAGCCGGTCTTCGTGCGGCCGCTCGCGCCGGCGGTCGCGATCTTCACGCCGCTGGTCGCCCCCCACTTCCTGACGACCGACGCGCGCTGGGACGTCGCGTCGCGGCTCGCCGACGACCTGCACGCGGCCGGCTTCGAGGCGCAGATCTTCGGCGCCTCCGACCAGCCGGCGCTCGCGGCGTGGATGGACGACTACCAGGACGACGGCGTGCGCGACTGGCTGGTCTGCCTCGACGAGGGCGCCGGCCTCGCCTACCACGGGCAGCCCGAGAGCTCGCCGGCCGAGCGCTGGATCGAGGCCGGCAACGCGCTGCTCTGGACCGGCTGCGCGCCCTTCTCCCGCTGGCTCACCGTCGACGGCGACGACCTCGACCACGGCGCCGGCCCCGACGCGCTCGACGAGCTGCTCGACGCCGCGGCGCCGCACCTCGCGTCGGGCGCCGCGGCGATGGCGCTCGCGGCCGACGCCGCCGACCTGCCGGCGCTCGCCCCCTTCACGACGGGCCTCGGCGTCGTCACGGCGCGCCTCTCCCCCGACTGGACCGTCGCGAAGCTCTACGCGAGCGACGGCGCCGATCCGCCGACGAGCGACGCGCTCGCGCTGGACCATGCGGGGGGCGGAGCGTACGCGCAGTTCCTCTGCGTCGACGACGCGACGCTGCCGCGCGAGGAGGTGCTGCGCGACTTCTTCGCGACCCACGTCCACGCCGGCCTGCCCGCCGGCCCGCCCCCCTGCACGCTGGTCCACCCGGCGCCGCAGGCCAAGGCGGGAAGCCGGCCGCTCCTGGTCTGGGACGCGCCGTCGGGCGCGCTGAGCTGGCTCGTGGAGGTCGCCACCGACGCGACCTTCGAAGCGCCGGTCTTCATCGCGACGGTGGAGCGCGACGGGTCGATCGTCCGCCGCCAGGAGAGCGTCCGCGTGGCCGCCCCCCTCGCGCCGGGGAAGTACCGCTGGCGCGTCACCGCCCGCAACGACTTCGGGACCGCGACCAGCGCGATCCGGGGCTTCCACGTCCAGTAGGGCTGCAGGGACTCCACCCGTCCCCGGGACGGGCGCGTCGCGCTACCATTCCCCGCTCATGCGCGGCAGGTCGCTCGCGCGTATTCGCGGGGGATGCAGATGGCCCGGTTCCCGGATCGCCTTGCAGTCGCGTCCGCCCGTTCCACATCCTGGCGCGCCGCCCGAGTCGCGCTCGCGCTGGCGCTGGCGCCGTGGGTCGCCCGCGGCCAGGCGCTGCCGAAGGACTTCGTGGCCGAGCCGCTCGTCGCCACGTGGGACCGCGCGACCTGCATCCGCTTCGCGAGCGTCGACGACCTGCTCGTCGCGGAGAAGGCGGGCGTGCTCTGGGACGTGCGCCGCGGCATCCGCCACTCGAAGCCGGTGATCGACCTCCGCAGCGAGATCCTCGACAACGGCGACCGCGGGCTGCTCAGCGTCGCGGTCGACCCCGAGTACGCGACCAACGGCTGGATCTACCTGCTCTACATCGTCGACCCCGACGGCGACGGGAACGACGGCGACCTCGAGTCGTTCGGCCGCCTCACGCGCTACACGACGGCGATCGACGTGAACGGCGACCTGCTCGCCGACCCGGCGTCGCGTACGGTCCTGA
>DAINBU010000199.1:0-5901 GCA_036732755.1 Planctomycetota bacterium
CGTGGAGCGCGTCCTCGACGCGCGCCTTCTTCTCCTTCATCTCGCTCTCGGTGGCCGCGCCGACGTTGATCTCGGCGACGCCGCCCGCGAGCTTCGCGAGCCGCTCCTGGAGCTTCTCCTTGTCGTAGTCCGACGTGGTCTTGTCGATCTCGGCCTTGATCTGCGCGATGCGGCCCTTGATCGCGTCCTTCTTGCCCGCGCCCTCGATGATCGTCGTGTTGTCCTTGTCGATCGTGATCTTCTTCGCGCGGCCGAGGTCGGTGATCGGCAGGTTCTCCAGGTTGATGCCGAGGTCCTCGAAGATCGCGCGGCCGCCGGTCAGCACCGCGATGTCCTCGAGCATCGCCTTGCGGCGGTCGCCGAAGCCCGGCGCCTTCACGGCGCAGCAGCTGAAGATGCCGCGCAGCTTGTTCACGACCAGCGTCGCGAGCGCCTCGCCCTCGACGTCCTCGCTGATGACGACGAGCGGCCGGCCCGCCTGCGCCACCTTCTCCAGCACCGGCACGAGGTCCTTCACCGACGCGAGCTTCTTCTCGTGGATGAGGATGAAGCAGTCCTCGAGGACCACCTCCATCTTCTCGACGTTCGTGACGAAGTGGGGCGAGATGTAGCCCTTGTCGAACTGCATGCCCTCGACCCACTCGATGGTGGTGTCGAAGCCCTTGCCCTCCTCGACGGTGATCACGCCGTCCTTGCCGACCTTCTCCATCGCCTCGGCGATCTTGGTGCCGATCTCGGTGTCGCCGTTGGCGGCGATGGTGCCGACCTTCTCGATGTCGTCGCGGCCCTTGATGGGCGTCGACGCCTTGGTCAGCTCGGCGCGCACGTGGTCGACCGCCTTCTCGATGCCGCGCTTGATCGCCGCCGGGTTGGCGCCGGCGGCCATGTTGCGCAGCCCCTCCTCGAAGATCGCCTCGGCGAGCACGGTCGCGGTGGTGGTGCCGTCGCCGGCCACGTCGGAGGTCTTCGCGGCGACCTCCTTCACCATTTGCGCGCCCATGTTCTCGTAGGCGTCCTCGAGCTCGATCTCCTTCGCCACCGTGACGCCGTCCTTGGTGACGGTCGGCGAGCCGAAGGACTTCTGGATGATCACGTTGCGGCCGCGCGGCCCCAGCGTCGTCCGCACGGCGCGCGCGAGCTTGCGCACGCCGGCGCGGATCAGCTCGCGGGCGTCGTGGTCGTAGACGATCTTCTTGGCACTCATGTCTGTCGGTTTCTCCGTGATTCGGTGTCGAGTTGCAGACCGCGACGTGTCGCGGCGGTCACTCGACGATCGCGAGGATGTCGCTCTCGGCGATGAGCAGGAGGTCCTCGCCGTCGACCTTCACCTCGTTGCCGGCGTAGCTGCTGAAGATGACGCGATTGCCCGCGACGACCGTGAACGGCGCGCGCTTGCCGTCGTCGAGGAGCTTGCCGTCGCCGACGGCGACCACGATCCCCTCCTTCGGCTTCTCCTTGGCGGCGTCGGGCAGCAGGATCCCGCCCGCCGTCTTCTCTTCGGCCTCGACGCGGCGGATGAGCACGTTCTCTCCGAGCGGCTTCACCCGGGTCTTGGTCGCGGTCTTCGCCATCACAGATCTCCTCTCCCAATCATTCAGGCACAGCATCCTGTCCGTCCCGGCCGGGACGCGCGAAGGATCGATCGCCTGGTTCCATGGATCCGATTCGGTCTCCGCCGCAGAGCGAGGGGATCGCTCAGGCCGGTGGAAACGGTGGTTGTCGTCGCAGCAGCATCTCGAGCGAGCGGCGCAGCGCCTCGAGCCGGAAGGGCTTCGGCACGAAGCCGACGAGCAGCGCGCCCGGGTCGCTGGCCGTCTGCGCCTTGTCACGAGCGCAGAACGTCGCGAACTGCTCGCGCACCCACGTCTCGATCGAGACGTCGGACGAGACGAGCAGCGTCGGCGGGATCGCCGCCGGCCCGGCGTCGTGCAGCAGCTGCCGCAGCACCTGCGGACCGGTGAGCCCCGGCATGTGGCCGTCGAGCACCGACACGTCGCACAGGCGACGGCGCAGGAACTCGATCGCCTCGAGGCCGGAGCTCGCGAGCTGGACCGCGTAGCCTTCGCGCGCGAAGAACTCGCCCAGCGCCTCGCGCAGGCTCGCGTCGTCGTCGGCGACGAGCAGTCGGATCTTGGCGGTGCTTCGTGGGTCCATGGCTCGCAGGTTGGCGGGCTCCGGCAAAGCACCGATCGCGCGCGATCGGGCGGTCGCCTCCCGGATGGAGGGTCCGATCCGGGGCGCGCGCCGGGGGCAAGTTCGGTGCCAAGGGCGCCCCGTCAGCCCACGGGCCGTCCCCTGCCAAACTGTCCGCGCCCCGGGTTTCGAGCAGAAGCCGCGCGTCAAATTGGCGACGATGCGGGGCCATGGCGAACCGCCCGCTCGACACGTGCCGGCTGCAGCTCCTGGTCATGCGGCCGCTCTGCCCGCGGCGCTGGCGCGACGCGGTCCGGGCGGCGATCGCGGGCGGCGTCGACCTGGTCCAGCTGCGCGAAAAGGGGGCGCGGACGCGCGAGGTGGTCGAGGTCGCGCGCGAGCTCCTCGCGATCACCGAGCCGGCCAACGTCCCGCTCCTGATCGACGACGACGTCGCGGCGGCGCGCAAGCTCGGCCCCGCCGTCGCCGGCGTCCACCTCGGCCAGGAGGACCTGCCGGTCGAGATGGCGCGCGCGCGACTCGGCAACAACGCATGGATCGGCGTCTCGACGCACGACGAGCTCGAGGTCGGCTGGTCGGAGCGGACCAGCGCCACGCACTACGGCCTCGGCGCCTGCTTCGCCACGGCGACCAAGCGCGAGCACCGGCTGCTCAACTTCGACGAGCTCACGCGCGCGCTCGCGCGCGCCAAGCGTCCGGTCTTCGCGATCGGCGGGATCACGCCCGAGAACGTCGGGATGCTGGCGCGCGTCGGCGTGGCGCGCGTCGCCGTCTCCGCCGCGATCCTCGCCGCCCCCGACCCCCAGGAAGCAGCTGCGCGGATCCGCGCCGCGCTCCCCGCCTGAGGGCCTGCTCCGAATCGCCCGCCGATGTGATTCGCGCGGCGCGGCAGCGTTCTGCCAGTTGCCGCGCGACGCGGCGGGAGGACGGGACGATGCACGACGACGGTCCGATCGGCGGCGAGGAGCAGCGCGGCGCGCTCCTGCGCTTCCTGCGCAGCCAGTGCGGCGACGCGCACGCGCGCGAAGACCTGGTCCAGGAGACGCTGCTGCGCGGCGTGCGCAACGCCGACCGGCTGCGCGAGGCGGCGTCGCTCTCGCACTGGCTCCTGCGGATCGCGTGGAATGTCGCGCTCGACTGGAGGAGGCGACGGGTGCGGCGCAACGAGCACTGCGTCGCCCCCGACGAGCCCGAGCTGGTCACGCAAAGCCTCGACGATGATCCGGTCGAACGGATCGAGCGCGCCGGGTTGCGCCGCCGCTGGCGTCTCGACCTGCGCCGCGCGCTGCGCGGCCTCAAGCCGCGCGACCGCGTGCTGGTCATCGGCCACTACTTCGTCGGCCTCTCCTGCGCCGAGCTCGCGGCGCGTGCCGGCCTCACGCGCGCCAACGTCAAGGTCCGCCTCTGCCGCTCGCGCCGGACGCTGCGCCGCCTGCTGCCGGAGGGTTTCGAGCCGGCGGCGGTGCAGGGCGAGGAGGCGGCCGCGTCGCCGCGCCGCTGGCCGCTCGCGCGAGTCGTCGACGAGCGCGGCGACGACGGGTGGGCCGAGGCGATTTGAAGGTATCGTCCCCCGCTCTCCTCCCCGGGGGTGACTCGATGAAGGCCAAGCAGGCGTCGAACTCGCGCGTCCCGCCGTCGCGTCGCGACTTCTTGAAGGACACGACGGCTCTCACCGCGTCGCTGCTCGCCGCACCGGCGCTCGCGCAGCAGCAGACGCCGCCGCCGGCCGCCGCGCCGCCCCCGCAGGAGAAGCCGCCGACGCCGGCGCCGCCGCCTCGCCCCGAGCCGCTCGTGAAGATCGGCGTCGTCGGCATCGGCGGCATGGGGCGCGGCCACTGCGAGAGCCTGGTCGGCCTCCACAAGGAGGGCAAGGAGAACGTCAAGATCGTCGCCGTCTGCGACGTCTACAAGATGCGCGTCGACTCGACGGTCGAGTTCCTCTCGAAGGAGCAGGGGGAGAACGGGCAGCCCTTCGCCGTTCAGGGCCACAAGGACTACCACGAGCTCCTGAAGAACCCCGAGATCCAGGGCGTCCTGGTCGCCGCGCCCGAGCACTGGCACGCGCAGGTCGCGATCGACGCGATCCGCGCCGGCAAGGACGTCTACCTCGAGAAGCCGATGACGCTGCGGCTCGACGACGCCTTCGCGCTCTGGCGCGAGCAGCGGGGCAGCGACCGCATCGTCCAGGTCGGGACGCAGTACGTGACGCTGCCGCGCTACGCCGAAGCGCGCCGCCTCATCAAGGAGGGCGCGATCGGCCACCCGTGCAGCAGCCAGACCAGCTACTGCCGCAACTCCAAGTCGGGCGAGTGGAACTACTACGCGATCGAGCCGCAGGCCGTCCCGGGCGAGAACCTCGACTGGGCGGCTTGGTGCGGCCCGCTCGGCCCGATCCCGTTCGACCCGCTGCTCTTCGCGCGCTGGCGCCGTTACAAGCGGACCTCGACCGGGATCATCGGCGACCTGCTCGTGCACTGGATGACGCCGATGATCTGGGCGCTCGACGTCGGCTGGCCGGTGCGCGTCACCGCGACCGGTGGCCACTACGTCGACAAGGCGATGGAGAACCACGACCAGGTCAACATCACGATCCAGTTCGAGGGCGAGCACACCATGGAGGTGCTCGGCTCGACCTGCAACGCGACCGGCGTCGAGACGATGATCCGCGGCCACAAGGGCAACCTCTACCTCGCCGGCAACAGCTGCGAGATGCGGCCCGAGCAGATCTTCGCCGACGAGCTCGAGCCGAAGACGACGAAGTTCGAGTCGGTCCCCGACCAGGACCTGCTGCGGATGAACTGGCTCCACTGCATCCGCACGCGCGAGCCGAATCTCTCGCCCGTCGAGCTCGGCATGAAGGTGATGGTCATCGTCGACCTGGCGACGCGCTCGCTGTGGGAGGGCGGCTCGTTCGGCTTCTCGCCGGCCAGCATGACGTCATTCCAGGTCTGAGCGGCGCGGGCCGGAGCCGGGAGACGTGCCGCTCCTCGTCGCGCTCTCCGCGATGGGAACGCGCTTCGAGCTCGTCCTGGCGGGCGAGCCCGAGGCGCCGCCCCTGCGCGCGCTCGCCGAGGAGGCGCTCGAGATCGTCGCGGAGCTCGACCGGCGGCTGAGCCGCTTCCGGCGCGACGGCATCCCCGCGGCGCTCGCACGGGCTGCCGCCGCGGCGCAGAACGGCGACGGCACGCTGCGCGTCGCGCGTGAAGAAATGGTCCTCCTCGAGCTCTGCCGCCGCGCCCACGCGCGCAGCGGCGGCGCGTTCGACCCGGCGCACCTTTCAGCACTGGACGAGAAGACGGCGACGTTCGCCAGCGTGAGGATCGATCGGCGCGGCCGCCGCGTGGGCGTGCCCTCCTGCCTCGCGCCTCTCGACTTCGGCGCGGTCGCCAAGGGTTACGCGCTCGATCTCGCCGCACGCGCGCTCGCGCGCGGCGGCGTGCGCGTCGGCCTCCTGCACGGCGGCACGAGCAGCGTCGTCGCGCTCGGCGCGCCGCCCGGCCGTGCCGCCTGGCGCGTCGCGGTGCGCGACCCCGCGGACGACGGCGAGCGGCCACGCGCGCTCGCGACGGTCGCACTGCGCGACGCGGCGCTCTCCGTCTCGGCGCCGCACGGCTCGACGCGCGAGGTCGGCGGCCGGCGCGCCGGCCACGTCGTCGACCCGCGCGACGGCGCGCCGGTCGAGCGCGTGCGCGTCGCCGCCGTCGTCGCGCGCCACGGAGCGACGAGCGAGGTCGCCTCGACCGCGCT
>DAINBU010000200.1:0-5768 GCA_036732755.1 Planctomycetota bacterium
GATCGACGTCGACATCCGGCTCGTCTGCGCCACCAAGAAGGAGCTGCGCAAGCTGGTCGAGACCGGCGAGTTCCGCGAGGACCTCTACTTCCGGCTCAACGTCGTGAACATGAAGCTCCCGCCGCTGCGCGACCGGCCCGAGGACGTCCCGATGCTGGCCGAGCACTTCCTGCGCGCGCACGGCGGCGGCCGGCCCTACGAGATCAAGCCCGAGGTGATGGAGGAGCTGATCAAGTACCCGTGGCCCGGCAACGTCCGCGAGCTGCGCCACGCCATCGAGCGCGCCATCGCGCTCGCCGGCGAGTCGCGCTTCCTCAAGCGCGAGCACCTGATCCAGCCGTCGGACGAGTTCCGCAGCGGCGCCCGCATCTCGACGCGCGTGCCGACGCTGAAGGAGGTGGTCGAGGACGCGGAGAAGGAGCACCTGAAGAACGTGCTCAAGCTCACGCGGGGCCACCGCGCGCAGGCGGCGAAGCTCTGCGGCATCACGCGCAAGAACCTGTGGGAGAAGCTGCGGGACTACGGGCTCTCCGAGCTGTGACGCGGGAGTGGTCCGCGGCGTTCGCGGCCGACCTGCACCTGTCGGCGGGCGACGGGGAGGGGCTCGCGCGCGCGGGCGAGCTGCTCGCGACGTGCGCGCGGAATTCGGCGCGCCTCTTCCTGCTCGGCGACGTCTTCGACCTGTGGATCTCCGGCGACGAGCTCGCGATGCCGGAGTTCGCGCCGCTCTTTTCGGCGTTCCGCGCGGCGGCCGCGGCGGGGCTGCGCGTCGACTTCCTGGCCGGCAACCGCGACTTCAACTTCACGCCGGAGCACGGCGCCGCGCTCGGTGTCGCGGTGGCGGGCGCCGAAGAGCTCGACGTCGAGCTCGACGGGGCGCGGCTGCGGCTTCTGCACGGCGACCAGCTCCTGCTCGACGACGTCGGGTACCAGCGGCTCAAGCGCGTGTTGCGGTCGGCGCCGCTTCGGCTGCTCGCGCGCCACCTGCCCGCGGCGCTCTCGCACGCGCTCGGGCGGCGCATCCGCCGCTACTCCGACCGCGCGGTGCGCGCGAAGCCGACGCTGCGCATGCGGATCGTGCCGGCGGCGGTCGACGCGCGCTTCGCCGGCGGCAGCCGCGTCGTCCTGTGCGGCCACGTCCACCGCCTGCAGCGCCTCGACTTCGGCGGGGGGCGCGAGCTCCTGGTGCTGCCGCCCTTCTTCGAGAGCAGCCGCTTCGTCGTCCTCGCGGGCGGGACGCTCCGGGAGGCCGACGTCTCGGGCGTGCTCCGCGACCTGCCGGCGGCGGCGCCGATCGAGCGGGGGGGCGGCCCGCCGGCCCCGTGACGGCGGAACCTTGATGGCGTCCCCTCGACGGGGCCGTGGGGGAGCGCGATTGCGTTGCGCGCGCCCGATCGATTAACCTCCGCCGTTTCGGAATGGCTCAGGACGACGGACTCCTGCATCTCGTCACCATCGACGGCCCCGCCGGGGTCGGGAAGAGTTCGGTGGCGCGCCGCGTGGCCGAACGGCTGGGCTGGTTCCATCTCGACACCGGAGCGACGTACCGCGCGGTCACGCTGCTCGCGGTGCGCGCCGGTCTCGCGGCCGAGCGGCTCGACGAGGCGGCCGTCGCGCCGCTCCTCGACCGTCTCGACCTGCGGGTCGAGAGCGGAGGACACGTTTGGCTCGACGGGATCGAGGTGACGAAGGAGCTGCGCAGTCCGGAAGTGACCGGGCTGGTGAGCCCCGTCTCGGCCCTGCCGAACGTGCGGCGCAAGCTGGTCGAGCTGCAGCGCCAGGTCGCCGCCGGGCAGTCGGCGCTCGAGACTCGACGCCGCGGCGTCGTCGTCGAGGGGCGCGACGCCGGCTCCTACATCTTCCCGCAGGCGCGCTGGCGCTTCTATCTCGACGCGTCGCTCGCGGAGCGTGCGCGGCGGCGGCTGCGCCAGGAGCTCGCGTCGCGCGAGCCGACGCCGGAGCAGCTGACCGCGGTGATGGAGCGGCTCGCCACGCGCGACCGGATCGATCGCGAGCGCGCCGTCGCTCCGCTCAAGGTGCCGGAGGGGGCGATCGTGCTCGACACGACGCACCTCGGCCTCGAGCAGGTGGTCGCGGCGATCACGAGCGCGGTGCGGCCGTGACGGAGCTCGCTCCGTCGAACGCGCCGTCGCGCCGCTCCGGCCGCTTCATCAAGGCGCTCAGCCGGACGCTGCACTTCACGTTCAAGCAGCCGCTGCGGCTCTACTTCCTGCTCTTCCACGGGCTGCGGGTCGAGGGGGCGCGACACTGTCCGCGCAAGGGCGGCTGCGTCGTCGTCTCGAACCACCAGTCCTTTTACGACCCGCCGCTGGTCGGCGTCGCGCTGCCGCGCATGCTGATCTACACGCCGCGCGCCTCGCTGAAGGGCAGCTGGTTCTACCGGATCGTCACGCGCGGGCTCGACCTCGAGCCGGTCGCGCGCGACGGGCGCGACGTCGGCGCGGCGCGCCGCATGATCGAGCGCGTGCGCGACGGCGAGGTGCTGGTCCTCTTCCCGGAGCAGACGCGCACGCGCGACGGCTCGCTCGGGACGATCACGCCGGGCTTCCACATGATCGCCGCGCACGCGCCGGCGCCGGTGCTGCCGGTGCTGATCGAGGGCGCCTTCGAGGCGTGGCCGCGCACCGACAAGCGGCCGCACTGGGGCCGGCGGATCCGCATCCGCGTCGGCGAGCCGATCGAGGTGAAGGACCTGAAGCGCGACGAGGCGGCGAAGCGGGTCGAGGCCGCGCTGCTCGCGCTCGGCGCGAAGCGGAACGAAGGCGCATGAACTGACGAAGACGTCGCCGCAGCTCGGACCCGCGTCCGGTTTCACCCCCGATCGGGGGGCCGGTGCGGGCGACGCGGCGAGGGTTCGAGATGCAACGCGGGACGTCGCGGTGCGATGGACGTCGCGAGTGTTGCGGTACGGAGCTGCGGGGCGGTGACGCCGCGCGGCGCAGGGTGAATTCGATGGTGAAGGATCTGGTGCGGCGTTTCGACGCCGACCCGGCAGCGGTCGAGCGCGACGTCCAGGCGGTGCTCGACGCGGCGCCGAAGGACCTCCTCGAGAAGCGCTACGACGACTCGGTCAAGAGCTTCCACTCCGACACGATCATCACCGGGAAGATCGTGCGCGTGCTCGGCAGCGAGGTGGTCGTCGACATCGGATACAAGTCCGAGGGCGTGATCCCGACCGACGAGTTCGAGGACGCGTCCAAGCTGGAGCCCGGTTCGAGCATCGAGGTGCTCCTCGAGCTGATCGAGGAGGACACCGGGCTGATGCTCCTCAGCAAGCGCAAGGCGGACCGCCAGCGCGGCTGGGAGCGCGTGATCGCCACCTACAAGGAAGGCGACGTCGTGAAGGGCATGGTCACCCGCAAGATCAAGGGCGGCCTGCTCGTCGACATCGGCGTGCCGGTCTTCCTGCCGGCGTCGCAGGTCTCGATCCGCCGCACCGGCGACATCGGCGAGTTCATCGGCAAGGAGCTCGAGTGCAAGATCATCAAGATCGACGAGAGCCGGATGAACATCGTCGTCTCGCGCCGCAAGCTCATCGAGGAGCAGCGTGAGCGCGCCCGCACCGAGCTCCTGACCGGCCTCGAGGTGGGACAGACGCGCAAGGGCGTGGTGAAGAACCTCGCCGACTTCGGCGCCTTCGTCGACCTCGGCGGCATCGACGGCCTGCTCCACATCACCGACATGAGCTGGGGCCGCATCCAGCACCCGTCGGAGATGCTGAAGATCGAGCAGGAGATCGAGGTCAAGGTGCTGCGCTTCGACCGCGAGCGCAACCGCATCGCGCTCGGCCTCAAGCAGCTCATGCCGAGCCCGTGGGAGGGCATCGAGACGCGCTACCCGGTCGCCTCGCGCCACAAGGGCTCGGTGGTCAACCTCATGCCGTACGGCGCCTTCGTCAAGCTCGAGGACGGCGTCGAGGGGCTCGTGCACGTCTCCGAGATGTCGTGGACGCGCCGCGTGAACCACCCGTCGGAAGTGGTCAACATCAACGACGAGGTCGAGGTCGTCGTCCTCGACATCAACCACAACAAGCAGGAGATCAGCCTCGGGATGAAGCAGACCGAGGCGAATCCGTGGTCGATGGTCGAGGGGAACTACCCCGTCGGCACCGTCATCGAGGGCCAGGTGCGCAACCTGACGAACTACGGCGCCTTCGTCGAGCTCGAGGAGGGCATCGACGGCCTGCTGCACGTGTCGGACATGTCCTGGACCAAGAAGATCAACCACCCGTCCGAGACGCTGAAGATCGGCGACACGGTGAAGGCGGTGGTCCTCTCGGTCGACGCCGAGAAGAAGCGCGTCGCGCTCGGCCTGAAGCAGCTGAACGAGGACCCGTGGAAGCACGCGATCCCGCGCCGCTTCTCGGTCGGCGACTGCCTCTCCGGCGCGGTGACCAAGAGCACGAACTTCGGCGTCTTCGTCGAACTCGAGGACGGGCTCGAGGGGCTGCTGCACATCAGCGAGCTCGGCCCGAAGAAGGTGCACTCGCCCGAAGAGGTCGTGCGCGTGGGCGACAAGGTCCAGGTGCGCATCCTCAAGGTCGATCCGGAGGAGCGGAAGATCGGCCTCACGCTGATCCAGGTCGAGGAGCGTGCTCCGGTGCCGCCGCCGTCCGCCGAGAAGCCGGCCGAGAAGGCGGTCGAGGCCGCCGCGGGCGAGGGCGCCTCCGCCAAGGTGGAGCCCGGCTCCGCCGCGGAGGAGGAGGGGGCGCCGAAGGCCTGATCCGCGCGCCGCGCGTCGACGGAGGTGGCCGTGGCCGCGACTCTTCGGCCGTTGCGATTGCTCGCGCCGGTCGTGCTCGCGGCGGCCGCGTGCGGGAGTCCGTCCTCGCCCCCGGGTCTCGGGGGCGAGGACGGGCGCCGTGAGTCGCCCGAGGATGGGAAGGCGCTCGAGCCGCAGTTCGAGGGCGGCGGGGCGCCCGCCGGCGCGCCCGCGCGCGACCGCGCGACCGACGTCAAGAACTTCTTCGCGCAGCGCGGCGTCGCGATCGAGGCGGCGGCGGAGAGCGCGTGGGTCGAGCTCGGCGGCGAGGCGGCGCTCGTGATCACGATCCGCAACGGCGGGGGGCGGCGGCTCACGCTGCTGGGCGAGCGCAGCTTCGGGACGTGGCCCTTCGACTCGAGCGAGCGCGGGCGCGTCGTGTTCCACGAGCGGACGATCCAGGCGTCGCTCGCGATCGGCGTGCAGGACCGCGAGGAGACGCGGGTCGAGGAGTGGACCGCCTACGAGTCGGACCGCTTCGTCGTGGAGGCGGGCGCGACGCGCAGCCTCCGCCTGCCGGTCGCGAGCGCGCTCGCCAAGGACGCGCTGGCCGCGGAGATCACCGTCAAGGTCGAACTCCATCCGCTGGCGGTCCAGTTCGAGGGCGAGCCCGACCGGGTCGTCGCGCTGAACTTCGCGCCGGTCGACCTGCGCTTCGCGCCGCCGCGCGTCGCGCTCGGCGTGGACGACGGCGGCGCGCTGCTGGAGCGGGCGCTCGCGGAGGATCCGGAGCTGGTGATGGGAGCGGCGCTGCGCGCGGCGCAGGAGGGGATCTCCGACGTGGTCGCGCGCCTGATCCGGTCGCTGCCGGGGCCCGACGTGAAGGCGAGGCGCGCGCGCTTCGTTGCGCTCGAGTGGCTGACCGGCAAGCGCTTCGGCGGCGACGTCGAGCGCTGGCGCGGCTGGTGGGAGTCGGACGAGGAAATGCGCTTCGAGCGCGTCAAAAACAAAAGGGAACGATAAGCGACGCGGCGGCGACCAAGATC
>DAINBU010000201.1:0-3083 GCA_036732755.1 Planctomycetota bacterium
TGGAGGGGGTGGCGCTGCGGGTCGACAACACCGCAAACGTCGTCCCATGTGAGCTCGACGTTTGCGGTGTTGTCGACTCGCAGCGTCGTTTTTTTTGTGGGCGTTTTTTTGGCGCGCGCGAGCTCGGCGAGGTCGGCGCGCAGCGATCTACGCCCGCCGCCGCCCGGCCGCACCTCCGCGCCGCCACCGAGGAGCTGCCCCGTCCCGCCCAGCAGCCGACCCGGCAACACGATCCGCTCGACGAGCCCGTCGCGGCTCGCCCGCCACGCCACCTCCACCTCCGCCTGGTCGGCGGTCGGCGCGACCGACCAGCGCACCTGCAGCGAGCCCGGCGGCGCGCCGGAGTCGTCGTCGAAGAAGAGCTCGCAGCCGCCGCGCGCCCCGCCACCGTCGGGCCCCGTCGCCGGCTCGGGGGCGCCGCGCAGCGCGCGCCGCTCGCAGCCCTCCTCGAAGACCGCCGCCCGCCCGAAGTCGAGCGCGAGCGCGAGGCTCCCCTTTTTCAGCGCAAGCGACCGCGCCGCCACCTCGAACGAATGTCCCGACCCGACGTCGACGAACTCGCGCGCCCCGTCGCGCTCGCGCTCCACCAGCCGCAGCCGCGGCGGATCGAGCCGCGTCGGCTCGAGCCGCACGTGCGTCGTGCCGGCCGGCAGCGGCGCGGCGTCGACGCGCGCAAGCGCCGGCCCGCCGTCCTGGTGTGCCCAGATCGGCACGATCGCGGCCGGCAGCTCGACTCCCGACTCGCCCGCCAGCGCGAGCCGCTCGCCGAGCTCGAGGAACCCGCGCGGCACGGCGACCGCCGCCGGCCTCGTCCAGTTCGGCGCGCCGCGCGCACCGCCGACCACGTCGAGCCCGATCCGGCGCGGCGCCGCGGTCGCCTGCGCCAGCCAACATGTGACGATGACCAAGATGGCCGCCATCGACGCCTCCCGGCGGCCCCCGCCGCCATCGGCAAGAAGGACGCACTCGCGGGGCGGGGGTGACGAGTCGCGCTGTCCGCTCGCGCGAGCTAGATTCCGGCGGTCTGCGGTTTCCCGATCCGGAGCGAAGCCATGAGCGATCCGTCCGCCGCCAAGCCGAATCCGACCTGGGACCCGACCGCTCGCCCCGACGCCGCCGTGACCGAGCGCGGCTTCTTCGCCGAGCTGCTCGTCTTCGCCTGGCAGAACAAGCTCTGGTGGATCGTGCCGTCGCTGACGATCCTGCTCGGGCTCGGTGCCCTGGTCTTCGTCGCGGGCCAGGACCGCTTCGCGCCCTTCTTCTATTCGCTCTTCTGAGCGCCCCGCCGTGGCCGCTCCCGACTCGCGCGCCGGCTCCTCGTCCGCGCCGCCCTCCGACTGGAACGTCGCGCCGCACGCCGCGCCGGTGCAACGCGGTCCGCTCGCCGCCTTCCTCGCCTATGCGTGGGCCGAGAAGGTCTGGTGGATCGTGCCGATGGTGGCGACGCTCGTCTCGCTCTTCGGCCTCGTCTGGTTCGCGAGCCGCCAGCAGGTCGCGCCCTTCTTCTACGCCGTCGGCGGTTGAGCGGACCGGCCGCGGATGCGCATCGGCGTCCTGGGCGGCTCGTTCGACCCGCCGCACCTCGGCCACCTGCACGTCGCCCGCTGCGCGCGCGACGAGCTCGCGCTCGACGAGGTGCGGCTGATCCCGGCCGCGATCCCGCCGCACAAGCGGGCGCGCGAGCTCGCCGACGGGCGCCACCGCCTCGCGATGCTCGCGCTGGTCGCGCGCGGGCAGCCGTGGCTCGTCGTCGATCCGCGCGAGCTCGAGCGCGGCGGCCCCTCCTACACCTTCGACACGCTCGCAGCGCTGCGCGCCGAAGGGCGCCCCGCCGACGCGCTCTTCTTCCTGATCGGCTCCGACAGCCTGGTCGACCTGGCCGACTGGTGGCGCGCGCCGGAGATCGTCGAGCTCGCCACCTTCGTGACCGTCCCGCGCGATCCGGCGAGCACCGACCTCGGCCGCGCGCAGGTGCGCGCGCGCTTCGCCGCGCCGGCGGCCGAGCGGATCCTCCGCCACGTGCTCGACGCCGAGATGCTGCCGATCTCGTCGAGCCAGATCCGGGCGCGCGTGCGCGCCGGCCAGCCGATCGTCGAGCTGGTGCCCGCCGCCGTCGCCGACTACATCGAGCGCACCGGCCTCTATCGCGACGGCGAGAAGCCGCGGGGCGGCGCGCGCGACGCGACGCCCGCCTGACCCGTCAGTCGCGCCGGTCGCCGGCGCGCCGCGCCTCGAGCACGAACTGCACGCCGTAGCGCTGCGCGAGCGTGCCCTTCGCGCGTTCGAGCGCCGCGCGCGTGATCTCGTAGTCCGTGATCGACGCCGTCTCGGCGTCCTCCGCCTCGACGAGGTCGCGCTGCACCTCGCGCACCTGGAACGTCGTCGAGTGCTGGTTCTCGAGGCGGACCACCTCGGCCTGGTACTGCTCCTGCGACAGCACGCGCGCCTGCGTGGTCGCCTCTGACGACGCGCGCGCGTCGACGACGTCGCGCAGCGCGCCGCGCATCTCCTGGACGATCTGCATGCGCTTCTGCAGCCAGGTCATGTCCGCGCGCTGCTTCACGAGCTCGGCGCGATGCTGGCTCGCCTCGGCCGTCCGGTTGCCGATCGGGTGGGAGAAGTCGAAGCCCAGCGTCCAGGTCGGGAAGTCGCCGCGTCCGATCGGCTCGACGCTGTCCCACCAGAGCGAGCGGTTGGGGTCGGAGGTGGCGCCCGGCGAATTGCCGCCGAGCCCGCCGAGCCCGTAGGAGCCGATCAGGTCGAACTTCGGCAGCACCGCGTCGCGCGCGACCGTCACGTTGAGCTCGGCCGCGGCGACGTCGCTCTCGAGCGCCTGGAGGTCGGCGCGCGACAGGAACGCCTCCTGCACCGTCGCCTCCTCGTCGACCGGCGGGTCGTCGCGCAGCTGCGGCGGCGTGGTCGGCACCAGCGTGACGCTCCAGTCCTTCAGGTCTCCGCCCGGCGAGAGCAGGAACTTCAACGCGTCCTCGGCGCGCTTGACCGAGTTCTCCGCCCGGATCAGCCCCTCCTTGCGGCGCGCCGCCTCGGCCTGCGCGGTCAGCACGTCGAGGCGCGTCATGGCG
>DAINBU010000201.1:3093-5674 GCA_036732755.1 Planctomycetota bacterium
TATGCCCGCGATTTCATATTGTCCCCGTGTCTCTTCGCGGAGATACTCGTTCTCGGCCTCGAGCCGCGTGGTCAGCTCGCGCAGCCGCATTTCGATGCGCAGGCGCGTCATGGCGCCCGCGTCGAGCCGCTTCTGGTTGTTGGCGACGAGCTCGTCGGCCACTTCGAGCGCCGTCTTGGCGGTGTCGCGCTCGCGCAGGACGCGCACGTAGATCCAGTACGCCTCGACCGCCAGGAACGCCACCGACTGCACCTGCGCGTAGAGGTCGAGGTCGCCGCGCGCGACCAGCAGCTTCGCCTGCTCGACCGGCGCCTCGGTGACCGTCGTCCCGGCGCCGCGCAGCAGCGGCTGCGCGAGGCTGAGCGAGAGCCCGCTCACCACGGTCGGGTTCAGTCCGAAGAACGGGTTCGCCGGCGACTGCCGGTTGTAGTTCACGGTGTAGCCGAGGTCGTAGGTGAGCCCGGTGCTCGCCAGCCCGCGGATGCCGGTGCGGCCGTTGAGCGACTGGTTCTTCGGCGACTGGAAGCTCGACGCGGTCGGCTCCTTGGAGACGCCGCCGCTCGCGCTCGCGTAGAGCTCCGGGTCGAACGCGCCGAGCGCCTCGAGGATCGAGGCGCGGTTCTCGGCGGTCCCGATCTGCGCGATCTTGAGCCCGAGGTTGCGCGCCAGCACCTGGTGCACGCACTCGTCGAGCGAGAGCTCGAGCCGTCCGTTCTCCGCGATGAGCGGCGCGGCCGGCTCGATCTCCTGGGGCGCGGGCTTGGCGGGCAGGGGCGGGGTCAGTGCGAAGAGCAGCGACCCGAGCCACGTTCCGATCACGAGTTCCTCTCCTTGTCCTCGAGCGCCGCGAGCAGGGCCTTCTTCCATTTCTCGTCGGCCGACCGGCGCGCGAGCTCGCGCAGGTCGGCGAGGTCGGCGCGCGTGAGGAGGCCGGGCCAGGTCTTCCGCAGCCACGCAATCTCGCGCAGCACGTGCGCCCGCGTCCACGGCTCGATGGAGCCGGCGTCCTCGTAGATGCGCCGGCGCACCTCGTGGCGCCGGTCGTCGTCGCGCGGGACCTCGCGCAGCGCGAGCGTCCGCTCCAGGAGCTTGCGCTTCGCCTCGAAGTCGGAGTCGGACTCGAGGACGCGGTTCAGGTAGGTGAAGCGGCCGCCGTTCTCGAAGCGCTTGAGGAAGAGCAGGAGCTCGGTGCCGGTGAAGAAGTCGTCGGGATGCGCGAGCAGCGTGACCTCGCTCTGGCCGGGGGCGCGCGCGCCCCAGAACCACGTCTCGACCTCGACGCGCACGATCGCGCCGCCGCGCAGCTCGCTGATCGCCCCGACCTTGCCGGTGACGATCGCGTCGCACTTCGCGACGACGGTGTCGCCGAGCTCGGAGTACCAGGCGAAGGCGGGCTTCGCCGGGGTGCCGGCCGGGCCGGCCGCCGGATCGGCGGGCTGCGCCGGCGCCCCCGTGGGCCCTTCGCCCGGGGGCGGCTGCCCGCACGAGACGGGCGCGAGCGCGCCGACGGCGGCGAGGAGGAGCGCGAAGACGCGCCTGCTCGCGACCGGACGCTGCATGGGCCCGCTCCACGCCGGGGACGTCCTCCGCGGCGACGGCCGCAGAAGGGCGAGAGAGTGTACCGGCGACCTCGCCGGTCGGTTGCGTCAGCTACTTCGGGCGCGTGTGGCCGCCGCCGAACTTGCCGAGCCGCTGGCGCATCAGCGCGAAGTCGTCCGCCCGCGCCGCGACCGAGAGCGAGAGCACGCCGAGCGCCGTCTCGTAGACGGTGCCGCCGCCGAAGCAGTCCCAGCGCCGGCCCGAGTCGAAGAACCCTGCCTGCGGCGACTGGATCGAGCCGAGCCCCTTCTCGAGGCGCCGCTCGAAGTCGGCGAAGCCTCCGTCGACGCGGCCGCGCCGCGTCGCCGCGAGCGCGCTCGCGACCAGGAAGCGCAGCGACGGCTCGATGCCGGCCGGGTCGCCGAGGACCTTCTCGACCGCCCGCCGCCACGCCTCGTCGCTCGGCGTGCTGGCGCGCGACGCCATCGCGTCGACGGCGTGCGTGGTCGCGACGATGAGCTCGGGCTGCTCGTTGCGCAGGCGCGCCAGCACGTCCTCGGTGAGGCGCGTGCCGGTCGGCTTCAGGTGGAACGCGTCGCCGCAGTGGCGCGCGGTGGCGAGCGTGAGCGCGGCCCACGCCGCGTTCTGCCCGGCGCAGCGCGCCAGCGCCGGGTCGTTCGCGCTCGGCCGCACCAGGCGCTCGAGGTCGACCTCGAGGCGCGCGAGCGCGCGCTCGATGCGGTCGTGCTCGCCGACGAGGTCGGCCGTCGCGCCGCGCCCCGCTGCCGTCAGGCGCAGGTGGCGGTCGAGCAGCGCGAGCGTGCTCACTGCGTGGCAGAAGACGTGCGCCGCCGTGTCGCTTTCGCCGACGAACGCGCCGTCGGACGGCGACTGGCGCTCGAAGAGCCAGCGCGTCGCGGCCGCGGCCGCGCGCTCGCGCGGATCGGCGGCGACGTCGCCGACGCCGAGGCAGTTCTCCGAAACGAAGGCGAGCAGCGCGAGCGCGATCGTGCCAATGTCGAGGCCCGGCTCGCCGTCGCCC
>DAINBU010000202.1:0-5523 GCA_036732755.1 Planctomycetota bacterium
ATCGAAACGAGGTCTTCTCCCGCGGCCTCTTCACCCCCGCCCTCGACGTCCGCTCCTCGTCGCCATCCCACTTTCGCGGTCCCGCCCCGCCGATCGACCCCCCGGCCCGCCGGCTAGCGCTTCGCCGCCGCCTCGTCGCCGAGCTCGAGCTGCCGCTGCGCGTCGATCTCCTCGCGGTTGACGCGCTCGAAGATCCGCTCGAACTGCTCGACGAGCGCCTTCTCCCCCGCGAACACCTTCTTCATCTGCCGCACCAGCTGCAGCACGAGCCGCAGCGTGCGCACCAGATCGCCGTGCGAGGCGTTGGTGAGCTGGCCGATCTCCTCGAAGGTCGCGCCCTCCCACCAGGCGAGCATCACGGCGCCGATCTTGAAGTCGAGGCGGCGCGTCTGCGGATGGATGCCGAGGTCGCGCTCGCGCGCGGCGATCCGCTCGACGATCTGCTCGGCGTCGGCCTTGAACGGCCCGAGCACCTGCGGCGCGAGGCGCTGGAAGAGGTCGCTCTTCCTCTCCTCGAAGACCACGGCGGCGAGCAGGATCGCGATCTGCACGTCGTCGAGCGCGCGCAGCAGCCCCGAGGAGACCAGCTCGACGATCGGCATCTCGTAGCCGTTGATGCGGCGCGCGAAGTGGCCCTTCGCGAGGACGCCGGTCGCGTCGACGTAGCCGAGCTCCTCGAGCAGGCTCAGCCGTTTCGCGATGGAGTCGCGCTGCTTCTGCTCGTTCTGCTCGCGCTTCTTCTTCGCCATCCGCGCCCACTGGTAGTTGTTGAACGACTTCTCCCACGCCTCGAAGAGGCGGTCGCCCAGCGTGTGGCGCAGGTTCAGGATCGTCGCGTAGGAGAGGTTGAAGCGGCTGCGGATCGGCTCCACCTGGCCGAAGATCGTGCGGCGCAGGTCGTCGAGGCGGTCGCGCTCGTCGACGATCGAGAAGACGAGCCCCTCTTCGTCGATGCCCTGCCGCCCCGCGCGCCCCGCCATCTGCTGGTACTCGCGGGTCATCAGGCGGTCGAAGCCGACGCCGTCGAACTTGCGCAGCGACGAGAAGACCACCGTGCGCGCCGGCATGTTGATCCCGAGCGCGAACGTCTCGGTCGTGAAGAGCAGCCTGAGCAGCGAGGAGGTGAAGAGCCGCTCGACCAGTTCCTTGTGGAGGGGGAGGAGCCCGGCGTGGTGGAAGCTCACGCCCGACAGCGCGAGCGCGCGCAGCTCGTCGAGCGCGCCGTCGGCGCGGATCTCGAAGCGGTCGCAGATCTCGTCGAAGAGCTTCTCGATGCGCTCGCGGTCCGTCGCGTCGAGCAGCCGGCGGCGCGCGCTCTCCCGCGCGCGCGCCTCGACCTCGCGCCGGCTGAAGCAGAAGAAGAGCACCGGCATGAGGTGGTCGCGCTCGAGGCGGTCGAGCAGCTCGTCCGCGCCGGCGCCGCGGCCGCCTCCGCCGGACGTGCCGCGACCGCCACGCGGTCCGCCATGTCCGCCGCGGCCGCCCGGTTGGCCGCGACCACCATGTTGGCCGCGGCCGAAGGCAGTCGGACGGTGCAGCCGCGGCAGCTGCTTGACCTTGTCGGCGCGCTTGGGGCCGAGGCCGGGCAGGTGCAGGTAATGGAGGAGGGGGACCGGCCGGTCGGTGCTCACCACGGTCGCCATCTCGCGGCCGCGCACCTGGCTCACCCACTCGCCGAACTGCGCGAGGTTGCTCACCGTGGCCGACAGCGCGAGGAGCCGCGCCGACCCGGGGAGGAAGATGATCGACTCCTCCCAGACGGTCCCGCGCTCGGGATCGTCCATGTAGTGGACCTCGTCGAAGACGATCAGCCCGAGGTCGAGGAGCTCCGGCCCGCGCTCGAAGATCGAATTCCGGAAGATCTCGGTCGTCATGATCACGAGGGGGGCGGTCGCCCGCATCGTGACGTCGCCGGTCATGATCCCGACCTCGAACTCCTTCAGCGCCCGGAAGTCGCGGAACTTCTGGTTGGAGAGCGCCTTGATCGGGGCGGTGTAGATGGCCCGGCGGCCGCTCTGGATGCAGTGCTCGATCGCGTACTCGGCGACGAGGGTCTTGCCGGCGCCGGTCGGCGCCGAGACGAGGACGTCCCGGTCTGCCCGGATCGCCGCGATCGCGGCGCGCTGGAACGGGTTGAGGATGTAACCGCGCCAGTGGGCGACCTCGTCGGGGAGGTCGCCGGTCGGAGTCGGAGGATGGGCCGAGGCCAAGGTGGGGAAAGGTTGTTCGTGGATTGTTGGGGGAGCGGTCGCGCGGATCTTGGCGAGGAAAGTCGGGTGCCGCGGACGTCCCGGTCGCGATTAAGATCGCCGCTCGGCGGCCACGTCATTCTGGGGAGAGTCCGGGGGAGGGATCCGACGGCGCTGCGCGTGCGCGCGGCCCGTCCCGAAACCTCCCGCTCCGCCTTCGGCGCGGCCATTGAAACCGGCGAACGGGGCCGAATCCAGCAGGAGGATTTCGAGAGATGGAAAAGGCGAGCAGTCTGAAGGGTGGTTCCGAGGTCGTGCGCCGCGTGGCGCCGCTCAAGCTGATGATCGGCCTGCTCTACCGCGAGCTCGACGCCGCGAAGAGCGACGCCGCGGTCAGCGTCGATCGCGCGCTGTTCGAGTCGGTCCTGACGACGCTCGAGTGCGTCGTCGAGGACGTCGAGACGCGCGCGGGCGGGAAGCTCGAGGAGCGCCGCGTCGTCGAGCCGGCGACCGCCTCCCGCATCGCCGCCGCGCCGCGCGTCTGACGTCGCGATCGGCGGCCGGCGCCGGCGCGCGTTGCGCGTCCGGCGCCGGCCGATATTTCGGGATCTCCATCGGGCGGGATTTCCGTAGGCGCGAGAGGTCCGCAGGGAGGGTTCCGTGGCGGGAACGTCGGGACGGGGAGCGGGCGCGTTCGCGCTCGCGCGGCGGGTCTTCCTGCCGCTCACGGCGGTCGGCGTCGCGACGGTGATCTTCGGATTGCCGCACGTGCGCGCCATCGAGGCGCAGCAGTCGTCGGCGTACGTCGCCGATCCGGAGCAGTGCGAGCTCGAGCGCGCGCCGGCCTGGTTCGGCGCCGACGTCGAGGCGGACGTGCGCGCCGCGCTGGCGGCGCTGCCGCCGCAGACCCTGCGCGACGACGCGGCGGTCGAGGCGTTCGCCGCCACGCTCGCGCGCTCGTGCGGCTGGATCAAGTCGGTCGACCGCGCCGCCAAGCGCTACCCCAACCGCCTCGAGCTCGGGCTCACGCTGCGCCGGCCGGTCGCGCTGGTGGAGGGGGTCGAGCAGCTCTGGCTCGCCGACGCCGAGGGCGTCGTCGTCGCGCCGGTCGCGCAGGCGGCCGACTACGTGAAGGAGCACGACCTGCCGATCGTCCACTCCGCGGGCAAGCTCGCGGGCTGCGTCGCGGGCCGGCAGCTCGAGGATCGCGCGGTGCTCGACGGCCTCGCCGTCGCGCAGGAGATCGCGCCGTTCCGCGACGAGCTGCACGGGCGTGACCTCGAAGTCGTGATCATCGACGTCGCCGGACCGCGCCGCGCCGGCGCGACCGCGCTGTCGGAGGTCGACCTCTACACGCGCTCGGGCCTCGCCATCGAGTGGGGGCGCGCGCGCTCGGGCGGCCGGCTCGGCAAGCTCGAACCCGCCCCCGACGCGAAGATCCGCGGCCTGCTGAGCGTCGCCGCGAGCCGCAGCGGGATCGCCGGGATCCGCTGCGTCCGCCTGCAGTTCACCCCGCCGGCGGTCGTGAACGAGGACCCGAACGGGCCCGAGGCGACGCTCCTCTCGCGCCTGCGCGAAGAGAACTGATCCGCCCGACCCCGCGGGGCGTCCTTGACCTCCGAGGGGGCGCCTATAGACTCCTCCGCCTCTTTTCCGGCGGCGGAGCTGCGCGCAGTCGCATGAAGACCACGTATCCGAAGGAAGCCGACGTCCCGCGCGGCTGGCACCTCGTGAACGCCGAGGGCCAGGTGCTCGGACGCATGGCGACCCGCATCGCCACGATCCTGATGGGCAAGCACCGGCCGATCTACTCGCCGCAGCTCGACACGGGCGAGTTCGTCGTGGTCATCAACGCGAAGAGCGTGAAGCTGACCGGAACCAAGCTGCAGAACCGGCTGGTGCGCCACCACACCGGCTGGATCGGCCACCTGCGCGAGATCCCGGCCGCGCGCGTGATGAAGGACCGGCCCGAGGAGCTCGTCACGCTCGCGGTGCGGCGCATGCTGCCCAAGACGAAGCTCGGCCGCCGCATGCTGACCAAGCTCAAGATCTACCCCGGCGCGGAGCATCCCCACGCCGCGCAGAACCCGGCGCCGCTCGACCTCGCCAAGCGCTGACGAGCGCGCGCCCACCCGTCCGAACTCCCCGAGGATGGTCCGAGTCCATGAGTGACGATCGCACGCCTCCCCTGGATCCCGCCGCCGCTCCCGTCGAAGAGGCGCCCGTGCGCGCCGTGCCGCGCCTGCGCGGCAAGAAGCTGAACGGCTACTTCTGGGGCACCGGCCGCCGCAAGACGGCGGTGGCGCGCGTGCGCGTGCGCGAGGGCTCGGGCACGTTCCTCGTGAACGAGCTCGAAGCGAAGAAGTACTTCAAGACGGTCGGCGAGCACATCGACGTCTTCGCGCCGCTCGCCGCGATCTCGGGCGAGAAGAAGTGGGACGTCTTCGTCACCGTCAACGGCGGCGGCCGCGTCGGCGCCTCCGGCGCGGTGCGCATGGGCCTGGCGCGCGCGCTCTGCAACGCCGACGAGACGCTCGAGCCGGCGCTGCGCGACGCGGGCTTCCTCACGCGCGACAGCCGCATGAAGGAGCGCAAGAAGTACGGCCAGCGCGGCGCGCGTCGCCGCTTCCAGTTCTCCAAGCGCTGAGCGACGATCCCGCGCTCGCGCCGCTCGCGGGGGGCCCGGACGTGGCCGGCCACAGCCACTGGTCGAAGATCAAGCGCCAGAAGGGCGCGACCGACGCGAAGAAGGGCAAGGTCTTCTCCAAGCACGCGCGCCTCATCCAGACGGCGGCGCGGCTCGGCGGCGGCGATCCCGACATGAACGCGCGCCTGCGCCTGGCCATCGACAAGGCCAAGGCCGACGGGATGCCCAAGGACAACGTCGAGCGCGCCGTGAAGAAAGGCTCCGGCGAGACCGGAGGCGCGGCCTTCGAGGCGGCCGTCTACGAGGGCTACCTCGCGGGCGGCGTGGCGATCCTGGTCGACGCGCTCACCGACAACCGGACGCGCACCGTGGCGTCGGTGCGCAACGTCCTCGAGCGCCACGGCGGCAACCTCGCCTCGACCGGTGCCGTCCTGTGGGCCTTCGAGCAGCGCGCGCTGTTCCGCTTCGCCGCCGGGGCGGCGAGCGAGGAGCGGCTGATGGAGGTGGCGCTCGACGCCGGCGCCGAGGACCTCCGCAACATCGGCGACGAGCTCGAGGTGGTCGCTCCGCCGCAGCAGTTCGCGAACGTCTGCGCCGTCCTTGCCAAGGCGGGTCTCGCGCCCCGGACGGCCGAGATCACCTGGCTCCCCAGATCCATGGTCGAGGTGAAGGACGTCGAGGTGGGGC
>DAINBU010000203.1:0-5319 GCA_036732755.1 Planctomycetota bacterium
CGGAGCCGCTGAAGCGCCCCGGCAGCAAGCTCGGCCGCAACGACCCGTGCCCGTGCGGGAGCGGCAAGAAGTTCAAGAAGTGCTGCGCGAAGGAGTCGTGAGCCGCTCCGCGCGCGGCGACTCGGCGACTACTTCGGCGGCGGCCCCTGCAGCGCGGCGAGGCGCTCCTGCGACTTCTGCGCGAGCGCCGACTCCTGCGGCGCGAGGTCGAGGACGAGCTGGTACTCCTTCGCCGCGTCCTGCTTCTTGCCCTCGAGCTCGCGCGCGCGGCCGAGGTAGTAGTGGGCGATCGGGTTGTCGGGAAAGAGCGCGGTCGCCTTCGCGAGCGACGCCGCGGCGCTCGCGCCCTTCTTCGCGTCGACGTCGAGCGCGCCCAGATAGAAGAAGGTCTTCCAGTGGCCGCGCGCGACACCGGCCTTCGCCTGCAGCGCGAGCGCCCGCTCGAAGTGGGCGCGCCCTCGATCGCCGCTTCCCCGCGCGTAGGCGACCTCGCCGGCGGTCACCTCGAAGAGCGCCTCGTCGGGCGCGAGCCGGCGCGCCTCGTCGGCGAGCGCCGCCGCCTGCGCGAGCGCCTTCGCGTCGGCCGGCGATTTCGAAAGGAGCCGCTGCGCCTGGTCGTTCTTCTGGTGGGCCGGCGCCCTCGCCTGCAGCGCCTTGACGATTCGGACGAATCGATCGTCGGGGCGGGGCGGCGCGCGGAACTGTTCGGGCTTCTTCGCGAGCACCTCCGGTGCCGTCTTCGCGATCTCGGAATCGATGTCCTGGAGCCGCTGCTCGTTGGTCGGGTGCGAGCGCAGGAACGACGGCGTGCTCGCGCCGGCCTGCCGCTCGAGGCGCTGGAAGTACTCGAAGGTCTTCTTCATCTCGCGCGGGTCGTAGCCCATGACGTGGGAGAAATGGACGCCGCGCTGGTCGGCCTCGCTCTCCTGCGCGCGGCCATAGTGCAGGAGCAGGAGCGGCGCGCCCGTGCCGGCGAGCGCCGAGACGCATTTCGCCTGGTCGGGGTCGAGCTTCAGCATCTCCGTGCCCACGCCGATCGCCGACACGACCGCGCCCGCGAAGAGCGTCTTGTTCTGCTGCAGCATGGCGTGCTTGTGCTCGACGTGGCCGAGCTCGTGGCCGAGCACCGCGACGAACTCCCCCTCCGACTCGAGGTTCACGAGCAGCCCGCGCGTGATGTAGACGTACCCGCCCGGCAGCGCGAAGGCGTTCGGCTCCGACGAGTTCAGGATCTCGAACTGGTAGGCGAAGTCGTCCTTGCGCACCGAGTGGCCCGCCATCTCCTTCACCACCGCGCCGAGGTACTGCTGCGCCGCCGCGTCGGGGAGCGCGCCGTCGAACTGCTGCTCGAGGTTGGGTGCCGCCTGGTCGCCGAGCGCCTGCTCCTCCTGCACGTCCCACTGCATCACGGCGAAACGACTCTCTCCCGTCACCGGGTCGGTGACGCAGGCGGACGCGAGCAGGGCGGCGGGGAGAAGCCCGGATCGAAGGCGGCGGCGGCGCGAACGCTGGGCGAACATGCGGGAGCTCCGGACGGACGGCGGGCCGACGACCGCGCGAGCATATGGTGGGTTGGAACCTCCCGCCGACGGACGCCGACTTGGACGCCATTCGCGCCGAACGCCTCGCCCACGTCTATCGCCGCTTCCCGTGGTCGCGCGGCCGCGCGTCGCTGCGCGACGTGACGTTGCGCGTCGGCATGGGCGAGCTCCACCTGCTCGCCGGCGCGAACGGCGCGGGGAAGAGCACGCTTCTCTTGGTCCTCGCCGGAGCGCTCGCGCCCTCCGCCGGCCGCGTCGAGATCCTCGGCGCGCCGATCGGCGCGCCGGCGACGCGAGAGCGCGTCGCGTGGCTGCCCGAGGCGAGCGACGGCGCCTCGCGCCTCACCGCGCGCGAGGCGGCGCGGCTGCAGGCCGCGCTCTACGGATTGCCGCGTGCCGCTGGCCGCGAGCGCGCCGAGCAGTCGTTGCACGACGTCGGCCTCGACGCGCTCGCCGACCGGCCGCTGCGCACGCTCTCCAAGGGCGAGCGGCGCCGCGCCGCGCTCGCGCAGGCGCTCGTCCCCGACCCCGACCTCCTGCTGCTCGACGAGCCGCTCGACGGCGTCGACCCCGAGTCGAGCGAGCTCCTGCTCGAGCTCCTCGCGCGGCGCGCGGCGGGCGGCAAATCGGTGCTGCTCTCCTCGCACGTGCTGCTCGACGGCCGGCGCGGCGGCGACGTGCTCACGGTGCTCGACGCCGGCCGCGTCGTCGCGAGCGGCCCGCCGGCCGAGCTGCTGGCGCGGCCCGAAGGAGGCGAGCCGCTCTCCTTCGCCGAGCTGCTGCGCCGCCGGCGTGCGCCGGCGCCGCCATGAACGCGCTGCGCCGCATCGCGGCCCTCGCGCGCGCGACGGCACGCGATCTCTTCGCCGGACACGGCGCCGCGCTGCTCGGGATCGCGCTCCTCGCGGCGGTCGTCGCGACGCGCGCGACGCTCGGCCGATCCGAAGAGGAGCTGCGCGCCGTCGCGCTGCGCGAGCGCGCCGCCGCCGCCGCCGTCGTCGCGCTGCTCGCGGTCGCGATCGCCGCCACCCAGGCGATCGCCGACGACCGCCGCACGCGCCGCCTCGCGCAGCTCCTCGCCACGCCGCTGCGCCCCTTCGAGTACCTGCTCGGGCGCTGGCTCGGCGTCGGCGTCGGCCTCGTCCTGCCGCTGGTCGTGGTCCAGCTCGCGCTGCTCGCGCTGCCCGAGGCGGGGCTGCTGCGCCACCCCGAGCAGTTCGCGCCGAGCGACACGACCGACGCGACGCGCGTGGTCTGGACGCGCGCCGACGGCTCGGCCGTCGCGGACGGGCGCGTCGCCGTGCTGCGCGGCGGCGACCGGATCGCGTGGACGTTCGACGCGCCCGCCGTCCCCGCCGGCGGCTTTCGTCTCGAGCTGTCGCTGCGCGCCATCGGCGAGGGCGGCGCCGACGCGCCGGCGATCGCGCTCGACGTCGACGGCCGGCCCTGGATCGCGCGCCGCGAGCTGCGCTCGTTCGTCGAGACGACGCTGCGCGAGCCGCTGCCGGCCGGCGCGCGCCCGCGCGAGATCACGCTGCGGCTCGAGGGCGCGGCCGTGCACGCGCGCGTCGAGTCGGACGCGTGCCGCCTGCTCGGCGCGCGCCGCTCGCCGCTCTCGAGCCTCGCGCGCGCGGCCAGCGGCGCGACGCTCCTCCTGCTCTTCGGCGCGAGCGTCGCGGCGGCGCTCGCGGTCGTGCTGCCCGACGTCCTCGCGCTGGTCGCGACGGCGCTCGTCGCGCTGCTCGGCTTCCTGCGGCCGCTCCTGGTCGACGTCGCGGCCACCGTCGCCGACGACCCCGAGCACGCCTCGCTCGCGACGCGCCAGCTCGCGCGCCTGCTCGGCAGCGTGAGCGGCGCGCTGCCGGACCTCTCCGCGCTCGTCGCGGGCGACCGCCTCGCGGCGGCGGCGCCGCCGTTCGTGCGCGGCGACCTTCTGGTGCACGCCTGGCCGCTCCTGCTTTCGCTCGCGGCGCTGGCGGCGGCGGCACTCTTCGTCAAGCCGGCGCGGCGTCGCTTCGCGCGCGCGGCGGCGGGGGCGGCATGAGGGCGCTGCGGTCGCGCGCGCTGCTGCTCGCCGTCGCGATCGCGGGGCTCTGGGCCGCGCAAAGCCTCGCGCCGGCGCGCGCGCCCGACCTCGTGCCGCCGGGCCACCCGCTGATCGGCGCGCTCGGTCCGTTGCGGCCCTTCGTCGCCGAGCTGGTGCGGCTGCGCTTCGAGTCGTCGCGCCGCTCGGCGCGCGTCTTCGGGCAGCTCGACGACGCCTGGAGCGTGCTCGCGCTCGCGCCCGGCGACCCCAACGACTTCATCCACTTCGGCAGCTACTTCGTGATCGACGCGCCGTCGCTCCTGCAGGAGGACGCGGAGCGCGGCGCGCTGGTCCACGCCGGGCTCGAGATCCTCGCGCGCGGGCGGCGGATCCATCCCGCGTCGTGGCCGCTCGCGCTCGCGGAGGCGGCGGCGGTCGACCACGTGCGCCGCCAGCCGGAGACGCTGCGCGCGGCGGCCGGCGCGGGCGACGCCGAGGCGCTCGTGCGGCGCCTCTTCGCGCGCTGCGAGGACGCGCTCGCGCACGCGCCGCCGCGCGGCGCGACGGGGCGCGTGTGGCTGCTGGTCCAGCTCGAGATGCTGGTCGAGCGCGCCGCCGCGCAGGAGCGAGAGCGCGCGTCGATCCGTCCCGATTTCGAGCGATTTGCGGGTCGTCTCCTCGCCGAGCCCGACCTGCCGCCCACGGCGCGCGCCGCGCTGGAGGCGGCGTTGCACTGAGCCGTTCGCGCGGCCGCTACGATCCGCGGAATGGAGCTCTCCGCCTCCCTGCTCGCCGCCTCCTGGTCGTGGACGACGGGCGAGATCGCGCTGGCGCTGGCCGCCGCGGTGGGCGCGGTCGCGAGCCGCCGATCGCTGCGGACCCGGCTGATCGAGGACGCGCGGCGCGCCGCCTGGACCGAGGAGACGCTGCGCGATCGCGCGGCGCTGCGCACCCTCGTCAAACCGGTCGGGATCGTCGCGCTCCTCGGCATCGCAGTCGGACTCCTGCGCGCGCCGGACGCGGCGGGGCGCGCGAGCGCATTCGCATTCGGGGTCGGGATCGCGGTCGCCATGACGGGACTCGCGGTCGCCGCTGCGCTCGAGCGGGCGACCCGTCACCGCCTCCCCGCCGGGTCGGGCTCCGAGGCGGCCGCGGCCGGCGTCGCGAACGACGGGGCGCGCAGCGCGCTCCTCGCCGTCTCCGGCCTGCAGGCGCTCGCGAGCGCGCTGGTCGCGGCCGCGTTCGTCGATCCCGACGCCGCGTGGGGGCTCGCCGCCGGCGCGCTGGTCGTCGCGTGGTTCGCGCTGGCAGCGCGCGCGCCGTCGCCGGCCGCGGCGCGCCTCGCCGGATTGATGTCGGTGCAGGCGTTCGCGCTCGCCGCCGCGACCCGCTCCGCGCCGGCGGAGGTCGCGTCACTTGCGCATTTGCTCGTCGCGTGCGGCGCGGCACTCCCGTGGGCCGTGCGCGCGCGCGGGGCGGACGGGCTCGAGCTCGGCGGGGGGCGCCGCCTGCTCGTCCCGGCCGCCGCGCTCGCGTTGGCGGGCGTGCTGCTCACCTTGTTCGTGCCGCGCGGGGCGTCGTCGCTCGCGCTGCTGGCCGGCGTCGCGCTGACGGCGGCGGCGGCGCGCGCGGGCGCCTGGCGCGGCCGCCCGCCGCGCGCCTCCCTCGAGCTCTCGCCCGCACTCTTCCTGCCGCTGCTCGCGCTCGCGGCGACCCTGGTGGTCGCGACCGCGGCCGGCGGCGGCTCCGGGA
>DAINBU010000204.1:0-5306 GCA_036732755.1 Planctomycetota bacterium
GACGCGTGCTGGCTCGAACAGCCGGCCGACACGGCGCGCACGCGCGTCGACGACGCGGCGCTCGCGCCCGAAGGCGCGGCGGCGACGCTGCGCGACGAGGGGCGCTTCACCCCCGCGAGCGACAACGTCGGCTGGATCCTGCCGTGGGGCGACGGCAACGCGCCGGCGGCGCTGCTCGACCTGCTGGCGAACGACGCGGGCGCGCGCATGGTCCCGCGCGCCTTCTCGACCGCGACGCGCGCCTTCGCGCCGGGCGCGATCCTCGTCCCGCGCCGGCTCGGCGACAAGAACCGCGAGCGCCGCCTCGAGGAGCTGCTGTCCGAGGTCGCCGGCGAGCGTTCGGTCGAGTTCACGCCGATCGCGAGCTTCAAGTCGGCGTCCGGCATCGACCTCGGCTCCGAGCGGGTGGTCGCGCTGAAACCCCCGCGCATCGTCGTCGTCGCCTCCGACGGCGCCGGCTTCGGCGAGCTGCGCTTCCTGCTCGAGCGCGACCTCGAGGTCCCCTTCACGTGCGTGCCGCCCGACCGCCTCGGCCAGCTCAAGGCGCGCGACCACAATCTCGTCGTGATCCCCGACGACGCGCGCGGGCTCGAGCCGGCCAAGGGGGCGCTCGAACAGTTCCTGCGCACGGGCGGTACGGTCGTCGCGTTCGGGAGCTCCGCCCTCTTCTTCACCAAGGAGCGGTCGGGGCTGACCGACGTCACCGCGAAGCTCGACGACGACGCGGCGAAGGAGCAGGAGAAGAAGGCGGCGGAGAAGAAGAAGGTGTGGCGCAAGGCGGCGCAGAACGAGCGCGAGGCGACGCTCGAGCAGATGCCGGGCGCGCTCTTCGAGGTCGAGCTCGACCCCGACCATCCGCTCGCGTTCGGCCTGCCGCCGCGCATCCCGCTGCTCGCGACCGGGGGCGACGGCTTCAAGCTCCACGGCGGCGGGACGAAGGTCGGCCGCTTCGTCCAGGGCGGCCGCGTGTCGGGCTTCTCGGGCGAGGAGGCGGCGAAGGACCTGGGTGGGCAGTTCTGGCTGGTCGAGGCGCGGGTCGGAACGGGGCGGGCGCTGCTCTTCAGCGAGAGCCCGACGTTCCGCCTCGGCTTCCGCGGGCCGATGCGCGTCTTGATGAACGCGCTCGCCTTCTACAGTCGCTGACGGACGGGGAGGAGCGATGGCACGCATCACGATTCTGGGACGGGACGGGTCGCGGCAGTTGCCGGGCGCGCGCTGGATCGCGCCGGTGCTGGTCGCCGCGACGGGGCTCGTCCTCGCGCTCACGAGCTGGTTCCAGATCGAGTCCGACGCGGTCGGCGTGGTGACCCGGCTGGGGAAGTTCGTCCGGATCGTCGAGCCGGGGCTGCACTGGAAGGCGCCGCTCGGCGTCGAGCGCGTCGACGAGGTCGCGGTCAAGCACGTGAACAAGGCCGAGTTCGGCTTCCGGACCGCGGCGTCCCGCGCTCCACGCACGCGCTACGACGAGCGCAGCTTCCCCGACGAGAGCCTGCTGCTCACCGGCGACCTCAACGCCGCCGACGTCGAGTGGATCGTGCAGTACCGCATCAGCGACCCGAAGAACTACCTCTTCCGCGTGCGCGACCCCGAGAACACGCTGCGCGACCTCGCCCGCGCGGTCATGAGCTCCGTGGTCGGCGACCACAGCGTCCTCGAGGTGCTGACCGAGGGGCGGCGCAGCGTGAACGAGGAGACCCACGCCGAGCTGCAGAAGCTGGTCGACCTCTACGAGATGGGGATGACCATCGAGACGGTGCAGCTCCAGAACGTGCTGCCGCCCGACAAGGTGCGCGCCTCTTTCAACGACGTGAACCAGGCCGAGCAGGAGCGCTCCCGCACCGAGAACGAGGCGTGGCAGGAGTACAACAAGACCATCCCGCTCGCCGAGGGCGAGGCGCTCAAGGTCAAGCAGCAGGCCGAGGGCTACGCCATCGACCGCGTGAACCGGGCGAGCGGCGAGACGGCGCGCTTCCTCGCGCTGCTCGCCGAGTACAAGAAGTCGCCCGAGGTGATGCGCCGGCGGCTCTGGCTCGAGATGGTGGCGCGCGTCCTGCCGGCGTTCGGCCGCAAGGTGGTGATCGACGACGACGTGAAGGGGGTGCTGCCGCTCTTCGGCGACGTGCTCGAGCTGCCGGCGGCGCCGGCGGGGGGGCGCAAGTGAGGGCGGGCTGGATCGCGCTCGGGCTGCTCGCGCTGGCCGGGCTGCTGGCCGGGTCGGGCTGCTTCTACACGCTCGCCGAGACCGAGCAGGCGATCGTCACCGAGTTCGGCCGGCCGGTCGGCGCGCCGGTCGTGCACGCCGGGCTCCACTTCAAGAAGCCGTTCGTGCAGGACGTGCGCCGCTTCGAGAAGCGCGTCCTGCGCTGGGACGGCGAGCCGCGCGAGATCTCGACGCGCGAGAAGAAGTTCATCTTCATCGACACGATGGCGCGCTGGCGCATCGCCGACCCGCTCGCGTTCCTGCAGTCGGTCGGCAACCTGGAGAACGCGCAGCAGCGGCTCGACAACATCATCGACGGCGTCGTGAAGGACACCATCAGCTCGACCGCGCTGATCGACGTGGTGCGCGCGAGCACCCGCCCGATGGCCGACGACGCCGACGCCGCGAGCGGCGGCGCGACGTCGCTGGCGGACGCCACGACCACGGTGACGATCGGCCGCCCGCGCCTCCTGCTGCAGATCACGACCGAGGCGGCGAAGCGGCTCACGTCGCTCGGCATCGAGCTGCTCGACGTGCGCATCACGCGGCTCAACTTCGTCGACAAGGTGCTCGAGGACGTCTACCGCCGCATGATCAGCGAGCGGCAGCGCATCGCGGAGCGTTTCCGCTCCGAGGGGCAGGGCGAGCGCGCGCGCATCCTCGGCCAGCTCGAGAAGGAGCAGAAGCGCATCTCCTCCGAGGCGTACCGCGACGCGGAGCTGACGCGCGGCGAGGCCGACGCGACCGCCGCGCGCACCTACGCCGAGGCGTACGCGCAGGACCCCGACTTCTACGCCTTCGTGAAGTCGCTCGAGACGCTCGAGGCGGTCGCCGACCGCTCGACGACGGCCGTGCTCTCGACGAAGGGGGAGCTGCTGCGCCTGCTCGAGGAGTCGGGGGCGCCGCGCAAGGCCGGCCAGTGAGCGGCGCTCACGTCCCGTCCTTCCCCTCGCCCGTGTCGATGTGGACGAACGCCTCGCCGACGCGCGGGTCGGCCTCGAGCGCGCGCTGGACGTCGACGCCGATGTCGTGGCTCTCCGCCGAGGAGCTCCCGGCCGCGACCAGCAGGTTGACCTGCACGTGGAGCACGCTGCCGACGTAGTGGGCGCGCAGCAGCGGGACGCTCTTCACGCCGCGCACCGCGGCCGCCTTGGCGCGCAGTTCCGCGCGCACCTCCGCGGGCGGGGCCTCGCCCATCAGGTAGCGCAGGCTCACGCGCGCCAGCCCCCAGCCGTTGCGGCCGATCGACGCCGCGATCGGCAGCGCGAGCAGCGCGTCGGCGCGCGCCCAGCCCGCCCCGACCAGCGCGATGCCGAGCAGCGAGCTGCCGCAGGTCAGCACGTCGTTCCAGGTGTCGATGCGAATGGCGTCGACCGCCTGGCTCGCGGCGGCGGCGCGCCGCCGCAGCAGCGCGAAGAGCAGCACGAGTTTGCTCGCGAACTTCGCGGCGAGCACGCCCACCACGGCGGCGTCGACGCGCGGCGCGGCGTCGACGAGCAGCGCCGCGACCGCCGAGCGCGCCACCTCGACCGCGAGCACCGCCGCGAGCACCGCGGTCACGAGCGCGCCGATCGGCTCGGCGCGCTGGTGGCCGAAGGGGTGGTTCTCGTCGCTCGGCTGGGCGGCGACGCGCACCGTCACCACCAGGACCACGCCGACCGCGATGTCGAAGAGCGAGTCGGCCGCCTGCGCCAGCACGATCTGGCTGCCGGAGAGCCAGCCGACCACGAGGTGCGCCGCACAGAGCGCGACGTTGAGCGCGAGCGTGGTCGCGACGACGCGGAGCGAGGTCAACGGAGGTTGAGCCGCGCGGTGTCGACGTAGTGCTGCGCGTGGAGGCGCAGGCCGGCCGCCTCCTCGTCGGTCACCTGGCGCACGATCTTCCCCGGCATGCCGATCACGACGCTGCGGTCGGGGATGGTGCGCCCCTCGGGCACGAGCGCGCCCGCGCCGATGATGCACTCCTTCCCGATGTGGCTGTGGGCCAGCAGGATCGCCCCCATGCCGACCAGCGTCCCGCTGCCGAGCGTCCGCATGTGCAGCATCGCGCGGTGGCCGACGGTCACGCAGTCGCCGATCTCGACCGGCTCGTCGGTCTCGGGGTGGACCACCGTGAGGTCCTGGATGTTGGTGGTCGCCCCGATCGTGATCGACGCGACGTCGCCGCGCACGACGCAGCCGTACCAGATGCTCGACTCGCGGCCGATCCTCACGTCGTGGATCACGGCGGCGTTGGTCGCGACGAAGTAGCCGCCGCGGTCCTCGAGTCGGAAGTCCATGCGGGTCTCCAGCGGTCGCGGCGGCGCGCCGCTCATCCCGGGGGGTGCGTGATCAGCAGCAGCGTCAGCCCATTGTGCACGACGTGGAAGCAGATCGGAGCGGCGATCGAGCGCGTGCGCGCCATGAGCCACGCCAGGGCGGCGCCGAGGACGAAGACGGTCGAGAAGCCGCCGTTGTGGAAGGCGCAGAAGAGCGCGGCGTCGAGCGCGACCGCGACGCCGGCCGGCACGACCGCGAGCAGCCAGCGCAGCAGCACGCCGCGGAACACCATCTCCTCGTAGAGCGGCCCGGCGAGGGCGAGGCAGGCGACCACCCACGGATCGCGCAGGAGCCCGGGCTGGCTCGCGAGCGCGAGCACGAGTGACTGCTCCTGCGGCGTCCGGCGCAGCAGCTCGCAGACGCCGCTCTCGAGCGCCGTCGCGCCGAACTGGACCGGGAACCACGCGACGTAGAACGCGAGCGCCCCGAGCAGCGTCGCGCCGAGCCGGCGCGCCGTGAAGCCGAGGTCGGCGAGTCCGTCCCCGAAGCGGAGCGTCCAGACCCATAGGAAGGCAGCGATCGCGAGGGCGACCCATCCGATCTGGAGCACCTGCGGCCGCACCGGCAGCGGCGCTCCCGACTTCCGATCGAGGCCGAGCGCCGCCGTGCTCACGAGCGCCGCGCCGAAGAAGACGACGACCAGCAGCAGCGGCAGCTCGAACCGGAACGAACGCAACAGCTCGCGCGCGAGGCGCCGGCGGAATCGCAACAGCCGGTCGGGGAGCGGCGCGCCGGACGCCGGCGGATCGGACAACGCAACCAGCACCACCGCATCAAAAGCAAAAAC
>DAINBU010000205.1:0-5223 GCA_036732755.1 Planctomycetota bacterium
GCTGTAGCCGACGTCGCCGAGGCCGAGCCGCTTCCTCTTCTTCGTCCCGTCGGGCGCTGTGACGACGACCTCGTCCTCGACGCGGTGGAAGCGCAGCCGGCCGTCGACGACCCCGTCGTTGTGGAAGAGCAAGTCTTGCGGCGGCACGCCGACGGCCGGGTAGCCCGGCAGCGGACAGCACTGCACGCAGTAGACGTCGAGCCGCCCGTCGCCGTCGTAGTCGAGCAGGCCCACCCCCGAGCCGGCCGTCTCGCAGAGGTACTTCTTGAAGGGCGTCGCGAAGCGGTGGTGGACGAAGTCGATCCCGCAGTCCTCGAGCAGCCGGAAGGCCGGCGCGGCGGCTGGCGGCTTCGCCGCGCCGTCCCGCCGGTGCGCGTTCGGCCGGTTCGGCGGCGCGCCCTGCGCGGACGCGGCCGCGTCGGCGAGCGCCGCGAGCAGCGCGATCGTCGCGATGCGCGCGAGCGGGGCCGTCCGGCGCGCGCTCACCGGCTCCCTCCCGGTGCCTCTCCACCCTCCTCACGCACGAGGTGGTAGCGGTCGAGCTCGAGCTCCTTCACGACCTGCACGCGTCCCGACGGCCACCGGATCGTCGCGGTCGCCTTGACCGTTCGCGGGCCCACGCCGAAGTGGACGCGCAGGTCCTGCCAGCTCATGTACGACGACGAGCCGCGCACCTCCTGCACCTGCGTCTTGTCGCCGCACGCCAGCGTCACGCGCGCGCCGATCGCGTCGCGCGGGCTCTTCTTGCCGTCGCCGGCCAGGGAGAGGCCGATCCAGTGGTTGGGCGTCTCGAGGACGTTCTCCAGCACGCGCAGCGGGTGGTCGCTCTCCACGACCACGGCGTCGAGGTCGCCGTCGCCGTCGAGGTCCCCCACCGCGAGCCCGCGCCCGACGTCGGCCTCCTGGAAGAAGCGCGACAGCTTCGGGCCGACCGGCAGGAACGTCCCGTCGCCGCGGTTCTCGAGGAAGAGCGGCACCTGCTCGAACGACTGGTTGGGGTCGCTCTCCCGGATGTCGTCGAGCACGTGGCCGTTCACCTGGAAGAGGTCGAGGTCGGCGTCGCGGTCGAAGTCGAAGAAGCGCGCGCCGAACCCGGTGAAGAGGTAGGTCGGGTTCCCGATGCCGCTCTTGTAGGTCGCGTCCTCGTAGTAGTCGCCGTCGGTGCGCAGGTAGAGGACGCTCGACTCCTTGCTCAGGTTCGCCGAGTAGACGTCGAAGCGCAGGTCGCCGTTCACGTCGGCGATGTCGCTCCCCATGCACGACTGCGAGGTGCCCTGGCCGTTGACGGCGAGGCCGACCTCGCCCGCGATCTCCTCGAACTTCATCTTCCCGTCGGCGCCGCGCACGTTGTGCCAGAGGAAGTTGGGGTCGGCGTCGTTCGCGACGTAGAGGTCGAGCCGGCCGTCGTCGTCGTGGTCGAAGGGGATCGCCGCGAGCCCCTTGCCGCCGTGGTCGGGCTCGACGATGCCCGCCTCCTTCGTGACGTCGGTGAAGCGGAAGCCGCCGTCGTTGCGGAAGAGCCGGTCGGGCGCCGCCTTGAGCACGTCGGGGCTGCAGTAGCCGACGCGGTCGCCCGTCCCGCACACGGTGTAGCGGACGTAGTCGATCAGACCGTAGTTGGCGAGGTAGAGATCGAGGTCGCCGTCGCCGTCGAAGTCGCCCCACGCCGCCGCCGCCGTCCACCAGGCGTCGACGATCCCCGACTGCGCCGTGACGTCGGTGAAGGTGCCGTCGCCGTTGTTGCGGTAGAGCACGTCCTGCCCGACGTTCGTGACGAAGAGGTCGGGACGGCCGTCGTTGTCGACGTCGGGACAGGTGACGCTCATGCTGTACTCGCGGTCGCCGAGGCCGAGCGGCGCCTCGCGCGGCGTCCCGTCCTCCTGCTTCACCGTCACGCGGTCGGCGACGCGCTCGAAGCGGAAGCGGCCGCCGACGCGGCCGAGGTTGCGGTAGAGCGCGTCGGGCGGCGCCTCGACCTTCTCGGGATAGCCCGGCAGCGGGCAGCACTGCGCGCAGTAGACGTCGAGGAGCCCGTCGCCGTCGTAGTCGAGGAGGCCGATTCCCGAGCCGGTGATCTCGGGGAGGTACTTCTTGGCGGGCGTCGTGAAGCGGCGGTGGACGAAGTCCAGCCCGCTGTCGGAGCGCACGAGGAACGCGGGGTGCTCCGGCTCGACGACGGTCGCGGGCGCGCCGGTCGCGGGCCGGGGCGACTGCGTCGGCGGCGTCGTCGGCTGCTGCGCTTGCGCGGCGCCCGCGGCCGCGCACGCCGCGAGCGCAGCGGCGACGAGGGTGGCGCGTTTCATTTGTTGCCGTTGTCGTCGGGCGCCGGAACGGGCTCGCCCGCCTTCGCCTTCTGCGCCACGTCCTTCAGCCGCAGTGCGGGCGGCCACGCCGGCCGCTCCGCGAGGAGCGCGTCGCTCTCCTTGCGGGCCGCCTCGACCTCGCCGAGCTCGAGCTCCGCCTCGATCAGGTCGAGCCGCCGCGGCCAGTCGGTCGGGTTGCACTCGCGCAGCTTCGCGAGGATCTCGCGCTTCTCCTTCGGGTCGGGCGCGTTCGTCGCCGAGTTGCTGTCGGTCAGGCGGTTGAGCAGGTGCCAGATCGCGTAGTGGCGCTTCGCCTCGTCCTTGCGGCCGAGACGCGACAGGCAGAGGTGGAACTGGTGGTGCACCGCCTTGTCGCCCGGGTCGGACTTCGCCGCCAGCTCGAGGTGGGGCAGCGCCTCCTTCAGCTTCCCCTCCGCGATCAGCATCTGCGCGCGCAGCGTGTGGGCGATCGGCTGGTCGGGCACGACGGCGAGCGCCGCCTCGAGGTCGGCGACGGCGCGCTCCCGGCTGCCCGGCACCAGCGCGTCGCGCCGCATCGCGATGCTCGCGCGCAGGACGTAGAGGTCGCCGAGCGCTTCGCCGCCGACGCGCGGCGGCTTCGGGTCGATCAGCTCGTTCACGAGCGGCTCGGCCTCGTCGTACTTGGCCTGCCGGTAGAGCGCGGTCGCGAGCGACCGCAGCGTCTCGGGGCGGCGGCCCCCCGCCTGCAGCGCGCGGCGCGACGCGCTCTCGGCGCGCGCATCGCGGCGCCGCGTCCAGGTCGGCGAGAGGTGGACCGCGGCGAGCGTGAGCCACGCCTCGGTCGACTCCTTGCGCGCCTTGCAGAGCGCCTCGCCGGCGCGCGCCGCATCGGCGAAGCGCTCCTCGTCGTAGAGCGCACGGATCTTCCGGATCTCGGCGACGATCTCGGCCGGTACCGGCACCGCCGGTGACTCGTCGGCGCGCTTCGAGGCCGCGGGCGGCGCCTGGCCCTGGGGCGGCGCTGCCGCCTGCCCTTGATGTGGCGCGGCGGCGAGGAGGGCGGCGGCGCACGCGAACGCTCCCGCGGCGGCGCGCCTGCGGCGCACACTCCTCCGATTCGAACCCGGCTCGACTTCCATGACCTGCCCACCGCGACTCCCGGCCGGCGCGAACCCGTGCAAGCTAGCGCCGCCGGACCGTTCCGTGAACCCTGGCGCACTCCCTAACGCGGCTCCGTGACGACGTGGCAGGTGTCCAGCGCGAGCTTCTCGAGCTTCTGGACCTGGCCCGACGGCCAGCGGATCTCCGCGCTCGCCGCGTCGGTGCGGGCGCCCACGCCGAAGTAGAGGCGCAGGTCCTGCCAGCTGAAGTAGGACGACGAGCCGGTCACCTGCTGGACCTGCTTCTTGTCGCCGCACGCGACCACGACGCGCGCGCCGATCGCGTCGCGCGGGCTGCGCGTGCCGACGAGCTGGAAGCCGATCCAGTGGTTCGACGTCACGAGCACGTTCTCGAGCACGCGCGCCGCGTGGTCGTTCTCGAGGACGACGACGTCGAGGTCGCCGTCGTTGTCGAGGTCGCCGACCGCGAGCCCGCGCCCCACGTCGGCGCGCGTGAAGAAGGGCGAGAGGCTCGGCCCGATCTCCGCGAACGTCCCGTCGCCGCGGTTCTCCAGGAAGTTCGGCACCTGCTCGAAGGTCTGGGCCGGATCGAAGTCGTGCACGTCGTCGAGCACGTGGCCGTTCACCTGGATCAGGTCCATGTCGCCGTCGCGGTCGTAGTCGAGGAAGCGCAGGCCGAAGCCGGTGTAGAGGAGGGTCGGGGCGAGGACGCCGCTGCGCGCGCTGCGGTCCTCGAAGAGCTCGCCGTCGCGGCGGAGGTAGAGGACGGTCCCCTCGCGGCCGAGGTTCGCCGACGCGAGGTCGAGGCGCAGATCGCCGTCGACGTCGGCGAAGTCGCTCCCCATGCACGCCTGCGGCCGCCCCTCCCCGCTCACCGCGATGCCGGCGCTGCCCGCCGCCTCCTCGAACTTCATCCCGCCCGGACCGCTCACGTTGTGCCAGAGGAAGTTGGGGTCGGTGTCGTTCGCGACGTACAGGTCGAGCTTCCCGTCGTCGTCCCAGTCGAAGGGGAGCGCCGCGAGCCCGTGGCCGCCGTTCCCCGGCTCGACGATGCCGGCCGCCTTCGTGACGTCGACGAACCTGAAGTCGCCGTCGTTGCGGAAGAGGCGGTCGGGCCCGGCCGGCAGCGCGTCGGGGTGGCAGTAGCTGATGCGCTCCTTCGTCCCGCACGGCTTGTAGTGGTCGAAGTCGAGGACGGCGTAGTTGGCGAGGTAGAGATCGAGGTCGCCGTCGCCGTCGAGGTCGGCCCACGCCACCCCGCCGCTCCAGTCGACGTCGACGATCCCCGACTTGTCGGTCACATCGGTGAAGGTGCCGTCGCCGTTGTTGCGGTAGAGCGTGTCGCGGCCGCCGTTCGACACGGCGACCATCACGCCGTTGCCCTTGTCGCGGTAGCGCACCCCCTGGCAGACGTTGGTGACGAAGAGGTCGGGGAAGCCGTCGTTGTCCACGTCGGGGCAGGAGACCGACATGCCGTAGGCGCGGTCGCCGAGGCCGAGCGGCTTCTTCGCGACGGTGCCGTCGGGCCGCTTCACGTCGACCGTGTCGGCCACGCGGTGGAAGCGGAACCGTCCGTCGGCGCCGCGCCCGTCGTTGTGGAAGAGCAGGTCGGGCGGCGCCGCGACGCCCGCCGGACCGCCGGGCAGCGGACAGCACTGCACGCAGTAGACGTCGAGCAGGCCGTCCCGGTCGTAGTCGAACAGCCCGACGCCCGAGCCGGCGGTCTCGACGAGGTACTTCTTGCTCGGCGTCGCGAAGCGCTGGTGGACGAACTCGATGCCGCAGTCGTCGCGCTCGAGGAACGCCGGCGCATTCTT
>DAINBU010000206.1:0-5165 GCA_036732755.1 Planctomycetota bacterium
GGTGCGGTGCTGGTGCGCGTGCTGCTGCTTGTGGCCGGCGACGCCGGCGCGGCCGAGCCGCTCTTGGCGGGGGCGTTCCTGCTGCACGATCCCTTCGCGCTGGCGACGCGGCGGCTCGGGCTCGAGAGAGAGGGCGACGTCGTCGTCGTCGACCGCGAACTGAAGCTGCGCTGGCGCGGGACCGCGCGCGGCGCCGGCGAAGCGGTCGCCGCGGTCGCCGCCGGGACGAAGCCGCCGGAGGAGAGCGGGGCGCCGCGCGGGCGGGAGATCGCGCCCGCCGCCGCGCCGCGCGTCACCTTCTTCCGCGACGTGCTGCCGATCGTGCGCGCGCAGTGCGCGGCGTGCCATTGCCGGGACGGGCTCGCGCCCATGGACCTCACCGACGTCGACGAGGCGCGCGGCTGGGCGCCGATGATGGCGGAGGTGACGCAGAGCGGAGTCATGCCGCCGTGGAGCGCCGACCCGCGCTTCGCCGTCTGCCGCAACGAGCGGCGCCTCACCGACACGGAGATGGAGACGATCCGCCTCTTCGCCGCGCAGGGCGCGCCGGCCGGCGATCCGCCGCCCGATCCCGCGCCCGTTCCCGCTCCTGCCGGCGCGACGATGCGCTGGACGATCGGCGAGCCCGACGCCGTGTGGGAGCTGCCGCATCCCGAGGAGATCCCGGCCGAGGGCGTCCTCGAGTACCGCGCCGCGCTCGTCAGAACCGACCTCCCCGAAGACGTTTGGATCGAGGCGCTCGAATGCCGGCCGACCGCGCCGCAGGTGCTGCACCATCTCGTCGCGGTGCTCATTCCCGACGAGGTCAAGGACGACGAGGTGGCCGCGTTCTCGACCATGTTCGGCGAAGCCGTGTTCGGCGGGTACGTCCCCGGCGCGCCGGCCGTCTGGTTCCCGCCGGGTTGCGCGCGCCGCCTGAAGAAGGGGCAGCGCCTCCTCCTCTCGATCCACTACACGACCAACGGCAAGGCCGCGGTCGACCGCACGCGCATCGGCGTCCGCTTCGCGCGCGGACCGGTGCTGCACGAGGTCCGCAGCTCGATGCTCGCGTCGCGCGACATCGACCTCGCTCCCGGGGCCGCCGGGGTGCAGGTGATCGCAGTCCGCAAGATCGAGCAGCCGATCGAGATCCTCGGCTTCCAGGTCCACATGCACGCGCGCGGCGCCCGCTACCGCTACCAGGTGGGCCGCGACGGAGTCGTGCGCACGCTCTTCGACATCCCGCGCTTCGACTGGAACTGGCAGCACTACTACGACCTCGCCGCGCCGATCCGGATCGAGGCGGGCGACGTGCTCGCCGGCGTCGCGACCTACGACAACTCGGCCGCGAACCCGCGCAACCCCGACCCGAAGGCGCGCGTGAAGAACGGGCCGCAGTCGACGGACGAGATGATGAACGGGTTCTACTACTACATCGACGCGCCTCCGGCGGCCGCCGCGCCCGGTCCGCAAGGCGCGCGCTGACCCGCTTCCCGTGTGCACCCTCTCGCTGCTCGCGCCGCCGCGCGGCGGCTACCTGCTCGCCGCGAACCGCGACGAGTTCGCGACGCGCGGCGTCGCGCGGCCGCCCGCGCGCGCGCGCGCCGGCGCGAACCGCTTCGTCGCGCCGCGCGACCCCGACCAGGGTGGGACGTGGATCGCGGTCGACCGCGCGGGCCGCAGCCTCTGCCTGCTGAACGGCGACCGAGTGCTCGCGCCAGCGGAGATTGCCCGCGCCGCCGCGCCCGTCCGCGGCGCGCCGTTCCGCAGCCGCGGCCTGCTCGTGCTCGACCTGCTCGAAGATCCGCGGCCCGCGGCGGTCGTCGCGACGCTGCGCGCGCTGCACCGGAGCGGCCGCCTCCTCTACCGCCCCTTCAAGCTGGTCGCCGTCGCGCCGCGCGCGCGCGGCCGCGGCGTCGACGCGCGCCGGATCGAATTCGACGGCCGCGCGCTGCACTGCGCACGCCTCGCGGCGCCGCACGTCGAGACCTCGAACGGCTTCGATCCCGCCGGCGTCGCGCGCGCGCGCGGCGCGACCTTCGGCCGGCTCGCCGCGCGGCTGCGGCGGCTCGACGGCGCGCGCTGGCGCACCGCCCTCCTCGCCTGGCACCGCCGCCACCTCGACGCGGCGGGCGGCGCCGCCGCGCGGCGCCGCTCGGTCTGCGTCCACGGGCTGCGGGTACGCACGGTCAGCTCCACGCTCGTCGAGGTCGGCCCCGCCGGCGTCTCCATGCGCTACCAGCCGGGCCCGCCATGTCGGGGTTTCCCCGGCGTCGAGCTGGCACCGTGACGAACGAAACGGTTCTGCGGCGTTAGAACCTTCGCCCTGCCTGGCGGCCGCATGCGTGCGCGGGCCGGCGCGGGCTCCTCGAAGAGGGACGAAGTGGACCTGATCCTGGTCGATGTGCGGTCCGGCCGGCGCCGGACGTTCCCGCTGTCGCCGCGGCCGACGCTGCTCGGGCGCGGCGTCGACTGCGACGTCGTGCTGCCCGACCCCGAGATCGCCGAGCAGTGCTGCCGCATCTCCGAGACGGGCGGCGTGGTCCGCTTCGAGAGCCTCATTCCCGAGGGCGCCACCATCAACGGCTACGCCGTCCGGACGGCGGAGGTCCACTCGGGCGACGTGATCCGCATCGGCCCGTTCCAGCTCGTCGTCGCCGAGGGCGAGCGGGCCGAACCGCCGCCGCGCCCGCGCGCCCCGGCGGCGGCGGCCCCGCGCGAGGACCCGCGGACGGTCTCGACGCGCCGCCGTCCCACCGCGAAGTCGAAGTCGGGCGCGCTCGTCCTCACCTTCGTCGTCCTGGGCGGCGCGATCGTCGGCGGCGTCTGGCTCTGGAAGACGCAACTCGCCGAGCCGGAGAAGTCGCCGACCGATTTGGCGAAGACCGGCGAAGGAACGCGGACCGATCCCGAGGGCGCGACCCTGGGCGGCGACCCGGCCGGGACGAGCCACGATCCGAACGCGGTACCGGAGAACGGGAAGTCGGCGCCGGACGATCCGCGCGATCCCAAGCGCGAGGCCCCCGAGAACGGCTTGAACGGGACGGACGGTGCGGCCGCCAATCCTGCGAACTCCGGGAACGGCCACGGCGGCGACGTCGGCAAGCCCAACGTCCCGCCGACCGCTCCACCCGGAACCGCCACGCCGAGCGAGGAGCTCCACGCGACGCTCCAGCGCGTGACGCGCCTGCTCGAGGCGGAGGAGTACTCGCGCTGTCGCTGGCTCCTCTCGCAGGTGAAGCCGGGCACGCCCAAGGAGCGGCAGGGCGTGGTCGCCCTCCAGCTCAAGGTCGATTCGGCCGCGGCGAAGGGGGGCGAGGAGTACCTCGCCTTCACCAACAAGCTGGTGGCGAAGGGCTGGGTCATGCCGGCGCTGAACCACCTGCAGGAAGAGGCGATCGACCGCTTCCGCGGACTCGAGGTCTGGTACCGCATGGCCGACCGCGCCGACCAGCTCGAGGACGAGGTCGACAAGGTCGTGACGCCGGAGCGCCGGCCGGTGAAGCGGGTGAAGCACGGCCGGCCGCGCCCGGCCAACTTCGCGAGCCAACCGCCGCCGCCGATCGGCGTCACCGACACCGAGCGCGAGTGGGAGGACGCCGCGCACCCGACCGCGGCGCCGACCGCGGCCAGCGCGAAGCCGGGCGCGGTGAAGGCCTCCGATCCGCTCGCCGAGGCGCGCCGCGCGCTCGACGGCCTGCGCTTCGAGGAGGCGGAGGTCTTGCTCGAATCGATGCCGCGCTCGCAGCTCGGCGAGTCGAAGGAGGCGAAGCGGCGCCGCCTCGGCGCGTGGTCGGCGGCGGCGAAGCGGGCGAGCGGCGCCGGCAAGGAGGCCGTCGACGCCAAAGTGGCGGCGGAGAAGCTCGCCGCCGCGCGCGCCGCCGACCATCCGCCGCGCGAGTGGCTCGACGTCGCGTGGCTGGCGCTGGCGGCGCGGGACGAGGCGACCTTCGACCTCGCGGTCGGGAAGGCGGCCGCGGACGAGGGGCTCAAGGGCGAGGTCGACTCGGCGCTCGCGTTCCGGCGCGGGCTCGACGGCATCCCGGCCGGCGGCTTCGTCCTCGCGGAGGGACTCTGGCTCACGGCGGCCGAGCGCGACGGCGCGGTCGCGCGCGCCGCGCTCGTGGCCGCGCTCGAAGCGCTGGCGAAGACGCGCGAGAGCGGGCTGCGCGACGCGGTGGCGCGCATCGTCGAGTCGGCGAAGGCCGCGCCGGCGCTCGCCGCCGAAATGGTGCGCACGCGCGCGGCCGAGGTCGGCAAGAAGCTGGCGGAGTGCCCCGAGCGCGCCGGGCTCGACGCGCTGCGCGCGCGGGTCGGCGCGCTCGCCGAGGCGCGCGCCGCGGTGCTCGCCTTCGCCTTCGACGACGAGGCCTACCCGCCGCTGGCCGGCGCCGACGCCGCGGCCGTGAAGAAGATCGCCGACGGCAACAAGGAGCTCGACAAGCGCATCTCGGCGGTGCGCCAGGTCTGGGGCAACGAATCGGGCTCGGCGCCGGAGCCGGTCGTCGACCTCTCCGACGAATACGTCGCGCTGGTGCGCCAGGCGCAGGCGCTGCAGGCGGCGCTGCGCGAGCTGAAGGAGAAGGCGCCCGACGACGTCGAGCTCGCGGCGGCGCGGCTGCTGCCGGTGTTCACGTCGAAGGTGACCGTGCGCAACCTCGCGCTCACGATCGAGGAGCGCCAGCGCATCGACGAGGACCGCGAGATCAAGGCGCGCAACCAGGTCGCGAAGGAGCTGAAGAACCCGGCCGAGCTCGAGCTGCTCTTCCTGGTCGCGTCGTACCGGGAGATGCTCGGCCTGCCGCAGCTCGCCTTCGACGTCCGGCTCTACGGCGACGCGCGCTCCTACTGCGAGCTGATGGCGCCGCAGGCGAAGAAGGAGAAGGACGACGCCCCGCAGCCCGAGCCGCGCCTCGCCGCGAAGGAGCCGAAGCTCACGCCGGGCGAGATCTACCTGCGCGGCAAGTATTCGGCGCGGCAGGCGTTGACGGCGTGGCAGCGGGTGCCGGGGGCGCATCGCGATCTGCTGTTCGCGCAGCACCATGCGATCGGGCCGGGCAACGTCGGGAACTACTGGACGTGCTCGTTCGGGCTGGCCGATCCGGGGAAGTGACGCGGCGCGGCTTGGAACTGGAGCGGACGTCGAGAACGGGGGTGAAGCGGGCGCGGGGAGAAGGGGGCGTGGT
>DAINBU010000207.1:0-5155 GCA_036732755.1 Planctomycetota bacterium
GTTCATTGTTGCGAGCGTGTCCCGTCCCTCGACCTTTTTCCCCTCCGCCCTTTCACCACCGCTCGAGACCGTCGCGCGACGACGGGAAACCTGCTCCCCGCGACCTCTTCGAGCCGTTCTCGAACGACGTCCGACGTCATTGCTGTGCCGCGGACGTGGATCGGTCCGCGCCACGACGGCCGCATCCTTCTGTTGGAAGCATCACTGGATCGAGCGACTGCCACGTCGCGATGGATGGGCCCGCACTTCCACAGGCTCGAACCGACGCTGCAGTGCGCCGACGGATGCCGACGTGGATCGTGGTCTGCCGACGGACTCTGAATTGGGCCGAATGCCGACATGGCTCGTGGCTGGCCGATGCCCGTCCACGGTACGTCGGCATTGAAATCGGACACGGCGAGACAAGAGCCTTCGATCTACGTGCAGGTTGCGAGATCAAGCATTCGGCACCGACTCGGATTTGATCTTGCGCGCGGAGTGCGTCGTCCGAGGCGCAGCAATGATGTCGGACGTCGTTCGAGGACCGTGCGAAGAGGCCGCGGGAGAAGACCTCGTTGAGGGAGGGCCTCCAGCGACCGTCGACCACTGAATCAGCTGCAGGCACGGTCCCATAGGTCGCGCAGTCCGCCGAGGCCGCCTCTGTTCAGCTGGGTCTTGCGGCCGAGGGCAGCCCTCATCGAAACGAGGTCTTCTCCCGCGGCCTCTTCACCCGCGCCCTCGACGTCCGCTCCTATTCCCTCGCCCTCGGCGTCCGCTCCTCCCGCGTCACCGTTTGCGGACGACCGTCGCCCCGTCGCCGATCGCGAGGAGGCAGGCGTCGACGCGCGCGTCGGCGCGGATGCGGCGGTTGAGCGTCCGGATCGCGACGGTGTCGACGTCGGTGACCGACTCGTCGGCGACGGCGCCGCCCCAGAGCGTGTTGTCGAAGACTAGGACGCCGCTGGCGCGCAGCAGTACGAGGCACGCCTCGTAGTAGTCGGGGTAGGACGCCTTGTCGGCGTCGACGAAGGCGAGGTCGAAGGTGCCGGCGCGGCCGTCGCGCACGAGCGCCGAGAGCGTCTCCGCCGCCGGCGCGAGCTCGAGATCGATCCGGTCGGCGACGCCCGCCGCCTTCCAGTGGCGGCGCGCGATCGCCGTCCACTCCTCGCTCACGTCGCAGGCGAGGATGCGGCCGCCCTCGGGCAGCGCGAGCGCCATCGCGAGCGCGCTGTAGCCGGTGAAGGTCCCGACCTCGAGCACGCGCCGCGCGCCGATCAACCGGACGAGCAGCGCGAGCAGGGCGCCCACCTCCGGCGCGAGCAGCATCCGCGCGTCGGGCAGCGCGGTGGTTTCCCGGCGCAGGCGCACCTGCGCCTCCGTCTCGCGCAGCGTCTGCTCGCGGACGTAGCGCTCGATCTCGGGCGGATTCACCGACTCGATCGACATGGATTCCCGCCTCCGGCATGCGCGACCCGGCCGGCGGCGCATTCTGCCCGGCGAGCGGCGGCTCGCTTTGGACGACCGCGCGGGCCACAATCCCCGGCTTCCGCACGCGCCCCGGACCGCCCCGTCCGGCGCCGCCAGACCCGAGGTCGAGCGCCATGATCGAGAGAGCGTCCCGCAAGAAGAGTCCGTGGTGGTCCGTGGTCGTCGGCGCCGTCGCCGCCTGCGCGGTCGGCCTCGCCGCCGCGCCGGCGCGCGCGCAGTACCGGCCCGACGCCGTGATGCTGCGCAACCCCGACGTGAGCAAGGACTCGATCGTCTTCCGGTTCGCCGGCGACCTCTGGCTGGTCGACAAGCGCGGCGGCGTCGCGCGCCCGCTCTCCTCGCCGGCCGGATCGGAGGCGATGCCGAAGTTCAGCCCCGACGGCCGGCAGATCGCGTTCATGGCGGGCTACGACGGCGGCAGCGACCTCTACGTGTTGGCGATCGACGGCGGCGTCCCGTTCCGCGTCACGCACCATCCCGACCGCGAGATGCTCTGCGACTGGGACCCGAGCGGCCGCGAGCTGATCTTCTTCGCGTCGTCGCTCTCCGGGCAGCAGCGCGCGCCCAAGCTCTTCCGCGTGCGCGCCGCCGGCGGCCAGCCGGTCGCGCTGCCGGTTCCCTACGGCGCGTGGGGGGCGGTCGACGAGACCGACACGTGGCTCGCGTACTGCCCGCAGACCTACGCGCTCACCGCGACCTGGAAGCGCTACCAGGGCGGACTCGCCGAGGACGTCTGGCTCTTCAACCTGAAGACGCGCGAGTCGCGCCGCGTCACCGACTTCCCCGGCCTCGACGCGCTCCCGATGTGGCACGGCCGGACCCTCTACTTCCTCTCCGACCGCGAGACGCTCCACCGCAACCTCTGGTCGTTCGACGTGCAGAGCGGCGACACGAAGCAGGTCACCGACTTCGACAGCGACGTCCGCTTCCCGTCGGTCGGCCCCGACGACATCGTCTTCGAGAACGGCGGCAGGCTCTGGCGCTACGAGTTCGCGACGAGCAAGTCGGTCGCGGTCGAGGTGCAGATCCCGACCGACCGGCCGAACCTGCGCGCGCGCGCCGTCGACTGCAGCACGCTCGCCGGTCCGCTCGCGCCCGGCCCCAACGGCAAGCGCGCCGTCGTCTCCGCGCGCGGCGAGCTCTTCACGCTGCCCGCCAAGGACGGGGCGGCGCAGAACCTGACGCGCAGCGACGGCGTCGCCGAGCGCTTCCCATCCTGGAGCCCCGACGGGAAGTGGATCGCCTACTTCACCGACCGCAGCGGCGAGAACGAGCTTGCGGTGCGCTCCGGCGACGGCCGCCCGTTCCGCTGGCAGAGCCAGGCCGAGGCGAGCGACGAGAAGTCGCTCACGCAGCTCGGGCCGGGCTACCGCTTCCGGCCGGTCTGGTCGCCTGATTCGCGCGCGCTCTGCTTCCCGAGCCACGACGGCGCGCTCCACTGCGTGACGATCGACGACGGCGCGCACTCGGTCGTCGACACCGATCCCGACGGCCGCCCGGGCGGCGCGGCGTGGTCGCCCGACTCGCGCTGGATCGCCTACACGCGGCGCGGCACGCAGTCGCGGCTCAGCACGATCTGGCTCTACGACACGGCGACGCGGCAGAACCACGAGGTGACCTCGGGGCAGTTTTCCGACGCCGAGCCGGTCTTCGAGCAAGGGGGCGACTGGCTCTTCTTCACGCGCCAGGCGACCTTCGACGCGATCTACTCCGACTACGACGAGACGTGGATCTACGCCAACTCGCGCAACCTGATCGCGGTGCCGCTGCGCGCCGACGTGAAGAACCCGTGGGCGCCGAAGAGCGACGACGAAGCAGCGCCCGCGGGCGACGCCGCCAAGGGCGGCGAGAAGAAGGACGACGCCAAGGCGGAAGAGGCGAAGGACGAGACCAAGAAGGACGACGCCAAGAAGGACGAGCCCAAGAAGGAGGAACCGGTCAAGCCGGTCGAGATCCTCTTCGACGGCTTCGAGGCGCGCGCGCTCGTGGTCGACGTGCCGGCCGGCCGCATCACCGATCTGCAAGGGGCGAAGGGGAAGGTGCTCTACCGCCGGCTCCCGCGCTCGGGAGCGTCCGGCGAAAGCGCGAATCCCGACGACGACGCGCCGCGCGACGCCGGCGCGCTCTGCCGGTTCGACCTCGAGTCGAAGAAGGAGGAGAAGATCCTCGAAGGCGTCTCGGGCTACGAGGCGTGCGCCAAGGCGAACAAGGTGCTGGTGCGCGTCGGGCCCGCGTGGGGCTTCGTCGAGCTCGCCAAGGAGCAGAAGCTCGAGGACAAGATCGCGCTCACGAACCTCGTCGCCGACGTCGATCCGATGAAGGAGTGGGACGAGATCGTGACCGACTGCGGTCGCGTGATGCGCGACTACTTCTACACGGCCGACATGCACCGCGTGGACTGGAACGCGGTGGTGGCGCGCTACCGCGCGGCGCTCTCCGACTGCACGGCGCGCGAGGACGTCGACTTCCTGATCCGCGAGATGATCGCCGAGCTCAACGTCGGCCACGCCTACGACCGGCCGCCCGCCGACATGGACGACGGCAGGCCGGCGCGGCCGGTCGGCCTGCTCGGCTGCGACTGGGCGCTGGAGCGCGGCGCCTACAAGGTCGCGCGCCTCGTCGGCGGCGGCGCCTACGACGCCGACGCGCGCTCGCCGCTGGCGCTGCCGGGCGTCGACGTGAAGGCGGGCGAGTTCGTGCTCGCCGTGAACGAGGCGCCGATCGACGCCGGGCGCGACGTCTACGCCGCGTTCGAGGGGACCGCCGGCAAGCCGACCTGGATCACCGTGAACGGCGAGCCCAACCAGGACGGCAAGGAGCGGCGCGTCCTGGTCCAGCCGATCGCGAGCGAGGCGGAGCTGCGCTACCGCGACTGGGTCGCGGCGAACCGCGAGCTGGTGCGCAAGCTCTCCGACGGCCGCATCGGCTACGTGCACGTGCCCGACACCGGGCTGCACGGCCAGAACGAGCTGGTGCGCCAGTTCATGGGCGCGTTCGACAAGGACGCGCTGCTGATCGACGAGCGCTGGAACTCGGGCGGCCAGATCCCGACGCGCTTCATCGAGCTGCTCGACCGGCCGGTCACCAACTACTGGGCGGTGCGCCACGGCGAGGACTGGGCGTGGCCGCCGGTCGGCCACCGCGGGCCCAAGTGCATGCTGATCAACGGCTCGGCGGGCTCGGGCGGCGACTGCTTCCCGTGGTTCTTCCGGCAGGCGAAGCTCGGCAAGCTCATCGGCCGGCGCACGTGGGGCGGGCTGGTCGGGATCTCCGGCAACCCCGGCTTCGTCGACGGCTCGGCGATCACCGTCCCGACCTTCGGCTTCTACAAGAAGGACGGCACCTGGGCGGTCGAGGGGCACGGCGTCGACCCCGACCTCGAGGTGATGGACGACCCCGCGAAGATGGTGAACGGCGACGACCCGCAGCTCCTGGCCGGCGTGCAGTGGCTGCAGAAGCAGCTCGAGACGTGGAAGTTCGACCGCCCCAAGCGCCCGGCGCCGCCCGACCGCTCGAAGGCGGGGATCCCGCAGGCGGATCGCTGAGCTCTGCGGCTGGAAACTAAAGCGGCCGCGGCTTGGAACTGGAGCGGACGTCGAGAACGCGGGTGAAGCGGGCGCGGGGAGGAGGATTCGTGGTTGAACGCGCGACGGGCGGGGGCGGGTCGAGAGGGCGGAGGGGAAAAAGG
>DAINBU010000208.1:0-5062 GCA_036732755.1 Planctomycetota bacterium
GCGCTGCTGTTGCCCGCCCGACAGCTCGGTCGGCCGGTGCTTCTGCCGGTCGCCGAGCCCGACCTTCTCCAGGACCGTCGCCGCGCGCTCGCGCGCCAGGTGCGACGCGACCCCCTGGTAGAAGAGCGGCACCTCGACGTTCTCGAGGACGGTGAGCTGCGGGATGAGCTGGAACGACTGGAAGATGAAGCCGAGCCGCTCGCCGCGCACCTCGGAGAGGCGGTCGTCGCCGAGCTGGCTCACGTCGACGTCGCCCAGGAAATAGGCGCCAGACGTCGGCCGGTCGAGGCAGCCGAGCACGTTGAGCAGCGTCGACTTGCCCGAGCCCGACGGCCCCATGATCGCCCAGTAGGAGCCGCGCTCGACCTTGAAGTCGATGCCGTCGAGCGCGCGCACGACCTGGTCGCCCATCACGTAGTGGCGGCGGACGTCGCGCAGCTCGACGACGATCTCGGGGCTGCCCGGCGCGTCGCTCACGAGTCGGGCTCCGGCGCCGCGCGGCTCAGCGGCCGCCGCCCTGCACGGGCACGGCGGACGCCGCGGGCGCTGCGGCCGGCTCGGCCGGCTTCGCGGCCGGCTTCTCCCCCGCTTTCGCGTCCGCCGGCGCGTCGGGCTTCGGGCCGCCCTTGCCGTCGGACTTCCCGTCACTATTCCCGTCGCCTCCGCCGAAGCGCTTGCGCGCCGCCTCCTCCATCTGCGCGCGCTGCTCGGGCGTGAGGTTCTTCATCATCTCCTCGCGCGCCTTCCTCTTCTCCTCGGGCGACATCTTGTTCCACTTCTCGAGCTGCTCGGCGGTCATGCCGGGCGGCACGCCGCGCGCGGTACGGCCCTCGGTGCGCTTGCCCTCGTCCGACTTCGGGCGGGCGTTGATTTCGGAGGTCTTCTGGCGCAGCTCCTCGACCGACGTCTTCGAGGCCTCCGCCGCGTCGGCGAACTTCGGCTGCGGCGCGCCGGGCGGCTCGGAGAGGAAGACGGACTGCCCCTCGCGCAACCCCTCGGTGACGGCGACGTGCTGGTCGTTGTGCAGCCCGATCTTGACCTCCTGGATCTCCGGCTTTCCGTCGGCGTCCTCGACATAGCAGAAGAAATGGTCGCCGCGGCGGCGCACCGCATGGATCGGGACGGCGATCGCGTCCTGGATCTCGTCGATCACGATCTCCGTGCTCGCGCTCATGCCGGGCCGCAGCACCGAGGTGTCGCCGCCGAGCGTGATCTCGCAGCGGTAGATCTTGAGGTCGGGGTTGAGCCATTGGTTCTGCGAGTCGGGCAGCGGCGCGATGAAGGTGACCTTGCCGAGGAAGCTCCGGTCGCCGATCGCGTCGATGCCGACCTCGGCCGGCTGCCCGAGCCGGATCTTGTCGATCGACGACTCGTGCACGCTGACGAGGACGGTCATCTCGCTCGTGTCGGGCAGGCTGATCAGGAGCTGGTGCTCGCGCACCGTCGCCCCCTCCTCGACGCGGTCGCGGTCGCTGCGGCCCATGCCACCCCCGCCCTGGTTGCCGGGGTAGACCACGAGGCCGGACGTCGGCGCCTTGATGACCGTCTTGGCGAGCTGCTCCTCGAGGTCGTCGAGCTTGTTGCGCTCGAGGTCGAGCGTCGCCTCCTTGGAATGGAGGTCGGCCTCCTTCTGCGCCATGTCGGCCACCGCGCGCAGCTTCACGCGCTCGAGCTCGGCCTTGTTCTGGTTCATCGTCGACGTCAGCTGCATCATCTGGCGGTCGAACTCGTACTTGATCATCACCTCGAGCTGGCGCTTGGTCATGGTGAGCTTCACGCTCTTCTGGTCGCGCGCGAAGGTGTCGCCGTCGAGGTCCATCTTGGCGGCGAACTCGAGCGCGACGAGCTCCTGGGTGTCGAGCAGCTTCTGCTCGGCGATGGCGAGCTCGGACTGGGCGAGCTTGATGTCCTGCTCGGCCTGCTCCTGCTTGATCTTCCAGTCGCCCTCCCTGAACTTCTCGACGTCGGCGGTCGCGATCGCGAGGTCGACCAGCGCCTTCTCCTCCGCGCTCGCGTTGAGGCTGACCTGGATCTCCTTGGTCTTGTCGGCCTGGATCCAGGCGGCGTTCGCCTGCTCCCACTTGATGCGCTGTGCGGTGAGGTCGTTCTCGAGCGTGCTCGCGTCGAGGCGCACCAGCAGGTCGCCCTCGTTCACCTGCGTCCCCTCGGGGCAGAGGTAGAGGATCGTCGCGCCGCCCTTCACCTCGTTGTAGATGTCGTTCGACTTGCTCGCCTTGAGCTGGCCCGACTCGATCACGGAGATGCGCAGTTTCTCCTTCTTCGTCTTCCACGTGACCGCGACGTCGCCCGCCTCCGCGGTGCTGCGGCCCTTCCACAGCCACACGCCGCCGGCCGCGATCAGCACGACGATCGCGATCACCCACACGAACGCACCGCCCCGCTGCTTCGAGCTCATCCCTTGGTCCTCTCGTTCCCGTCGCTCCCCGCCCCCTGCCCCTCGCCCGACGCGGTCGGCGCCGCCGGCGGCGGATCGGGCCGGAAGCGGGGCCGGATGCCGTCCGTCCTGAGCTCGAGCAGCCCGAGGTCGCGGGAGAGCTCGAGCTCGCCGATGTGGTGGTCGATCAGGGCGCGCGTCAGCGTGTTGCGCGCGTCGTTCAGCGAGTTGACGGCGTCGGTGTAGTCGCGGATCTCCGAGCGGCCCATCGAGAGCTGCAGCGCGGTCGACGCCTCGCGCCGCTCCGCCACCTCGACGCCGAGCCGCTGCAGCCGGATCGTCTCCATCGCCTGCGCCAGCCTGCGCACGTCGACGCGCACGCTCTGGCGCACCGAGTCCTCGGAGAGTGACGCGGTGCGCCTCTGCAGCTCGACGTTGATCAGCGCCGCGCGGTAGGCATTGCGCTCGGCCAGGCGGTCGAGCGGCAGGTCGAGGCTCACGCCCGCGTTCCACGTCGCGTGGCCCGCCTGCGTCTTGAAGACGGTGTCCTGCTCGGTCGGCACCGAGACGCCGCCGTTCACGTCGAGCGCGGCGCGCAGCGCGTCCTCGGTCACCTTCACGCGCCGCTCGGTGTCGTCCATGCGCGCCAGCTCGTTCAGGTGGTCGTAGCGGTGGGCGAGCGCGATCTGCGACCCCTCGGCGTCGCCGAGCGGCGCCGGCTGGGGCAGGGCGGCGCGCAGCTCGTCGAGGTCGGCGGCGTCGGGGACGAACTCCGCCTCCATGGGGAGGCCGAGCGTGACCTTGAAGGCGTCGACCGCGTCTTCGTAGCCGCGCTGCAGCTGGATCCAGGAGTTGCGCGCGGAGAGCTCGGCCTGCCGCGCCTGCGACACCTGGATCTCCGGCAGGCGGCCGCGCACGCCCCTCGCCTTCGACTGCTCCTGCACGTCGATCAGCTGCAGGTAGGAGACGCGCGCGTTCTCCATCGAGTCGCGCAGCACCAGCAGGTTCATGTAGTCGCGCGCGACCTGGACCGCGAAGACCTGCCGGAAGCGCTCGTAGTCGCGCATCTGGTAGTAGACGTCGCGCTCCGCCTGGACGAGCGGCTCCTCCGCGATCGTGAAGCCGGCGCCGCGCAGCAGCGGCTGCGTGAACGTGATGTCCATCAGCGAGCTGGTGGTGCTGCTCTTCCCGTTCGTGAAGTCGAAGCCGGTGAAGTTCTTGAGCAGGGAGTTGGTGAAGTCGAACACCAGCAGCCCGCCCGTCTCGAGCTTGCGCGTGACCGAGAGCGACGTCGTGAGCGAGCCCTGCCGTGTCCTGCCTGCGTCGCCGGGGTTGTCGATGCTCGACCACTGGTAGTCGGAGGTGACGCCGTAGTGGTTCTCGAACTGGTAGCGCTGGAAGGTGAGGTCGAGCGCCGAGAGGTAGACCTGCTCCTTCTGCCGCTGGTAGTCGCGGTTGTTCTCGGCGGCGATCGCGACCGCGTCGATCAGGCGGATCCTGCGCGCCTGGAGGAGCGCCGGGTCGTTCGCCTGGAACGGGGCGAGGTCGGCGGCGTGCGCCTTCTCGACCTCGGCGAGGTGGCGGGCGCGCGCCTGCCGGATCTCGTCCATCTTCTCGATCGTCATCTCGTCGGGCGCGTCGAGGCCCGACTCGGGGGCCGCGGCGCCCGGCTCGAAGCGGGCGGCCGTCTCGCCCTGGCGCGCGGCGCGCAGCTCGGCGAGCGCCGCCTCGAGCTGCGCGCGCAGGGCGTCTTGCGCCTGCTCGATGGTGAAGCCGGTGTCCTCGCTGAACCTGCGGAAGTCCTTCTGCTTCTTGGCGAGGATCTCGGCGACCTCGTGGTCGGCGTCCTTCTTGTACTGCTCGGCCGAGCACCCCGCGGCCGCCATCGCTCCGGCGGCGGCCGCGGCGACGAGCAGCGCCGCCGTGCGGTCGATTCGTTGTCGTGGTGCCATCGTGGGTTGGTGCAGGGGCGATGCTCGTCTTTTCGGCACGCTCCGCAGAACGGGCACGGTACGACGGCCCGCCGGAGGAGTTCGCACGGATTTTCGGGTGTGGAACCCCGGCTCAGGCGCGCGCGGCTCCGATCAGCTGGACGACCTCGCCCTCCTCCGGGAAGCGGTGGAGCGCGAGCTTCGAGAACAGGACCTTGCCGTTCACCGTCACTTCGAAGGCGCCGCCGTCGGACGGCACGAGCTTCAGGCTCTGGATCTTCCTCTTGTAGTTCGCGAGCAGTTCGCCCGTCAGACCGACGGCGCGCGGCTCGTAGTTTCAGACCGTGCAGTAGCGGATCTCGACGTCCAAGCGGGGCTCCTCGGCCGGCGCGGGCGCGGCGATTCTTCGCTGCGGGGCGGCGACGGCAGCCGGGTATTACCGCCGGCCGCGCGCCCGAAGGCAAGGGCGCGTCCGGGGAGCCGGGCGCGCGCGCTGGGAGGTCGGCGCCGGCAATGACGGACGCATGACGGACGCCACCTCCACCGACGCGATCGAACGCTGGATCTCCTCGTTCTCCGCAGCGCCGCGCTGCGCGCTCGGGGCCGGCGCGATCGCGATCGGACTGCTCGCCGCGTTCGGCGTCGCGCGCTGGCTCCTGCCCGCTCCCGCTCCCGATGCGGCGGCGCCGGCTGCGCCGCCCGATCCGCCGGCGTCCGGCGCGCCGCTCCCCGACCG
>DAINBU010000209.1:0-1823 GCA_036732755.1 Planctomycetota bacterium
GTCCGCAGGCTGATGCCGAGCTGCTCGGCCGCACGCGTGCGATTGCCGCCGGTCGACTTGAGCGTGGCGAGGATCGCCTGCCGTTCGAGCTCCTCCATGGTCATGCCGACGTGGAAGAGGCCGCCCACCCCCGCCTGCGGCCGCTCGACCAGCGGCGGCGGCAGGTCCTCGATGCCGATCGACTCGTCGACGGAGAGGACGGCCGCGCTCTCGATCACGTTGCGCAGCTCGCGGACGTTGCCCGGCCAGTGGTACGCCGAGAGGCGGGAGAGCACCTCGGGCGTGAAGCGGCGCGCCGTGAGCTCGTTCTCGCGCACCGCCTGCTCGAGGAACGAGCGCGCGAGCAGCGGGATGTCCTCACGGCGGTCGCGCAGCGGCGGCAGCTGAAGGCTCACGACCTTCAGGCGGTAGAGGAAGTCCTCGCGGAAGCGTCCCTCCTGCACGCGCTTGTCGAGGTCCTGGTGGGTCGCAGCGAGGATGCGGATGTCGACGGGCTCCTCGCGATTCGAGCCGAGCGGCATCACCAGCCGCGACTCGAGCACGCGCAGCAGCTTCACCTGCAGCGACGGCTCGAGCTCGGCCACCTCGTCGATGAAGAGCGTGCCGCCGCTCGCCGCCTGGATCAGCCCCTGGCGGCGCTGCGTCGCTCCGGTGTAGGCGCCCTTCTCGTGGCCGAAGAGCTCGCTCTCGAGCAGCGTCGCCGGCAGCGCGGCGCAGTTGATGGCGACGAAGCGGGCGCTCTTGCGCGGGCTGTTCTGGTGGATCGCCCGCGCCACCAGCTCCTTGCCGGTGCCGCTCTCGCCGTTGATCAGGACCGTCGTGCGCGTCGGCGCGACCTGCCGGATCACGTCGAAGACGCGCCGCATCCCGGCCGAGCGGCCGATCAGGTTCTCGAAGCCGTACTGCTCGTCGAGCTGCTGGCGGAGCAGCGCGACCTCCGACTCGAGCTGGCGGCGGTGCGTGAGGTCGCCGAGGATGCGCACGAGCACGGTCGGGTTCACCGGCTTCGTGACGTAGTGGTACGCGCCCTCCTTCATCGCCTCGACGGCCGAGTCGATCGAGCCGTAGCCGGTGATGATGATCACCTCGGTCGTCGGGTTCTTGCGCCGGACCTCGCGCAGCACGTCGAGCCCCGACTGGCCCGGCAGCTTGTAGTCGGTGATGACGACCTCCGTCTCCGAGTCGACGGCGGCGATGCCCTCCTCGCCGCGCGCGGCGGTCGCGACCGCGTAGCCCTTCGACGTCAGGTACTCCGCGAGCGAGTCGCGCAGCGTCGCGTCGTCCTCGATCAGGACCACCGAGGTCGTGCTCCGGGTCGCCGGCGGACGCGGCGCGGCGGTCGCCGGGACCGGATCGCGACGCTCGGCCTTCACCACCTGCTCGGACGGCATGTCGGGCTCCCCTGCGACAGATCGGACGTTCCGCCCCCGGGGTCCACGTCGACCTGTCCTGTCCCGGAGGGGGAAGTGCCGATTCTACGCACGGGTGCCAATGCGTCGCCACCGACCGCGACAAGGGCGCCCGGGGCGCTGCGGGACCGCCGGAAAGGAAAGGACGTCCCGCCGGAGGAGCGACGCCCCTCCCTCCTCAAGCACGGTGAAGTTCCACGTCGATCTCGCCTGGGATCGGAGCGTCGCCCAAGGACGGGGGCGCGGGAATCCGCCGAGTCGCATCCGGGGACGCGCGCGAACGAATGGCATTCAAGGGCGACCTCAAGAACGTCCAGCTCGCGGACCTGTTCCAGACGCTGGCGCAGAACCGGCAGGAGGGCGTGCTCACCCTCTCGTCGCGAGGTCGCACGCACCGCGTCCACTTCTCGCACG
>DAINBU010000209.1:1833-4955 GCA_036732755.1 Planctomycetota bacterium
CCTCGACCCGGCCGTCGCCGGCCGCCGCCGTCTCGGCGAGATCCTGGTCTCGGCCGGGCTCTGCGCGGACAAGGACATCACCGAGGCGCTGCGCGAGCAGGCGAAGTCGAAGAAGTTCCTCGGCGAGGTCCTGATCGAGAGGGGCCGCGTCACCCAGGAGCAGCTCGACAGCATCCTGTCCTTGCAGGTCGAGGAAGAGATCTACGAGCTCTTCCGCACCGAGGGCGGCCTCTTCGAGTTCAGCGAGGGCCAGCCCGACACGGTGGCCGACCGCTCACCGTCGAAGGTGCGCCCGCTGCCGGTCGACCACGTCGTGATGGAGGCCGCGCGCCGCCTCGACGAGTGGGGCCAGATCCAGAAGCAGGTCCCGTCGCTCGACGACGTCTACGTCGCGGTCGGCAATCCGGCGCGCTTCTCGTCCGACGACGAGCAGCTCGCCACCGTGCTCAAGCGACTCGACGGCCGCCACGACGTGCGCGACGTCGCCGACGCGCTGCTCGCGTCGCCCTTCACCGTCGCCAAGGCGCTGGTCCGCCTGCTCGAGGCCCGCGCCGCGCGCGCGTGCCGTCCCGACGAACTCTACAACGCCGCGCAGCACCTGCTCGCCGGCGGCTCGAAGGCGCGCGCGCTCAAGCTGCTGCACCGGCTCACCGCGAGCGACCATCCGGCGGGCTTCACGAACGAAGTCGCCGAGATGTACCGCCTGGCCGGCGACTCGAAGTCGGCCGCCAAGACGCGCCTGCGCATCGCCCAGGAGGCGCGCGCGGCGAGCCGGTTCGACGAGGCGCGCCACCAGCTCGAGGCGGCGCTGCGCGAGTGGCCGAGCGCGTCGGCCGTCCTCGAGCCGCTGGTCGCGGTGCTGCGCGACCTCGGCGACGGCGAGGCGGAGCTCCGCCACGTCCGCGACCTCGCCGACGTGCTGGCCGACGCCGGCGCGAACGAGGGCGCGCTCAAGGCGATGGAGCGCGTGCTCGAGCTCGCGCCCGCCGACTTCGACGCCCGCCGCAAGTACTCCGACCTCTGCCTGCGCGCCCGCCTCAAGGAGAAGGCGATCGAGGTGCTCGAGCAGGAGGTCACCCGCCTCAAGCGCGCCGGGAGCGCCATCGAGCTCGCGACGATCTACAAGCGCATCCTCTCGATCGACCCCGGCCGCAAGGACGTCAAGCGCGCGCTGGCCCGCGCGCGCCGCACGCGCGCCGACCGGCTGCTGCGCACCGGCCTCGTGATCACCGTCGGGATCGGGCTGCTCGCGCTGGCCGGCGTGGTCGGCGTGCGCTGGCGCCAGCGGTCGGTCGGGCTGGCGCGCATCTCCACCGCGCGCGACCTGCTCGCCTCGGGCGACCTCGAGCGGGCGCGCGCGACGATCACCGAGGTGCTGAACGGCACGACGCGGCCCGAGGTGGTCCAGCCCGCGATGACGCTGCTCGACGAGATCGACCAGCGCGTCACCGAGGCGACGCGCGCCATTCGCGGCGAGAAGGACGAGGCCTTCAACAAGAAGCTCGCCGCGATCCAGGACCAGGCGGCCCGCCTCGGCTTCGACGTCGCGTTCGCCGACTGCGCGCGCCTGCTGCAGACCGACCTCGAGCCCTACATGGTCGAGCGCGTGAACGCGCGCATGCTGATGATCAAGCAGACCTTCCTCGACCACATCGCGAAGGCCAAGGAGGTCGCGCGCGCCTACCACGAGCCCGAGCGCGACGAGGACGTCCCGGCCGCCTACAAGCGGATGACCGAGGCGTTCCCGGTCGAGCTGATCGCCCTCCTCCCCAACGTCCGCACCGTCGCGTTCGAGTCGGCGCAGAAGCTCAAGACCCCGCCGCGCGACTGGATGCTCGAGGTGCTGAGCGCGGTCGACTCGTTCGACCTGCTGCTGGCGCGCGTGAAGCCGGCGCTCGAGTCGCTGCGCCTGCGCAACGCCCGCCTCTCCGCGCTGCAGCAGATCTCGATCGACTACCTCGAGGCGGTCCGGATGGCGGAGGCGGGCAACATCGAGCGCTCGCGCGAGCTCCTGCGCAAGGTGCGCGACGAATACGGCCAGGGGGAGCTGCGCGCCGTGCTCGAGAAACGGCTGCAGCGCCTCGACGCCGCCGCCGCCTGCATCCAGGAGATCGAGGAGCACCTCCAGCGCAAGGAGTACGTGCCCGCGCACGACAAGGCGCTCGCCGCCGCGCACGAGTACGGTGACCTGCAGATCCCGTCCACGCTCGGCATCCCGGTGCTGCTCAAGTCGGTGCCGCCCGGCGCGCGCATCGTCGTCGACGGCAAGGAGGAGGGCCGCGCGCCGCTCGTGCTGCGCGTGCCGCTCGGCTCCAAGCCGACCGTCCACGCGACGCTCGACCACTACGCGTCGGCCGACGTCACCATCGACCCGACCGCCGGCGCCGAGCAGCCGGTCGAGCTCGAGCGCGCGCGCGTCGCCGAGGTGAACCTGCAGACGCGCCTGGTCGCCGCGCCGCTCTGGCACGAAGGCCGCCTCTGCGCGGCGAGCCGCGACGGCGTGCTCTACGCGATCGAGTTCGGCGCGGCCGGCGCGGTGAAGAAGGCGCCGGTGGTGAAGAGCCTGCGCACCGGCTCGATCTCCGGCTCGCTCGTCCCGCCGGTCGCGGTGAAGGACGGCTTCGTCGCCGCCGTGTTCGAGGGCAAGGTGTGGCGCGTCGACGCGCGCGGCGCCGAGCTCGCCGCGGTCTGGACGCGCGACGTGAACGAGGAGACGCGCAGCCCGCTCTTCGTGGCCGGCGACCAGGTCCTCGTCACGACCGACAACGGGCGCGTGGTGGCGCTCTCCCTCGCCGACGGGACGCCGACCTTCGAGGTGGCGTTGAACGGCCGCCGCGTGGTCGGCGCGCCGGTCCTCGCCGCCGACCGCCTGCTCGTCCCGCTCGCGGGCGGCGCGCTCGCGGTGGTCGACCCGGCGGCGCGCGTCCTCGAGAGCGTGCGCGACGTCGGCGCCGACCTGGTCGGCGCGCTCGCGACCGATGGGACGGTCGTCGTCGCGACCTCCTCGACGGGCAAGCTGCTCGTCTTCGACGCGAAGACGCTCGCGGCGCGCACCTCAATCGACCTCAACAACCTCCCCACCAACCCACCACGCATCGCATGGCCGCGCGCCGACGTCGTCG
>DAINBU010000210.1:0-4939 GCA_036732755.1 Planctomycetota bacterium
ACGCTGGCGCAACGCTCGACGACTTCACCTATTCGGCCGCGGCTCTCGACTTCGACGGCGACGGAGACCAGGACCTCTACCTCTGCAACGTCGGTCGCAATCGGTTCCTGCGCAACGACGGCGGCCGCTTCGTCGACGCGACGGCGCTCTGGGGCGGCGACTCCCCGCTCTGGTCGACCGCCGCCGCCTTCGCCGACTTCGACCGCGACGGCGACCTCGACCTCTACGTCGTGAACTACGTCGTCGAGCCGCTCGAGCATCCCGCGTGCGGCCCGCTGGCGCGCGGCGAGGCGTACCGCAGCTACTGCCACCCCGACGAATTCCCGCCGGCCGACGACGCGCTCTACCGCAACGACGGCGGGCGGCTCGTCGACGTCTCCGCGCCAGCGGGGCTCGTCGGCCGCGGCGGCGCCGGGCTCGGCGCGGTGATCTCGGACTTCGACGCCGACGGCGACGTCGACCTCTTCGTCGCGAACGACTCCACGCCGAACTTCCTGTGGCGCAACGACGGTGACTCGCGATTCGCCGAAGTCGCCGGCGAGAGCTACGTCGCCGTCGACGGATCGGGCCTCTCGACCGGCGCGATGGGGACCGACTTCGGCGACGTCGACGGCGACGGCGACTTCGACGTGATCGTCGCCAACCTCGACATGGAGCAGAACACGCTCTACCGCAACGAGGGCGGCGGCCTCTTCGAGGACCGCAGCGTGGCGAGCGGACTGGGGCCGCCGTCGCTCCTGTCGGTCGGCTTCGGCTGCGAGTTCTTCGACGCCGACCTCGACGGCGACCTCGACTGCATGGTCGCGAACGGGCACGTCCTCGACAACATCGAGCTGCTCGAGCCGGCGCAGACGTTCCGGCAGCGGGCGCACTTCTATCGCAACGACGGAAGCGGGCGCTTCGCCCAGATCGGCGGCGAAGCGGGCCCCTACTTCGAAGGTCGGCAGGTCGGGCGCGGGCTCGCGATCGGCGACCTCGACGACGACGGCGACCTCGACGTGGTCGTCGCGCACTGGGACGGCGGACCGGCGCTCCTCGAGAACACGACGAACGACGCGGGACGAACGGCGCGACCGTGGCTCGGACTGCGGCTGGTCGGACGCGCGAAGAACGTCCAGGCGATCGGCGCGCTCGTGCAGGTCGAGAGCGGCGGCCGGATTCAGGTCGAGGAGGTACGCGGCACCAGCAGCTACTGCGCGTTCCACGATCTGCGCCTCGTCTTCGGACTGGGAGAACATCCCGTCGCCGAGCGAGTGACGGTGCGCTGGCCCGACGGAACCCGGACGACGCACGGCCCGCTGGCCGCCAACCGCTACCACGTCCTCACGCAGGGGTGAGGCGTCGCTGCGCGGGGTCGCCGATATGGCGACGCGTCGGCGTCAAGCGACCGCTGGATCGCAGCCGATATCGGAAGCCACCATGCAGGTCGCAAGTCTCCTCGCGGTCGCGCTCTTCGCCGGCGTCGCCGCCGCGAACGCCGGCACGACGATCCACGCGCAGCCGTTCCGCGCCGGTGCGAAGGTGAGCATCGCCCTGTCGAGCGTGCTGGCCGCCACGATCGACGTGAAGGCGGGCGGCGAGGCGCGCAGGCAGATCGAGTTCCCGGGCGAGGTGAAGCTCACCTGCGTCGCGACCGTCACCCATGCGGACGAAGCGGGCGCGACGCTGGCGCAGCTGGTCTTCGGGCCGATGGTCCGGCTCGAGAAGGACTCCTTCTCGCGTCCGGCGGTCGCGAAGGAGCCGAGAGCGTCGAACAGCAGCTACGACCTGACTCGCGCCGGCGCCGGCTTCGAAGCCAAGGGCGCGCGCGGCGACCTCGATCGCGAGGAGCGCGAGGCCACGGCCGCCATCGCCGCCGCCACGCTCGGCGCGCCCCCGCTCGGCGCGCTCCTCGACGGCCGCTCGCCGGCGAGGAACGAGCGCATCGAGCTTTCGCTCGACGTCGCGAAGAGGCTGCTGCCTCTCCTCGACGTGAGCGTCCGGATCGAGGCGATGACGCTCACCTTCACAGCGACCCGCAAGGAGGGCGATCTCGACGTCGCCGTGTTCGAAGTCGTCACGAAGATCGTGAATGCGGACCAGGCGGACATGTCCGTCACCGCCGACCTCGACGGCGAGCTCCTGCTCGATCCGTCGAACGGCCACGTCCGCTCGCTCGCGCTCTCCGGTCCGGTCGAGTTCACCGGCTCTGCGAAAGAGGGCGGAACCAGGATCGACCTCGCCGGCAAGGGGACCTGGAAGTACGACTACTCGGCCAAGCTCGATTGAGGCACCCGTCCGGGGCCCCGACCCCGGCCGCCGCCGGATGCGAGTCGCCTCCCCCACGATTCCTCTGGGCGGCGAGGGCGCCGCGGTTTAGAAGGCTCCCCGACCGAATCCTCATCGGAGCCCACGCATGCGCCTCGTGTGCACTTGGTCCGCCTCGGTCGTCGTCCTCCTCGCCGCCGCCGGCAGTTCGTCCGCGCAAGGCGATCGCGTCCACCTCCTCTCGCGCCTCAACCAGTACGACGGCGCCGGGAGCGGCGGCTTCGACTACAACGACATCCTCGGCTACCGCGACTCGAACGGCACCGAGGTCGCGCTGCTCGGCACCTGGAACGGGACGTCGTTCATCGACACGACCAATCCGTTCCTTCCGACCGAGCTCGCGTTCATCACGCACAGCTCCTCGCTCTGGAGCGACATGGCGGTCTGGCAGGACTACGTCTACGTCGTGACCGACCAGTCGGCGGGCGGCGGCCTGCAGATCATCGACGTCTCCGACCTCTCCAACATCCAGGTGGTCGGGAGCTACTCCGGCTTCAACACGGCGCACACCCTCTTCGTCGACCCGACCCAGGGCCACATCTACTGCTGCGGCACCGACGTCGGCCTGGTGATCCTCGACCTCGCGACTCCGACCGCGCCGTCGCTCATCACGACCTACACCGCCCACTACGTGCACGAGGCCACCGTGCAGAACGGGATCGCCCACTTCTCGGAGATCTATTCCGGCCAGTACCGCGTCGTCGACGTGAGCAACCTGCCCACGCTCACGACGCTCGACGTCATCACGACTCCGGCCTCGTTCACGCACAGCAGCACGGTGAACGAGGACGACACCCTGGTCGGCATGACCGACGAGATCCAAGGCGCGAAGTTCGTGCTCTACGACGTCAGCGATCCGGCCAACATCGTGCAGCGCAGCACCTTCGTCGAGAACCCGGCCGGCATCATCCACAACGTCTTCCAGTCGAACGGCGTCATCCAGCTCTCCGCGTACGCCGAGGGCTACGTCGCGGTCGACGTGTCCGACCCCGACCACCCGATCCGGCTCGGCAGCTTCGACACCTGGGCGGGCGCCTCCGGCAACTACAACGGCGCGTGGGGCGTCTACCAGCAGCCGTCGGGCACGATCTACATCAGCAACATCGAGGACGGCCTCTTCGTCCTGAGCCGGGCGACGCTCATCCAGCATGCGGGCCTGCCCGACACGCTCGACTCGACCGGACCCTACGTCGTGACCGCCATCCTCACCCCTTCGTCCGCCGGCCAGGGAGTAACGAGCGCGTCGGTCGAGTACACGACCGACGACGGCGCGACCACGACCTCCGTCGCGATGGCTCCGACCGGCAACCCCGACGAGTGGGCGGCGTCGATCCCGGGCCAGAGCCGCGGCACCACGGTGCAATACCGGCTGCAGGCGACCGACTCGCTCGGGACGAGCGTCGCGCCGGTGAACAAGGACGGCCACTTCGTCTTCGGCGTCGGCAAGCGCCGCAGCTTCTACGCCGAGAACTTCGACGGCGGCACCGACGCCGGCTGGACGCACGGGATGGTCGCCGGCAGCGACGACTGGCAGCGCGGCACGCCGGCGCGCAAGCGGGTCGATCCCTACCGCACGACGTCCGGCGCGAAGTGCTTCGGCAACGACCTCGGCAACGGCAGCGACGGCGCCTACGCCGACAACAGCGACAACTGGCTCGAATCCCCCGTGGTCGACCTGACCAACCAGCACGGCGTGCGGCTGCGCTTCCAGCGCTGGCTGCGCGTAGAGGACTCGGCGAAAGACCTGGCGCGCGTGCTGGTGAACGGCGTCGAGGTCTGGCGCAATCCGACGAACGGCGGCAACAAGCTGACCGCCGACGACGAGTGGGGCCTGATCGACCTCGACGTCTCGGCGGCCGCCGACGACGTGACTGCGACGAAGGTCCGCTTCGAACTGACGACCGACGGGAGCGTCACGCGCGGCGGCTGGAACGTCGACGACGTCGAGCTCTACGCGGTCTCCACCGTCCGCGACCCGGAGAGCTACGGCACCGGCGCCGTGGGCAGCGGCGGCTTCGTCCCGACGCTCTCGACGGTCGGCGATCCGCTGATCGGCGGCCCGCCGTTCACGCTCGCCGGCTCCAACCTGCTCGGCGGCGCGCCCTCGCTCGTGCTGGTCGGCTTCGCCCGCGCGCAGATCCCCTACAAGGGGCTCGATCTGCTCGTCGATCCCGTGCCGCCGACCCTGCTCGTGCCGGTCACCGCGTCGGGGCCGCCGGGTGTCGCCGGCGTCGGCGCGTTCTCGTTCTCCGCCGGCCTCCCGGACGATCCGGCGCTCGACGGACTCGAGATCGACACGCAGGTCATCGTGTTCGACGCGGGCGCCGCGAACCACCTGGCGTCGAGCGCGGGCCTCGCCTTCTGGATCGGCCAGTGACGGGACGAGCCCCGCGCGCCGGCGCGCGTCGGATCGTTCACGGCGGGTAGGGAGTCGGCGGCGGCTCGAGCAGCGCGGCATCGAGCCGCGCGTCGGTGAGCGCGACCAGGAACTCGCGGAGCGACGCGAGCGCGTCGGCGGAGAGGTTCACCGGCTGCAGGGTCCGTTCCGGCGAGTGCGTCGGGACGGCGCGCTCGAGCGTGTTGTAGTACGCCAGCACCTCGTCGAGGGTCGCGAACTGACCCTGGTGCATGT
>DAINBU010000211.1:0-4911 GCA_036732755.1 Planctomycetota bacterium
GGCTCCTGAACGTCGCGCACATGACGCTCGGCACGTGGCCCGACGCTGTGCTGGCCGCGTGGCGCATTTTGGCGCGCGCTTTTGCTTCGGAGCGCGAGCTGCCGCGCATGCCTGACATCGCGCCGAAGCTCGGCTTGAACGTGACCAACCACGCCGGCGGGTCGGCCATGGACGACTTCGACGGCGACGGGCGGCTCGAAATCGTGATCACCGGATCGGGGCTGAGCGAGCCGATCCATTTGTTCCACCAGCAGCCGGACGGGACGTTCCGCGAAGACACGGTCGCGGCCGGCCTCGCGGGGCAGGTCTCCTCGCTCAACTTCCTCCACTTCGACGCGAACAACGACGGCCGCCTCGACCTCCTGCTGCAGCGCGGCGCGTGGTGGCACGACTTCGGCCAGATCCCCAATTCGCTGCTGATCCAGCAGCCCGACGGCACTTTCGTCGACCGCACGCTCGAGGCGGGGATCGAGGTCTCCGCGCCGAGCCAGACCGCCGCGGCGGCCGACGTCGACAACGACGGCGACCTCGACCTCTACCTCGGGTACGAATACGGCGGCCGGGACGAGAACTTCCCCTGCAAGCTCTTCCGCAACCGCGGCGACGGCACGTTCGAGGACGTCACGAAGGCCGCGGGCGTCGAGTGCAATCGATACGTCAAGGGCGTCAACTTCGGCGACTACGACAACGACGGGCTGCCCGACCTCTACGTCTCGACGATGAACTCGCCGAACCGCCTCTACCACAACGACGGCGACTGCAAGTTCCACGACGTCGCCCTCGAGCTCGGAGTCGCCGACCCCAACGAATCCTTCTCCTGCTTCTTCTTCGACTACAACAACGACGGCTGGCTCGACCTCTATGTGGCCTGCTACAACCAGGGCCAGCGCATCCTCGACGTCGGCGCCTGGTACAAGAACGGCGCGACCGGCTTCGACACGCAGCGGCTCTACGAGAACGACGGCCACGGCGGTTTCCGCGACGTCACGCGCCTGCGCGCCATGGACCGGACGTGCTTCCCGATGGGGTCGAACTTCGGCGACGTCGACAACGACGGCTGGCCCGACCTCTACCTCGCGACCGGCGACCCGGAGTTCGGCGCGCTCTGGCCCAACGTAATGCTCCACAACGACGGCGGCCGGCGCTTCGAAGACGTCACGTCGGCGACCGGAACCGGCCACCTGCAGAAGGGGCACGGCGTCTCGTTCGGAGACGTCGACGGCGACGGCGACCAGGACCTGTTCGTCGAGCTCGGCGGCGCCTTGAAGGACGACGCCTTCCACGACGCGCTGTTCCAGAATCCGGGCCACGGGAACCACTGGCTCACGGTGCGGCTCGTCGGCGTCGAGTCGAACCGCTTCGGCGTCGGCGCCCGGCTGAAGGCGACGATCGCGGAGGCGGGGCCCGACGGCGCGGTCGTCCGCCGCGACGTCCACGCGGTGGTCGGCGGAAACTCGAGCTTCGGCGGCAACAGCCTCCAGGCGGAGATCGGGCTCGGCCGGGCGCAGACGCTGCTCGCCCTCGAGGTCCGCTGGCCGCGCACCGGGAAGGTCCAGGCCTTCACGGACGTCCCGCTCGACACGATGATCGTCGTCGAGGAGGGGCGGCCATGGCGGCGCGCTCCTCCGCCCGGCGCGGCTCCGTCCGCCCCGGGCGGCGCCGCGGGCCTGCGCGCCGGCGGCCGCTGACGCCGCTGGACGGGATGCCCGTGACGCCGACACTCCTCTTCCTGCTGGTTTTTCCGACCTCCGCGCGGGCCGCGGAGCCGGCGCTATTCCTGCGAGCCGTCGCGCCGCCGGTGCAGGAGACGCCACCGGCGGACGACGGCCCCTGCTGCCGGCCGCAGCGCAGGTCGACCGACCCTGCCTCGCTCCCGAGCGACCGCAAGTCGGTGCTGCTGCGCGCGGCCGCGCAGGCGCTCTTCGACTCCAACGCGCCCTTCGTCGGCATGGCGCCGCTGCGCGAGAACGAGGCGAAGTTCGCGCAGATCGGCGAGAGGACGCCGCTCGAGACGGTCTACGCGATCTGCTTCCAGCTCGGCGAGGCGCGCCTCCAGGAAGGCGAGATCGACGGCGCGATCGCGGCGTACGAGCGCTGCCTCGCGATCGCGAAGACCCTCGACGACCGCGATGCGCAGCTCGGGGTGATGCGCCGGCTGGCGCTGTCGGAGATGCGCCGCGGCGAGCGCGCCAACTGCGTCGCCCACCACAACTCCGACAGCTGCATCTTCCCGCTGCGCGGCGGCGCCCTCCACGTCGAACCCGCCGGCAGCAAGAAGGCGATCGCGCTCCTCTCGGAGATCCTCGAGACGCTGGCGCCGGGCGACCTGAACTCGATCTGGCTGCTCAACATCGCCCACATGACGCTCGGCACCTATCCCGAGGGCGTGCCGCCGAAGTGGCGCATCGACCCCAAGGCGTTCGAGTCGGAGCACCCGCTGCCGCGCATGGTCGACGTCGCGGTGAAGAAGGGGCTGCGGATCTTCGCCCGCTCGGGCGGCGCGGCGGTCGACGACTTCGACCTCGACGGCCGGCTCGACGTCGTCGTCTCCTCGAGCGATCCCGACGACTCGCTGCGGATGTTCCGGCAGAAGGGCGACGGGACGTTCGAGGAGGTGACCGCGGAGAAGGGGCTCACCGGGCAGCTCGGCGGCCTGAACTTCCTGCACTTCGACGCGAACAACGACGGCCGGCTCGACCTCCTGGTCCAGCGCGGCGCGTGGCTCGGCCCCGCGGGCAAGGTGCCCAACTCGCTGCTGATCCAGCAGGCGGACGGGACCTTCCTCGACCGCACGCTCGAGGCGGGCATCGAGACGGCCGCGCCGAGCCAGGTGGCGGTCACCGCCGACGTCGACAACGACGGCGACCTCGACCTTTTCCTGGGCTACGAGTCGCTCACCGGCCCGGGCGGGACGGAGTTCCCGAGCCGGATGTTCAAGAATCGCGGCGACGGGACCTTCGAGGACGTGACGCGCCAGGCGGGCGTGCAGAACCACCGTTTCTGCAAGGGCGCCGCGTTCGGCGACTACGACGGCGACCGCCTCCCCGACCTCTACGTGTCGAACATGGGCGCGCCGAATCGCCTCTACCGCAACCAGGGCGACGGCTCGTTCAAGGACGTGGCGCTCGCCGCCGGCGTCGCCGAGCCGAAGGACAGCTTCGCGACCTGGTTCTTCGACTACGACAACGACGGCGACCTCGACCTCTACGTCACCTGCTACGCGATGGGGGCGCGCTCGGCGGAGCTCTGCGCCTTCTACAAGGACGGGAAGGCGCCGAGCGACTCGCAGCGCCTCTACGAGAACGTCGGCTCGGGACGCTTCCAGGACGTCACGAAGGAGCGCGGCCTCGCGCGCCCGCTCTTCCCGATGGGCAGCAACTTCGGCGACGTCGACAACGACGGGTTCCCCGACCTCTACCTCGGCACCGGCGACCCCGACTTCACCTCGCTCTGGCCCAACATCCTCTTCCGCAACGACGGCGGCCGGCGCTTCCAGGACGTGACGACGGCGACCGGGACGGGCCACCTGCAGAAGGGCCACGGCGTCTGCTTCGCGGACGTCGACGGCGACGGCGACCAGGATCTCTTCGAGGAGCTCGGCGGCGCGGTGCGCGACGACGCCTTCCAGGCGGTGCTCTTCGAGAACCCGGGCCACGGCAACCACTGGCTCACGGTGCGCGTCGTCGGCCACCAGACCAACCGCTTCGGCGTCGGCGTGCGGCTGCGCGCGACGATCGAGGAGGGGGCCGGCACGCGCTCGATCGTGACCTTCGTCGGCGGCAACTCGAGCTTCGGCGGCAACAGCCTGCAGGCGGAGCTCGGGCTCGGGCAGGCGAAGCAGCTGCGCGAGCTCGAGGTCTTCTGGCCGACCACCGGCAAGACCGACCTCTTCAAGGACGTGCCGCTCGACCGGATCGTCGTGGTCGAGGAGGGCAAGGGCTGGCGCCTCGCGCCGGCTCCGTGAGCCGTCTCTCGGCCGTGAACCCTTCCCGTGTCCGGCGGGAATGTATGGATACGGCGGACGTCGATCTCCGTCCCACGCCGTTACGCTGAAGCCCCTGCAGCGCACCGCGAAGCCCTGTGCCCAAGGGAGAAGCGCCATGTCGCATCGCGTCGCAGTCGTCGTTTCACTCCTCTTCGCGGCGATGACCGTCGCGGCCGTGCAGGCCGGCGGAGGACACCCCGCCGGGGGCGGCGGCAAGGACGGGAAGCCGGCGCCGCCGGCCCCGCCCGCCTCGGTGCCCGAGGCGAAAGCGCCGCAGGGGATCGAGGTCTCCCTCACCCGGCGGAACGCGGACGGCCCCTACGAGAAGAACGCCTACAGCTTCCGGTACATGACGCAGGACGTGGAGGTCCACAAGAACGAGGTCGACGTCGTCTACGGCGCGTGCGGCCAGATCCACGTCCAGCCCGGGGCGAACCTGAAGAACAAGATCGCCAAGGTCCCCGGCATGTCGCTCGACGAGGTGCAGGCCTGGCCGAACACCGGCTGGATGATGTCGAGCATCGACGCCGTGAAGAACCAGAACTACGTGATGGAGATCGACGACGGGACGACGAAGATGCGCATCAAGTTCCGCGTCTCCACGCTGAACTCCGCCGAGCTGCGTTTCGAGTGGCAGCCGTTCCGCGACATGAGCGCGGGGCTGTCCGGCACGCTCTCCAAGTGCACGGGCAAGCACGCCACGAAGTAAACCGCGGCCGCGGCTTGAAACTGGAGCGGACGTCGAGGGCAGGGGTGAAGAGGGCGCGGGGAGCAGGGCTTCGTGCGAGAACGCGCGACGGGCGAGGGCGGGTGGAGGGGCGGAGGGGAAAAAGGCTCGATGGACGGGACACGCTCGCCCCAAACCAAAAGTTGAACGGGGGGCTCGCTGCGCTCGGCGCATTCGAATACGACTCGCAGCAGCTCCG
>DAINBU010000212.1:0-4792 GCA_036732755.1 Planctomycetota bacterium
CCCCCCGTTCATCTTTGGTTTGGGGCGAGCGTGTCCCGTCCATCGAGCCTTTTTCCCCTCCGCCCCTCGACCCGCCCTCGCCCGTCGCGCGTTCGAGCACAAAGCCCCGCTCCCCGCGGCCTCTTCACCCCCGCCCTCGACGTCCCCTCGACTTTCCCCCGTGCCGCGAATCACGCCTCCGCAGTCGCCTCGGCCGCGTAGTCACTTTGGACTTCTTGCGGGATGTACTTCATCAGGTGGTCGAGCTGCAGCGCCTCTTTGATGAGGTTGCGCGCGATGACCATCTTCTGGATCTGGTTGGCGCCCTCGTAGATCTGCGTGATCTTCGCGTCCCGCATGTACTTCTCGATCGGGTAGTCGCGCATGTAGCCGTAGCCGCCGAAGATCTGGACCGCCTTGGTGGTGACGTCCATCGCGACCTCGGTCGCGAAGTACTTGCACTCGGCGGCGAGCTTCGTGACGTTGGCATCGCCCTCGTCGACGGCGGAGGCGGCGGCGTAGACGAGCCAGCGCGCCGCGTCGACCTTGGCCGACATGTCGGCCAGCATCTCCTGGATCATCTGGAACGAGCTGATCGGCGCGCCGAACTGCTGCCGCTTGGTCGCATAGAGCAGCGCGTAGTCGAGGGCGCCCTGCGCCAGCCCGACCGCCTGCGCCGCGACGCCCGGGCGCGCCCAGTCGAGCGTCTGCATCGAGTGGGAGAAGCCCATCCCGGGCCGGCCGCCGAGGAGGCGGTCCTCGCCGCAGCGCACGCCGTCGAAGTGCGTCTCCACGACCGGCACGGCGCGGATGCCCATCTTGTCCTCGACCTTGCCGATCGAGAACCCCGGCATCCCCTTCTCGACCATGAAGGCGCTGATGCGGCGGCTCTTCGATTCGGGGTCGGAGACGGCGAAGACGGTGTAGATGTCGGCGGCGCCGCCGTTGGTGGTCCACTTCTTCTCGCCGCGCAGCACCCACTCGCCGTTCGCCTCCTTGGTGGCGCGCGTCCGCATGCCGCCCGCGTCGGAGCCGGCGAACTTCTCGGAGAGGCAGAAGGCGATCAGCTTTTTGCCCGCGGCGATCGAGGGGAGGAAGCGCTGCTTCTGCTCCTCGGTGCCGGCGATGATCACGGGGAAGGAGCCGAGCGCGTTCACGGCGAAGAGGACGCCGACACCGCCGCACGCACGCGACAGCTCCTCGATCACGCGGCAGAGCGCGACGATGCCGGCGCCGTGGCCGCCGTACTCCTTCGGGATCCAGACGCCGAAGAGGCCGGCCGCGCCGACCTCCTTCTGGATCTCCCACGGGTATTCCTGGAGGCGGTCGTACTTCTGGGCGAGCGGACGCACGACGCGATCGGCGACCTCCTTGGCGACTTTGCCCCAATGGATCGCGGCATCGCTGATGATCGTGCGCATCGAGTACTTCCTTCGTGAAAAAGGGGCAATGAAGTTAGCGGCGGAAGGCGCGACTGCGAAGAGCGCACGCGCCGTGACGCTTTACCGTCACTCCCTGCCTTGCGGCGCCGGCCGCTGGTAGCATCACCCTCTTTTCCTGCGCATGGCTGGCGCAGGAGCGGCGGGCCGCAAGCCTCCCCGGAGCGACGCGCCGAACCCCCGATGACTCCCCTGCCGGCGAAGGGATGAATCCGAGCGACATCGTCATCCGCGGTGCCCGGGAACACAACCTGAAGGGAGTCGACCTCCGGCTTCCGCGGGACGCCCTCATCACGTTCACCGGGGTCTCGGGCAGCGGAAAGTCGTCGCTCGCCTTCGACACGATCTTCCGGGAGGGGCAGCGCCGCTTCCTCGAATCGCTCTCGAGCTACGCCCGGCAGTTCGTCGGGCGGATGGAGAAGCCCAAGGTCGACTCGATCCAGGGCCTCTCGCCGACCCTCTCGATCGACCAGAAGACGGTCAACCGCAACCCCCGCAGCACGGTGGGGACGGTCACCGAGGTCTACGACTACCTCCGCCTCCTCTTCGCCCGCCTCGGCACGCCGCATTGCGTCGGCTGCGGCCGGGTTCTGAAGGCGCAGACCGCCGACCAGATGGCGGAGACGCTTCTGCGCGACGCGCCCGGCGCGCGCTGCCAGGTGCTGGCGCCGGTGGTGCGCGGCCGCAAGGGCCACTACCGCAAGGAACTCGAGCAGTGGCGCCGCAAGGGGTTCGTGCGCGCCCGCATCGACGGCGAGCTGAAGCGCCTCGACGAACCCCTCGATCTCGCCCGTTACGAAACCCACACGATCGAGCTGGTGGTCGATCGCATCGTCCTCGACGCCGACAAGCGCGGCCGCATCGCCGAGGCGCTCGAGTCGGCGCTGCGCTGGGCGGACGGCCAGGTCTCGGCCCTCGTCGAGCCGGAGGGCCAGAAGGCGCGCCTCGTCGAGTTCTCGGCGCGGCTCGCCTGCCCGACCTGCGGGCTCGGGCTGCCCGAGCTCGAGCCGCGCCTCTTCAGCTTCAACTCGCCGCACGGCGCCTGCCCCGAGTGCAACGGGCTCGGCTCGAGCATGAGCGTCGACCCGAAGAAGGTCGTGCCCGACCCGTCGAAGACGATCCGCGAGGGCGCGCTCGCGATCATGACGAAGACCGGGTACCTGCCCTACGTGCGGCTGCGCATGGACGCGCTCGGCAGCCTCGGGCGGCGCTTCGGCTTCAAGCTCGACCAGCCGTGGCGCTCGCTCACCGACGCGCAGAAGAAGCTCCTGCTGTACGGCAGCGGTGACGACGCGATCAAGATCCGCTTCGAGTACCAGTCCGCGAGCAGCGGCTTCACGATCAAGGGCGAGGACCGCCGCCCGCTCGCCGGGATCATCCCGGCGATGGAAGAGGTGTGGCGCGAATCGCATCCGCGCCACCTCCAGAAGTTCATGGCGGAGCAGACCTGCCGCGGGTGCGGCGGGGCGCGCCTGCGCAAAGAGGCGCTCGCCGTCCACTTCCGCGACCAGCCGATCACCCACTTCGCGACGATGGGGGTCGACGCGGCGGCCGCCGCCTTCGCCGACGACTTCGCGGATCCACGCGAGAACCTGATCGGCTCCGGCATCCTGCGGGAGCTGCGCGCGCGGCTCGGCTTCCTGAAAAACGTCGGGCTCGGCTACCTCACGCTCGACCGCAGCGCGGCCACCCTCTCGGGGGGCGAGGCGCAGCGAGTGCGCCTCGCGACGCAGGTCGGCGCCGGGCTCCAGGGGGTGCTCTACGTCCTGGACGAGCCGTCGATCGGGCTGCACGCCCGCGACCACCACCTGCTGCTCGGCACGCTGCACGACCTGCGCGATCGGCGCAACACCGTCTGCGTGGTCGAGCACGACCGCGACACGATGCTCGCCTCGGACTGGATCGTCGACGTCGGTCCGGGCGCCGGTCGCGAGGGCGGCCGCATCGTCGCCGAGGGGCCGGCCGCCGACGTCGTCACGAAGGGGACGAGCCTCACCGCTCGCTGGCTGCGCGGCGAGGAGCGCATCGAGATCCCGGCGACGCGCCGCCCCGGCAGCGGCAAGGCGCTGCGCATCGAGGGTGCCGCGCAGTTCAACCTGAAGGACGTCGACGTCGAGATCCCGCTCGGCTGCCTGGTCGGCGTGACCGGCGTCTCTGGCTCGGGCAAGTCGACGCTGGTCCACCTGATCCTGCGGCGCGAGCTCGCGCGGCGGCTGCACGGCGCGGAAGAAGTTCCCGGCGCGCACAAGAAGCTGCTCGGCATCGAGCACCTCGACAAGGTGATCGAGATCGACCAGGCGCCGATCGGCCGCACGCCGCGCAGCAACCCCGCCACCTACACGGGCGTGTGGGACCTGATCCGCGACCTCTTCGCCAACCAGACCGAGTCGCTGGCGCGCGGATACAAGAAGGGGCGCTTCAGCTTCAACGTCGCGGGCGGCCGTTGCGAGGCGTGCGGCGGCGCGGGCGTGCGCACCATCGAGATGCAGTTCCTCGCCGACGTCGAGGTGACGTGCGAGGAGTGCGGCGGCCGGCGCTTCAACCGCGAGACGCTCGAGATCCTGTGGGGCGGGAAGAACGTCCACCAGCTCCTCGAGACGCCGATCGGCGAGCTGGTCGAGCTGTTCAAGAACGTGCCGCGCGTGAAGCGGATCCTGCGGACGCTGGCCGACATCGGCCTCGACTACATGAGCCTCGGCCAGCCGTCGACGACGATCAGCGGCGGCGAGGCGCAGCGCGTCAAGCTCGCGACCGAGCTCGCCAAGCCCGAGACGGGGCGTACCCTCTACATCCTGGACGAGCCGACGACGGGGCTGCACGTCGAGGACGTGCGCAAGCTCCTCAAAGCGGTGCACGGCCTGGTCGAGCGCGGCAACTCGGTGCTGGTGATCGAGCACCACCTCGAGGTCATCGCGCAGTGCGACTGGCTGCTCGAGCTCGGCCCCGACGGCGGGCCCGCGGGCGGCCGGCTCGTCGGCGCCGGCACGCCCGAGCAGATCGTGAAGCTGAAGGACGCGCCCACTGGCCGCTGGCTGAAAGACGTCCTGCATCCGCCGGCCGCGGGCAGCGTCCATGAGAACGGCGTCCTCGGCGGCGACGGCGTCGCGCTCGCGCGCCCCCGTCGCGAGCCGGCCGGTGCCGCGGCCGAGGACGATCCGCGCTTCCTCGTCGTGCGCGGCGCCCGGAAGAACAACCTCCGCGGCGTCGACGTCGACCTCCCGCAGGATCGACTGACCGTGATCACCGGCGTGTCGGGCTCGGGCAAGACGTCGCTCGCGTTCGACACGCTCTTCGCCGAAGGGCAGCGCCGCTTCGTCGAGTCGCTCTCGACCTACGCGCGCCGCTTCTTCTCGCGCCTCGACCGCGCGCCGGTC
>DAINBU010000213.1:0-4756 GCA_036732755.1 Planctomycetota bacterium
CGGCGGCGCTGCTCGAGGACGACGCCGATTTCACGACCTACTCGATCCACCAGGTGGACCTCTATCCGGTCCCGAAACGACGGAGCACGCTCGACGTCGGGCTGCCGGGAGGCAGCGGCGACGCCGAGTACCTCGGCACGCTGCGCGACACGCTGCCGGGCTTCCTCGAGAAAGGCGGCGCGGAGCTCCTGCTCTACGTCGCCGGCGCCGATCCCTTCGAGCGCGACCGGCTCGGCGACCTGAAGCTCACGCGCGCGGGGCTGCGCGCGCGCGACGAGTTCGTGCTCGCGGAGGCGCGCCGGCGCGGAATGGCGGTCGCGGCGGTGGTCGCCGGCGGCTACGCGCCCGACGTCGCCGACGTCGTCGCGATCCACGTCGACTTGTGGCGCGCGCTCGGGCGCTTCGCCGCGGCGCGCGCCTAACCTGCGTTCCGCTCCATCTGGACCAGCGCCTCGCACGCGACCGCGCGCCCCTCGCCGACCTCGCCGATCCCCTCCGCCGTCTTCGCCTTGATCGAGACGGCGTCGAGCGGGAGGCCGAGCAGCGCGGCCAGCCGCTCGTGGAGGCGCACGCGCTCGGGCGCGAGCTTCGGCCGCTCGAGGCGCACGACGGCGTCGACCTGCACCGGGCGGAAGCCCTTCGCGCGCGCGAGCGCGAGCGCCTCCTCCAGGAACTGCGCGCTGTCGCGGCCCTGGTGCGCGCCGTCCGAGTCGGGGAAGTGCTGGCCGATGTCGCCGAGCGCGCACGCGCCGAGCACGGCGTCGGTGACCGCGTGCAGCAGCGCGTCGCCGTCGCTGTGGCCGACGGCGTGGACGTCGCCCGCGAGGTCGACGCCGCCGAGGCGCAGGGGTCCGCCGGGAGCGAGGCGGTGGAGGTCGTGGCCGAGTCCGATTCTCCGTTCGGCCGGCGCCGCGCGACCGGCGAGGAGCTGCTGCGCGAAGGCGAGGTCGGCCGGCACGGTGATCTTCACGTTCCAGGGCTCCCCGTCGACGAGGACGACGCGCGCGCCGGTCGCTTCGACGACCGTCGCGTCGTCGGTGATCGCGGCGCCGCGCGGCACGTCCGCGTGCGCGCGCTCGAGCAGCTCGCGCCGGAAGCCCTGCGGCGTCTGGAGCGCGTGCAGGCCGTCGCGCGCGATGCCGGTCAGGCGGCCGGCGTCGTCGCGGCGCTTCAGCGTGTCGACCAGCGCGAGCGCCGGCGCCGCGGCGCCCGACTCCTCGGCCGCCGCGGCGACCCGTTCGTAGAGCGCGAGCGAGGCGAGCGGCCGCGCCGCGTCGTGCACCAGGACGATGCGCGCCGCCGGCGCGAGCGCGGCGAGGCCGGCGCGCACCGAGTCGGCGCGCTCGGCGCCGCCGGCGACGACGCGCGCCATCGACAGGACCGTCTTCACCACCGCCGCCAACATGGCCTCCGCCTCGGCGACGTCCTCCGCGCGTACGACGACGGCGAGGCTCGCGAGCCGCGGCCACGCCGCGATCGTCGCGAGCGCGCGCACCAAGAGCGGCGCGCCGCCGAGCTCGAGCCAGACCTTCGGCCGCGCGCCGCCCATGCGGCTCGAGCTTCCGGCGGCGACCAGCACGACTCCGACGTCTCTTCCGGGGGTGGCCATCGCTTCCTTATTACAATCCCGCCCCGATGGAGCCTCGCCCCGCGCCCGCCGTCCGCGTCCTCGGAGTCGATCCCGGGACGCTGCGCCTCGGCTACGGCGTCCTCGACGCGCGCGGCGCCACGATCGTCCACGTCGAGAGCGGCGTCCTCGCGGCGCCCGCGAGCTGGGAGCCGGCGCGCCGGCTCGGCGAGCTGTCGAAACGCCTCGAAGAGGTGATCGAGCGCGCACGGCCGGCGGCGATCGCGATGGAGGCGTCCTTCTTCGGGAAGAACGCCCACTCGCTCATCCGGATGGGCGAGGCGCGGGGGATGGTGCTCGCGCTGGCCGGCCGCGCCGGGCTCGCGGTCCACGACTATCCGCCGGCGACGGTGAAGGTGGCGGTGACGGGACATGGAGCGGCGAGCAAGGAGCAGGTCGCGCGCGTGCTCGCGGCGCAGCTGCCGGGGATCGCGTGCGCCGCGAAGGAATCGCCGCTCGACCGGAGCGACGCGCTCGCCGTCGCCTGGTGCCACCTGCACCAGCGCCGCAAGGCCGAGGTCCTGGAGAGGATCGAGCAGGCGGCGCGACAGCGCTGAGCTCGACGTTCCTCGGCAAGTGCCGGCGCGACGTCCGGCGTGGCTTCCGACACGACCGATCAGCCGGAAACAGAACCGGGCCCGCCAGTTGGCGGGCCCGGGTTGCGATCAACAAACCATCCGGTCAAGGGTTCTCGGGAAAAGGGGAAGAAGAAGGAATGATTTGGAGGTTTTACGTGTCTCTTGGCACACAACCCTGGCCGGATGATCTTTTCGAACTCATGTCTCTCAGCCCAGGTCGACCGGCTCGACTTCGTGTTGTCGGCGTCAGAGGAGGAGTGTCGCGCCAGCCTTCCCGAACTTCGTGACGCCGCCCTTTATAGGGGGCCTTCGAAGCGCTGCAACAGGGTTGGGGAAACCGCCAAGGTCGGGCCGAGTCGGCCCTCACCGCGACCTCGGCGCGATGTCGAACCACCGCTTCGCCGATCGCCCGTTCCGCTCTCCGTCCGCGCACCGCTCGGTATAAGGTCCGCCCTTCCAGATCGCCCGGCAACGCCGGTCGAAGGCGGGGTAGCTCACATGGCTAGAGCGGCGGATTCATAACCCGCAGGTCGCCGGTTCGACTCCGGCCCCCGCTACCACTCTCGACCGGTCCGCCTGCGCTTCCGTCCTCCGTCGCGCCGTCGTCCGGACCGCCACCCACGCTGCAGGAATTCACCGCATCTTCTAAGTCGGCGGTCGCGACGCCGCGCCTCTCCGCCCGATGGAGGACCGTCCATGTCGAGTCCGTCCGAGCCGGGCCCGCCGGAGGCGCCGCCGCCCGCCCGGAAGTCGCGCGACGAATCGGTCCTCGAGGTGATCGGACGCCGGATCGGTCCGGCCCCGAAGATCCTCCTGCGCGACTCCCCCTCGGAGCACGGCGGCACGCCGCTCCTCGACGCCGGGTCACCCGAGGCGCGGCAGGTCCCCGCCGGCCGCGGCAACTACGAAGTCCACGGAGAGATCGCCCGCGGCGGCATGGGGGTGGTCCTCAAGGGGCACGATCGCGACCTCGGCCGCGACGTGGCGCTCAAGGTCCTCAAGCGCGAGCTCGCGGAGCGGCCGGAGATCGTCTCCCGCTTCGTTGAGGAGGCGCAGATCGGCGGCCAGCTCCAGCACCCCGGCATCGTGCCGGTCTACGAGCTCGGTCTGCTCGCCGACGAGCGCCCCTACTTCACGATGAAGCTGGTGAAGGGACGCACCTTCGCCGCGCTCCTCGCCGAGCGCGCCTCCCCCGCCGCCGACCGCGCGCGCTGCCTCTCGATCCTGGAGCAGGTCTGCCAGACCATGGCGTACGCCCACTCGAAAGGCGTGATCCACCGCGACCTCAAGCCGGCCAACGTCATGGTCGGAGCGTTCGGCGAGGTGCAGGTACTCGACTGGGGCCTCGCGAAGGTGCTGGCGCAGGGCGGCGTCGCCGACGAGAAGCGCGAGCGCGAGAACGCGACGATCATCGCGACGCTGCGCCAGAAGCCGGGCTCGAAGGGGTCCGATTCGCTCGCCGGATCGGTGATGGGGACGCCCTCCTACATGCCGCCCGAGCAGGCGCGCGGCGAGATCGGCCGCCTCGACGAGCGCTCCGACGTCTTCGCGCTCGGCGCGATGCTGTGCGAGGTCCTGACCGGCGCGCCCCCCTACCACGGCGATCCCGAGTCGGTCCTCTCCCACGCCGCGAACGGAGAGATCGACGACGCGACACGGCGGCTCGACGGCTGCGCCGCCGACTCCGAGCTCGTCGCGCTCGCGATGCGCTGCCTCGCGCCCGCCCCGTCGGCCCGCCCGCGCCACGCCGGCGTCGTCGCGACCGACCTCGCCGCCTGGCGCAACGCCACCGAGGAGCGCGCCCGCACCGCGCAGATCGCCGTCGCCGAGGCGCGCGTGAAGGCCGAGGACGAGCGGCGCGCGCGGCGGCTCACGCTCGCGCTCTCGGCCGCGCTCGTCGCCATCGTCGTCCTCGGCGGCGGCGGCTTCGCGCTTTGGAGCGTCAAGCAGCGCGACTGGACGGCACAGACCGAGGCGAGCGTCCACGCGGCGCTCGGCGACGCGACGCTCCATCGCGGGCAGAAGCGCTGGCCCGAGGCGAAGGCCGACGTCCAGCACGCGCGCGCGCTCCTCGACGCCGGCCATCCGACGCCGCAGCTGCGCGAGAAGGTGCAGGAGCAGGCCGCCCTCGTCGCCCGCGAGACGGACGAGGCGAGCCGGCGCGCGGACGTCGAAAAGCAGAATCGCGAGCTGCTCGCGGCGCTGCGCGCATTGCGGAGCCCCGAGGTCGCCGGCGGCAACTGGGAGGAGGTGGAGACGAGCTTCCTCGACACGTTCACCGCCTACGGCCTCGACCTCGACCGCCTCCCAGTCGCCGACGCGGCGAAGGAGCTGCAGGAGCGCGGCATCGCCGAGCCGGTCGCCGCCGCCCTCGACGAATGGTCCTTCGCGAGGAAGCAGCTCGGCCGCGCCGAGGACGCCGAGCACCTCTCCGACGTCGCCTGCGCGGCCGATCCCGATCCGACGCGCACGCGCCTGCGCAAAGCGATGCTGATCGGCGATCGCAAGCTCCTGCGCGAGTTCGCGAACGACCGCGATCTGCGCCAGCTGC
>DAINBU010000214.1:0-4750 GCA_036732755.1 Planctomycetota bacterium
AGTTATTGACAATGACATGGTCCTCGCCGATGACGCGGATGCCGCCCGAGCCTTTCTTGTGATGGCCAAGAAAGAAATTCCCTTCAACCACGCAACGGTTGCCATGCCGCAGCGTGAGCGTTCCGGCGACCAGGTTCTCGCCGGCGCGCACCCGCGCGCCCGCGCCGGCGCCGTGCGGCAGCGGTTCTCCCGTGAGCAGCGCCGCGTCGAGCCGCGCGCCCTCCGCCGCGACGACGACGCCGTCGGCCGGCACGCGCGCTCCGGTCGCGAGCTCGATCTCGTCGCCGACGCGCAGGTCGACCTCGGCGACGTCGGCGGCGACGCCGCCGCGCCGCACGCGGCAGGTCGCCGGCTGCGCCGCGAACAGGCGCTCGACGTCTTCCCGGGCACGATGGCGGGCGCGCGCGGCGAGCCACGATCCGATCAGCACCACCAGCGGCACCATCGTCGCGCCGTCGAACCAGACCTCGCCGCGCTCGCGGACGGTGTGGACGGCCGACACGACGAACGCCGCGAGCGACGCGGCGACGACCAGCAATTCGACCCGTGGGGCGCGCGCCGAGACGCGCGCGAAGCCGGCGCTCGCGAGCGGCGGCAGCAGCAGCATGAGCGCCGGCACGCTGAGCAGCAGCGAGAGCCAGCGCAGCAGCGAGACCCAGCCGGTCACCGGCCGATCGCCCGGCGCCGCGCCCTACAGCGCGAAGGCGATCATCATCACGTTCATCGAGAGGAACGCGGCGAGGCCGAGGCGCGCGAGCAGCGGTCCCGCCGTCATGCCGCCGCCGCGCGCGAGCGCCGCGGCCACTTCGCAGCCGAGGCAGCAGTAAGCGTGCTCCGCGCCGGTCGACCGCGCGAGGGCGAGGCCGCAGTGCGAGCAGGTGGCGGCCCGCTCGGCCATGGCGCGTCAGCCTTCCTTGCGCTGCGCCGCCGCGGCGTCGAGCGCCCGCTCGTTCTCGAGCATGAAGTGCTTGGGGCCCTCGACGTCGCGCAGGTGGCCGCCGAGCAGCGCCCATCCGAGCAGGCAGAAGAAGCCGCCGGCGACCACGAGGTAGGTCACGATCGGCATGAACGTGAAGCTCACGTCGGGCGACTCGTGCAGCGTGCGCGCGAACTCGACCAGCTTGAAGAGGAACGCGCCGCCGGCCGTGACGAGCACGACCAGGAAGAGGCCGATCAGCCAGCGCGGCGCGCGGTCGCGCACGGGCCCGGGCGTCGGCGCGGGGTTCACGGCGAGCTCCCTTCGCCCTCGACCGGCGGCCGCGGCCACGTCCCGAGCCACTGCACGTAAGCGAGGATCGAGAAGCCGTCGCGATTGAGCGTCGGGGCCTGGCCTTCGGCCGGCGCCGAGAAGAACCACGGGTAGCGCGGCATCACCGAGACGGGGACGACGTCGGGAGGACTCCAGAAGTGCGCGGCGTGCCAGTCGTTGGGCCGCTTGCCGCCCTCGCGCGTCAGGTCGGGCCCGACCCGGCGCGTGCCGAACAGCACCGGCATCTGCATCTCGTTCTGGTACTCCGCGGCGGTGGAGACCGGGCCGAAGCGCAGCGACTCGTTCGAGACGGGCCGCACGTACTGCGAGTGGCAGTGCCAGCACGCCTCGCCGACGTAGACGTCGCGGCCGCGCCGGATCGCGCGGTGCCAGTTCTCGACGGTCGGCTCGCCGATCTCCCGCTTGAACGCCTCGGGCCAGCGGCGCGCGAGGTCGTTCCACGAGGGCGGCGCCGGCGCCGGCGCGATCTCCTCGAGTTTCGCGACCGGCAGGTCGCGCAGGCTCAGGATCGGCAGCACGCCCATCAGCGCGAACGCGAGCGCGAAGAAGAAGACTCCGGCGATGAGGCAGATCGCGCGCACTCGTTTCATGGCTCGGGGCTCCTCTCCGTCCGACCGTCGTTCCCGTCGCCGCGGTACACGCCGCGGTTCACGCCGCGCCCGGCGACGCTCGCGGCGCCGCGAGCGGCGGCGCCGCCGGCAGCGGGGCGGGCGCGACCGCCGCCTCGCCGCGCGACTTCCAGAGGTTCCACGCGAAGAGCACCTGGCCCAGCGCGATCGTCAGCCCCGAGAAGGTGCGGATCGCCCAGAACGGGACGGAGGCGACGATCGACTCCTCCCACGTCGAGAGCGCGCGCCACTGGAAGCCCTGCACGACGCCGGCGACGAGCAAGTCGGCGAACATCACGAACGTGCCGGTCGACGTGAGCCAGAAGTGCCAGCGGTTGAGCCGCTCCGACCAGAACGGGCGGCCGGTGACGCGCGGCCAGAGGTACGTGGTCGCGCCGAGCAGCCAGGAGCCGAACACGCCGAACATCACGAGGTGGGCGTGGCCGACCACCCAGTCGCTGAAGTGGATGATCTTCTGGACCGTGAGCAGCACCTGGATGGAGCACTGCAGGCACGTGAGGAAGTAGAAGATCATCCCGGTGTAGAACCAGCGCAGCGGGACGCTCGTGCGCAGCTTGTCGGTCTGCCCGCGCAGCGTGACGAAGAAGTTGACGATCACCGTCGTGACGACGATCTCGATCGCGATCGTCGAGACCACCGCGCCGTACTGCGCGTACATGGGGATCGGGCTCCACAGGAAGTGGTGGACGCCCTGCAGCGGATAGAAGAACGCGAGCCCCCAGAAGCCGATCAGCGAGAGCGCGTGGCTCCAGATCGGCCGGTCGAGCAGCAGCGGCACGAAGTAGTACATCGCGCCCCAGCCGAGCGGCGTGACGAAGAGGCCGACCAGGTCGTGGATGAAGAGCCCGGCGATCGCGCCGCCCGCCGCGCCCGGCACGAAGAACTGCGGCAGGTAGTTGCCCATCACGTAGACGAGCGGCGTCCAGACGCAGGCGGCGCAGAAGTACCAGAGCGTCACGTAGACCGGCCGCTTGCCGATCTTGAACATCGGCACGCTGATGTTGACGAAGAAGGTCACGGCCGCGATCGCGATCACCGGGTCGAGCACGACCGGCGTCTCGCCCCACTCGACCGCCTGCGCCATCCCGCCCAGCAGCATCCCGATCAGCGCGACGTCGGCCGCCTGCACCGCCCAGAAGAGCAGCCGCGCGAGCTTCTGCGAGCCGACCGGCCGGCCGGAGAGGCGCGGCACGATCCAGTAGCAGACGCCCATGAACGAGTTGAGCAGGAAGCCGTAGGCGACGATGTTGGTGTGCACGAGCCGGACGCGGCCGGGCGACAGCACCTGCGCCAGGGACGGGTAGCGCTGCAGGAACTGGAGCGAGAAGAGGATCCCGGCCGCCATCGACGTGAGCAGCCAGACGAAGCCCATTACGAGGTGGCGGCGCACGACCGGGACGTCGACCAGCGGCGCGGCGGACGCGGCGGCGGGGAGGGGGGCGGGCGGCTCGGCGTTCATCGCTTCTCCGGGTTCACGCTCGCGCGCAGCGACAGGATGAAGGCGACGAGGTCCCAGCGGGCGGACTCGTCGGGGATCTGGGACGAGAAGTCGGGCATCGGCGTGCCGTCGAGGCCGGTCATGAAGGTCCGGTAGAGGTCCTCGGGCCGCGCACCGCCCTTCGGCGCGTAGCGCGTGAAGTCGAACGGCCGGATCGGGTGGTCCTCGCTGTCGACGAGCGTCTTGGAGGACGGGCCGTCGCCGCGTCCCGAGACGCCGTGGCACTTGTCGCACGACATGTCGGCGTAGACCTTCCGGCCCTTCTCGATCCGCTCGGCGGCGGCGAGGTCGGACGGGGCTCCGGGCAGCGGGATCGACGGGCGCGGGACCTTCGTGTCGAAGCGCGTCGAGAAGGCCTTGAGGTAGGCGATCGCGCTGAGCAGCTCGCGGTCGGGGATGAGCTTCCAGCTCGGCATCGACGTGCCGTGCACGCCTTCGCGCAGCGTCCGCAGCAGGTCGCCGTCGGTCGGGAGCGAGCCGGTCGGCGTCGTGCGGAACTTGAAGACGCCGCGCGTGAGGTCGCGCGGACGCGGGTCCAGAAACGCGGACGCCGGCCCCTTGCCGTCGCCGTCGCGTCCGTGGCAGCCGATGCAGTAGCGCTCGTAGAGGCCGCGTCCGCGCAGCTGCTCGGTGGTGAAGCCGTCCGACCGGTCGAGCTCGTAGAAGAGCTGGTCGGGGTCGTCGGAACAGCCGACCGCGGCGGCGCAGGCTCCGACGACAACGAGCATGGCCCACCGTCTCGCGCGCTTTGGCTTCGGCATCGTTCCCGCCCCGCGCGGACGGCTCGTCCGCGACGGCGGCGGATTGCAGAACGGGTGCCACCGCGCGCGACCCCGCGCGGGGCTTTGCCCGGCACCGGGGCGCCGGGAATGGTCTCCCGCCGCCGGCACGCGCGTCGGGAAGGGTTCCGCAGCGCGCCACCGCGCCGGCCGCCGCGCGCGACGCCGCCGCGCGAGCGCGCGCGTTGGCGGGAGGATTGCGCCGGCTCCCGGTTCCGGACGGACGACCGGTCCGCCCGCGCGAAGAGGAAACCGCGATGAGCGACGCGCCGAAGAGCGAGGTCCCGCCCACCGCAGCGCTCGTGCAGGAGCTCCAGCAGATCGAGTCGCGCGCGGAGCAGATCCGCCAGCGGCTCGCGGCCGGCACGGCGACGCAGCCGTGGTGGCCCGAGCGCTTCTACGCGACCTACCACGTCGTGGTCGGCAGCGTGCTCGGCCTGGTCGCGGCGGGGGCGAGCCTGCTCTTCAACGTCGTCGGCTCGCTGATGATGGGGCTCGAGCCGCTGCGACTGATCAAGGTGTACCTGACCTTTCCGCTCGGGGAGAAGGCGCTCTCGATCGAGAGCGGCGTCGC
>DAINBU010000215.1:0-4727 GCA_036732755.1 Planctomycetota bacterium
GACGCCAGGTCCTTGCCGTCCACTGCGAGCATCTGCGTGAGGCAGCGCACCGCCTCCTCGCTGCCGCGCTTGTCGACGTGGATCCCGCCGCCGCGCAGCGGCAGCAGGCAGCTGTCCTGGTTGTGGTTCGTGACGCAGTTCTGCCGCTCGCCGACGCGCAGCCACGCGAGCGCGAGCTTGCGCAGGACCTTCCCCTGCGTCGGGCCGTCGTTCGCCGACTTCACCGTGTCGAGGCAATCCTGCCAGATGGCGACGGCGTCCTCCGGCCGGCCCGCTGCCAGGTAGGCGTCGCCGAGCGCGAAGCGCATCGAGAAGAAGCGCTGCACCTGCGGATTCGTCGGCGGGCCGGTCCGCGCGATCTTCGGGAGCAAGGCGATCTTCGCCTCGAGGTCGGCAACGTTCCCTTCGCCCACCAGCGGCGCCGTGCTGCGACGCAGCTGCTCGAGCTGGGTCCGCAGCGAGACCGACTTGCGGTCGGTGGGCTCCGGTCCGCCGAGCGGCGCCTGCTCGAGCGCGCAGCACGACTTCTTCGTTTCGCCCGCCCCCCCTGCCTGCGGCGCGCCTCCTTCCGGAGCCCCTTGTCCGCGGGCGAGACTCTGGAGGATCGTGAGCGTCGCGAGGCCGGACAGGGCAGCGGCTCGTCGCGGGGGCGCGCGCTTCGACTTCATGTTCGAGGGGATCCAGGGTCCGCCGGAATCGAGAAAGTCGGAGCGGGCGGGGTCGCGCGCGACGGCACTCGCCATGCCAACGTACCGGAAGTCCGCTCTCGACCGGAGCCTGCGCCACTTCCGCTGAACTTCCTCGGACAGGAGGTCGGAGCGACTCAACCGAGAGACGCCGTTGGGCAGGGTTGTCCGGGGGCAGGCGAACGCGGACCCCGGTCCGATCGATCCGGTCCGGCCGTCCCCATTCATCGCGTCCGATTCCTTCGGCGGGCGCGACCTGCCCGACGTCGGACCATGGAGGTCGGTCGCCGCGAAGGAGGACACCATGACATCGCGATCGCGTTCGACGGTCTTGGGCGGGGCGTTCCGGTGCGCCGCCGCGGTCGGAATGCTCGTGGGGATCGCCGCCGCCGCGATGGCGCAGGACCCGGCGTCGACGCCCGAGGACGCGAGGAGCACCGCGAACGCGCTCACTCACGGCATCGACGCGGAGCCACTGAAGAAGCTGCTCGAGCGCGCGCGCGCCAGCGCCTCCGACGCGGTGGTCCTCGTGCGCGACGGCGCACCGCTCGGCACGTGGCGGTTCGGGAAGGAGGAGGGCCCGATCGAGGCGATGTCGGCCACCAAGTCGGTGGTCGCGCTCGCGATCGGACGGCTCCTCGCCGACGGCCGGCTCGAGTCGCTCGACGTGCCGGTCCACCGCTTCTTCCCGGAGTGGAACCAGGGGCGCAAGGCCGCCATCACCGTGCGCCATCTGCTGACGCAGCGCTCCGGCCTGCAGTGCGACCGCGTCACGACGGAGATCTACCGTTCGCCCGACTTCGTCCAGCTCGCGTTCGCGGCCGAGCTCGCCGAGGAGCCGGGGAAACAGTTCCGATACAACAACAAGGCGGTGAACCTGCTGGCCGGGATCGTGCAACGGGTGTCCGGCACGCGCATGGACGAGCTCTTGGGAGAGGAGCTCTTCGAGCCGATGGGGATCACCGACTGGGACTGGTCGCTCGACGCAGCCGGCAATCCGCACGGCATGTCGGGGCTGCAGATCCGGCCCGAGGATCTCGCCAAGATCGGCCAGCTCATGCTCGACGGCGGCGTCTTCGAGAAGACGCGCCTCCTGCCCGAGTCCTACGTGCGCGAGGCGGTCACCGACCAGGTCAGGCCGGCGAACCTCGACGATGTCGAGAAAATCAGCGAGCTCTACGGCCCGCGCTACGGCCTGCTCTGGTGGCCGCAGGACGAGCCCGAATTCGCGATCACCGACCGGCTCCTCTCGCAATGGCGCCAGCTCGGCGTGCCGGAGGCCTTCGTGACGAAGATGGCGACGCTGAAGGACGTACGCGGTCCGGAACTGCGCCCCCGCGCGGTCGAGCTCGCCGGCGGCGAGGACGCCTGGAACCAGACGACCTGGATGGCGGGCCGTCCCGACTTCGACATCGTCGCCTTCCGCAACGTCGGCTTCAGCGCGGAAGGCTATCTCGGCCAATACCTCGTCGTCGTGCCGGCGCGCCGCCTCGTCGCGGTGAGGATGCGGCGCGCGCCGGACGGGCCGTTCGACGAGCGCAAGATCGATTCGCTTCGCGATTTCAAGGAACTTGTTGCCGCACTCGCGCGCGAATGATCGCGACGCGCGCGCGCCGCGAGATCCGCGATTGCGATCGCGTGCGGCGCTCGCCAAACTTCTCTCGGGGGTGCGGCTCGTGGAGGGTCGCTCGGTTTCGCGGGTCGGGCCAGCTCGATTCCACCGTGCGAACACACGATGACCCCAGCTGACTACTGGTCCACATTCGTCCGCCACTCGCCGCTCGGCATCCTGAGCGACCTCGATGGCACGTTGCTGCCATTCGCGCCGACGCCGGCCGAGGCGAGCGCGTCGCCCGAGCTGCTGGAGCTCCTCGCGCGCCTGGTCGGACTCCCGAACCTGAAGGTCGCCGTCGTGAGCGGGCGGCTGCGCGACCAGCTCGACGCGATGTTCGGCGGGATCCCGGGCCTCTACCTCGCCGCCGAGCACGGCGCGTGGCTGCGGCGCGACGGCGCGTGGGAGGCGACGACGCTCGCGGAGCCGTCCGACCTCGCCGCGCTGGCCCGCGAGCTCGACGCGATCGCGGCGGCGGCGCCTGGCTCGCTGGTCGAGCAGAAGACCGGCTCGGTCTGCCTCCACGTGCGGCGCGTGCGGCGCCACGTGAAGGAGGCGCTGCTGGTCCAGGCCATGGCGGCCATGGAGGCGTGGTGCGCCCGCCACGCCGGCCACGAGATCGTCGAGGGGGTCGAGACGCTCGAGACGCGCTCGCAGAAGATCAAGAAGTCGATCGCGGTCCCGTGGCTGCGCGAGCGCGTCGGACCCGGCGCGCGCCTGCTCGCGGCCGGCGACGACACCACCGACGAGGACATGTTCACGGCGCTCGCCCCGTCCGACGAGGCGCTGCTGGTCGGTGCGCCGCCGCGCCGGCGCACCGCGGCGCGCTGGCGGCTCGACGGGCCGGCCGCCTTCGTCGAGTTCCTGCGCATGCTGATCGACGTGCGGCGCGATGCGGTCATCCCGACGCGCGCGATCATTCCGGCCGCGCTGCCGCCGCGGGCGCCGCCGCGCAGCGCCGCGGCGGCCGCGACGCGCTACCGGCTGATCGCCCTCTCCAACCGCCTCCCCAACCTCCGCAGCGCCGTCGCCTCCGACGAGGACCGCCGCCGCAACGTGGGCGGCCTGGTGTCGGCGCTCGAGCCGGTGCTGCGCGAGCGGCACGGCCTCTGGCTCGGCTGGAGCGGCCGCACGACCGCGGGCGACACGGTCTCCACGCCGCTGGTCGCGGAGGACGCCGCGCCGCCGATCGCGTCGATCGACCTGCCCGACGCGTGGCACAAGCACTACTACAACGGCCTGTGCAATCGCGGGCTGTGGCCGCTGTTCCACTCCTTCCCGCAGCGCGTCCGCTTCGTCGACGAGGACTGGGAAGCGTACGTGCGCGTGAACGCGGCGTTCGCCGAGTGCGTGCGCGAGCTGGTCGCGCCCGACGCCGCGGTGTGGGTCCACGACTACCACCTGCTGCTGGTCGCCGAACAGCTGCGGCAGCGCGGCCACCGCGGCCCGATCGGCCTCTTCCTCCACATCCCCTTCCCGTCGCGCGACATCTTCTCGATGCTGCCGTGGAGCGAGCGGGTCGTCGGCGACATGCTCGCCTTCGACCTGATCGGCTTCCATACGCCGTGCTACGTCGACAACTTCCGGCAGTGCGCGTCGTCGCTGCTGTCGGCACGCGCCGGCGACGACGTGGTCGAGCACCGCGACCGGCGCACGCGCATCGCCGCCTTCCCGATCGGCATCGTCCCCGAACATTTCGAGCCGCCCGCCGACGCCGCGACCGCCGACGAGATCGGCTCGATCCTGCGCTCGATCGCGCCGGCGCGCCTGATCCTCGGCGTCGATCGCCTCGACTACACCAAGGGGATCGCCGAGCGGCTCGCCGCCTTCGGGCGCCTCCTCGAGCTCCACCCGCGCTGGCGCCGCCTCGTCTCCTTCATCCAGGTCTCGGTGCCGTCGCGCGCCGACGTGCCCGAGTACGCCGAGCAGCGCGCCGCGATCGAGTCGATCGTGGGCCGCATCAACGGCGAGTTCGGCGAGGCGAACTGGACGCCGGTCCGGTACGTCTACCGCTCCTACGAGAGGCCGCAGCTCGTCGCGCTCTATCGCGCGGCCGCGATCGGCTTCGTGACGCCGCTGCGCGACGGCATGAACCTCGTCGCCAAGGAGTTCGTCGCGGCGCAGGATCCGAAGGACCCGGGCGTGCTGCTCCTCTCGCGCTTCGCGGGCGCCGCCGTCGAGCTGCACGACGCGCTGCTCACCAACCCCTTCCACCCCGACGGGATGGCGCGCGACCTCGACCGCGCGCTGCGCATGCCGCTCGAGGAGCGCGTCGAGCGGCACACGAAGCTCGACGCGGCGGTGCGCCGCACCACGGCGGTCACGTGGGCCGAGGAGTTCCTCGCCGCGCTCGGGGCGTGCCGCTGAACTCGCCCGCGGCGGCGGCGGCGGCCGGCGCGGTGGGCCGGCGCGGCGGCCGCGGGATCCAG
>DAINBU010000216.1:0-4708 GCA_036732755.1 Planctomycetota bacterium
GCGAGGAGCCGGCCGCGCTGGATGATCATCACGCGCGTCGAAATGCTCTCGATCTCCGCGAGCACGTGCGAGGAGAACAGCACGGTGTGCTCGTGCGCGAGCCCCTTGATCAGCTCGAGGACCTCCTTGCGCTGGTGCGGGTCGAGGCCGCCGGTGGGCTCGTCGAGGATCAGGAGGCGCGGCCGCGCGACCAGCGCGTCGGCGAGGCCGACGCGCTGCCGGTAGCCCTTCGAGAGCTGGCCGACGATGCGACGGCGCATGTGGGCGAGCCCGCACTGGTCCATCGCGCGCTCGACGTGGCCGCGGGTCTGCTTCGCCGTGACGCCCTTCAGCCGCGCGCGGAAGCGCAGGTACTCCTCGACGCGCATCTCCGGGTAGAGCGGGACGTTCTCCGGCAGGTAGCCCAGGTGCTGCCGGATCTCGAGCGAGTGGGTGAAGGCGTCGCGCCCCGCGATCTCCACCGTGCCCGAGGTGGCCGGGATGTACCCGGTCAGGATGCGGATCGTGGTCGACTTGCCGGCGCCGTTGGGGCCGAGGAACCCCATCACCTCGCCGTCGGCGACGTCGAACGTGACGTCGTGGACGGCGAGCACGTCGCCGAAGCGCTTCGTGAGGTTTCGAACGGAGATCACGCGAGTCGCACGCGCTGTCCTGCGGCCGGCCGAAGTTGGGCGATGTTCCCGACCTGCCGGCGCAAGTCAAGCGAGGACAACGACTTGGCGCGGCCCATCGAAGCTCGCCGAAAGCGTCGCGCGCCGGTGGGACCCGGCGCGCTCGCGCTCACGATTGCGAACCGCGGGCCGCCATCGCGGCCCGCGACGGCGCGTGAAGCCACGCGCCGAAAGGCGCGGTAACTAGTGATCTTTCACTTCGAACTCGGCGTCGACGATGTTGTCGTCGCCGCTGCCGCCGCCTTTGCCCTGCGTGCCGCCACCCTGGGCGCCGCCGCCCTTCGCTCCGCCGCCCGCGTCGCCGCCGGCGTCGCCGCCCGGCGCGCCGCCCTTCGCCTGGCCGGCCTGGGCGCTCTTGTAGAGCTGCTCGCTGATCTTGTAGAGCGCCTGCTGCAGATCCTCCATCGCCTTCTTGATCTCGGCGGCGTCGCTCGACCCCTTCACCTTCGCGAGCGCGTCACGCTTCTCCGTGATCGACTTCCTGACGTCGGGCGGGAGCTTCTCGCCGTGCTCCTTCAGGTTGCGGTCGGCCTCGTTCACGGCCGCCTCGGCGCGATTCTGCATCTCGACCAGCTCGCGCCGCTTCTTGTCGTCGGCGCCGAACTTCTCGGCGTCGCGGCGCATGCGCTCGACCTCGTCCTTGGAGAGGCCGGAGCTCGCCTCGATCTTGATCGACTGCTCCTTCTTGGTCCCGAGGTCGCGCGCCGTCACGTTCAGGATGCCGTTGGCGTCGATGTTGAACTGCACCTCGATCTGCGGGACGCCCATCGGCGCGGGCGGGATGCCGTCGAGCTTGAAGCGGCCGAGCGTGCGGTTGTCCGTGGCGAAGTCGCGCTCGCCCTGCAGCACGTGGATCTCGACCTGCGTCTGGCCGTCGCTCGCGGTGGAGAAGATCTCCTTCTTGGTGGTCGGGATCGTCGTGTTGCGCTCGATCAGGCGCGTGAAGATGCCGCCCTTGGTCTCGATGCCGAGCGAGAGCGGCGTGACGTCGAGCAGCACGAGGTCGGCCGCCTCGCCGGTGAGCACCGCGGCCTGGATCGCCGCGCCGACCGCCACCACCTCGTCGGGGTTGACCGTGCGGTTGGGCTCCTTCGCGAAGATCTGCTTCACGAGCGCCTGCACCGACGGCACGCGCGTCGAGCCGCCGACCAGGATCACCTCCTCGATGTCGGAGGGCTTGAGCTTGGCGTCGCGCAGCGCCGCCTCGCACGGGCCCTTGCAGCGCTCGAGCAGGCCGTCGATCAGCTGCTCGAACTTGGCGCGCGTGATGTTCATCTGCAGGTGCTTGGGGCCGGTCGCGTCGGCGGTGATGAACGGCAGGTTGATCTGCGCCTGCATCGAGGCGGAGAGGTCGCACTTGCAGCGCTCGCAGGCGTCGCGCAGGCGCTGCAGCGACATCACGTCCTGCCGCAGGTCGATGCGGTTGTCCTTCTTGAACTCCTCCGCCACGTAGTTGATCAGCACCTGGTCGAAGTCGTCGCCGCCGAAATAAATGTCGCCGTTGATGGAGAGCACCTCAAAAACGCCGTCGCCGATGTCGAGGATGCTGACGTCGAAGGTGCTGTCGCCGAGGTCGAAGACGACCATGCGGCCCTGTTTCTTCTTGTCGAGGCCGTACGCGAGCGCGGCCGCGGTCGGCTCGTTCAGGATGCGCTCGACGGTCAGCCCGGCGATGGCGCCGGCGTCCTTGGTCGCCTGGCGCTGCGAGTCGTTGAAGTAGGCCGGGACGGTGATGACCGCGCGCGTCACCTTCGCGCCGAGGTAGGTCTCCGCCGCCTCCTTGAGCGAGTTGAGGATCATCGCGGAGATCTCGGGGGGCGTGAACTGCTTGCCGCGCACGTCGACCTTGACCAGCTCGTCCTGGCCGCCGACGACCTTGTACGGGACCATCTTCTCCTCGGTCGCGACCTCGTTGTGGCGGCGACCCATGAAGCGCTTGATCGAGAAGACGGTGTTCTTCGCGTTGGTCACGTTCTGGCGGCGCGCCGAGTGGCCGACGATGCGCTCGCCGTTGTCGAGGAAGCCGACGACCGACGGGGTGAGGCGGTTGCCCTCGGCGTTGGCGATGACGACCGGCTGCCCTCCTTCCATGATCGCGACGACCGAGTTCGTGGTGCCGAGGTCGATGCCGATCACCTTCGAGCTGCCGGACATGAGGCTTTCTCCGATCCGCCGAATCAGGAACCGCCGGGACGAACGAGGCCGGCGCGCGAGGGGCGGCCGGCCGGTGGCGAGGGCGCCGCGATACCAAACCGGATGCCAAATCGTCCCGGGAGCTCCCGGGGGGCGCGCCCGCCAACTTGGCGCTCTCCCGGGTGGGCGCCCTCCGCCTCGGTCAATCTGTCGCTGCGGGCTGCGGCGCCGCCTCCTTGAGGAAGATGCGGAACGACGTCCCGCGCTCCGGCTCGGTGTCGTAGCTGACGGTGCCGCCGAGCTCCTCGACGATCCGCTTCACGGTCGGCAGGCCGAGCCCGCTGCCGCCCGCCTTGGTCGAGAAGTAGGGGTCGAAGATGTGCGTGCCGACGTCGGCGGGAATGCCCGGACCGTTGTCGATCACGAGCGCGTCGACGCCCCCCTTCGCGCGCCGGGTGCAGACGAGGATCTGCTCGCGGCCGCTGCGCTGCTCCTTCGGGGCGCTCGTGACGGCGTCGAAGGCGTTGTTCAGGAGGTTCAGCACGGCCTGCTTGAAGTAGGTGGCGTCGACCATCACGTCGGGCAGCCCCTCCTCCAGGACGAGCTGGACCTCCACGCCGGCCGCGTGCGCCTTGGCGGCCCAGAACTCGGCGACCTCGCGCAGGAGCTCGTTCAGCTGGCGGCGCACCGGCTTCAGCTGGTAGCCGCGTGCGAAGCGCAGGAAGCCGTCGAGGATCTCCTCGAGCCGCGAAACCTCCTTCTCGAGCACCGCGACGCGCTTCAAGAGCCGGGCGTCGCGCGTCTGCGTCGAGCCGTCGAGGTCCTCGCGGAGCATCTGCAGGTTCACCGACATCGCGGAGAGGGGGTTCTTGATCTCGTGCGCGAGGCCGCTGGCGAGCGTGCCGAGGAATGCGAGGCGCGACCGCTTGCCCTTGTTTTCGCCGGGAGGCATGCCGAGCATTGTGGCCCGCCGGAACCCGACGATGAAGACGGAGCTGCTGCAGGTTCGTGACGTCGAGACCGACCGCGCCCCCGTGGCGGCGGCGGTCGAGCGGCTCCGTCGGGGCGAGGTCGTCGCGCTCCCGACCGAGACGGTCTACGGCCTCGCGGCGCTCCCCTCGGCGGAGGCGGCGCTGCGCGGCGCGAAGGGGCGCGACGACGGCAGGCCGTTCACGTGGGCCGCGCCGTCGCGCGAGGAGGCGGCGCGGATCGGCGATCTGACGCCGTTCGGGCTGCAGAAGCTCGCGCGCCGCTTCTGGCCAGGTCCGCTCACGCTGATCGCGGCGCGGCGCGACGGCGAGGGCACGGTCGGGCTGCGCGTGCCGGCGCACAAGGTCGCGCTCGCGGTGCTGAAGGAGGTCGGCACGCCGCTGCTGCTCACCAGCGCCAACCGGTCGGGCGAGGCCGATGCGCGCGACGCGCAGGAAGCGGCGCGCGCGCTCGACGGCCGCGTCGGGCTGATCCTCGACGGCGGGCCGGCGCAGCTCGGCGAGGCGAGCGCGGTCGTCTCGTTCGAGGGGTCGCGCGCGCTGATCCACCGCGAGGGGATGATCGACCGCGCGATGATCCGGCGTGTCGCCGCGCGCCACGTGCTCTTCGTCTGCACGGGCAACACCTGCCGCAGCCCGATGGCCGAGCACCTGATGCGCGCGCTGTGGGCCGAGGCGCTCGCGATCGGGCCGGACCGGCTGCTCGAGTTCGGCGGCGTCGTGGAGAGCGCCGGCACCACGGCGATGGCGCGCGTGCACGCGAGCGAGGAGGCGGTCGAGCTGCTCGCGCGGCGCGGCATCGACCTGACGCGCCACCGCGCGCGGCGCCTCGACGCCGAGATGGTGCGCGCGGCCGACCACGTCTTCGCGATGACGGCCGACGACGCGCCGGCCGCGGCGGCGCTCGCGCCGGCC
>DAINBU010000217.1:0-3188 GCA_036732755.1 Planctomycetota bacterium
TGGCACCTCGATGTCGGCTCATCGCATCCTGGGGCTGGAGAAGGTCCCAAGGGTTTGGCTGTTCGCCAATTAAAGCGGTACGCGAGCTGGGTTCAGACCGTCGTGAGACAGGTCGGTCCCTATCCGGCGTGGGCGCAGGATGCTTGAGGAGAGCTGCCTCTAGTACGAGAGGATTGAGGCGGACGGACCTCTGGTGTCGGGGTTGTCGCGCTAGCGGCACCGCCCCGTAGCTATGTTCGGAACGGATAACCGCTGAAAGCATCTAAGCGGGAAGCCAACTCCAAGACAGGGCATCCCAATTAGGCTCCTGGTAGACTACCAGGTTGATAGGCGGGTGGTGTAAGCGCAGCAATGCGTTCAGCTGACCCGTACTAACCAGCCGATTGGCTTGACCACACTTTTCTGACGGGCGTCGATGACGCCCGTCCACGACGACTACGTCGTCGATTTCAGCGCATGCTCGAGGAGTCGGCAGCGGCCGGCTCGACGCCACCAAATCGATTGCAATCAAGAAAAAAGGCTCGGTGACCATAGCTGGCTGGTCACACCCGTTCCCATCTCGAACACGGAAGTTAAGCGGTCAGCGCCGATGATATTGGGTCACTCCGAGAAAGTAGGTCGTCGCCGGGCTTTTGTTGAAACTCCACCGCGCGCGGACACCCGTCCGCGCGCGGTTTTGTTTTGGTTCGAGACGATTCCCGCCGGCGGCGAGTCGAATGGCTGTCGCAGGAGTGAATCTGTCCGGTCGGCGGGGCGTTCGAGGCCCGGCTAGACTGACTTCCGAGTGCCGAATGCAACGCCATCTCCTCCATCCGAGCGAAGTCAAGGTCGACGACGAGCTGACGACGTCCGTCGTGGTCATCGGAAGCGGCGTGGCAGGGCTCTCCGCGGCGATCGCCGCGACCGAGAGCGCGCCGGTGACTCTCGTCACGAAGTCGTGGCTGTCCGATTCCAACACCGATTGGGCACAGGGGGGCGTCGCGGTCGTGCTCGCTCCGGGCGACACGTTTTCAAAGCACATCGAGGACACGCTCGACGTCGGGCAGGGCCTCTGCCACGAGCCGATCGTGCGTCGCGTCGTCGAAGGGGGGCCCGACGGGATTCGCCGGCTGATCGAATGGGGCGGGCAGTTCGATCGTGGACCACAAGGGCAGCTCTCACTGGGGCTCGAGGCGGGCCACTCCTCCGACCGGGTCGTCCATGCTATGGGGGACGGCACCGGGCGCGAGATCCAGCGCATCCTCGTCGATCGTGCGCGCCGTTGCCCGCAGCTCAATCTGCTCGAGCACGCCTTCGCGATCGACCTCTGCGTCGACTCGGGTCGCGTCACCGGTCTGCTCGTCGCGTTCGGCGGCAAGCTGCTTCGCATCCGCGCCGGGGCCGTGGTATGCGCGACCGGCGGCTGCGGCCAGGTCTTCCGGGAGACGACGAATCCCGAAGTCGCGACGGGCGACGGGCATGCGCTCCTCTTCCGTGCCGGCGCCCGGCTGCGCGGGATGGAGTTCATCCAGTTCCATCCGACCACGCTCTACATCGCGGGCAGTTCGCGCCTGCTGATCTCGGAGGCGGCGCGCGGCGAGGGGGCGATCCTGCGCGACTGCAACGGCGTCGCGTTCATGGAGAGCGAGGATCCCCGCGGCGAGCTCGCCCCGCGCGACCTCCTGAGCCGAGCCGTCCTGAAGCAGATGGTGAAGACGCGCCACACCAACGTCTACCTCGACCTGCGCCACCTCCCGCCCGCGTTCGTCCGCGCGCGCTTCCCCCGCATCTACCGCGTCTGCCGGACGTTCGGCCTCGACATCACCCATGACCTGATCCCGGTGACGCCTGCGGCGCACTACATGATCGGCGGCGCCGTCGTCGACCCCGAGGGCCGCACGACGTTGCGCGGGCTCTTCGCCGTGGGCGAGGTCGCCTGCAGCGGCCTCCACGGCGCAAACCGCCTCGCCTCGAACTCCCTCCTCGAAGGTCTCGTGCTCGGCGACTCGACCGGCCGCGTCGCCGCGCGCGAGAGCGACGTCCCGCCGGCCGTGCGCGACGACGGAGAGATCGCCCCGCTCGAGCGTCGCGAGGACCGCGAGTTCAACTCCGCCGACCTCGTGAATTCGCTCAAATCACTCATGTGGCGCCAGGTGGGGATCATGCGCACCGGGCTCGAGCTCGCCGAGGCCGAGCGGCGCCTCGAGGCGTGGCAGCGCGTCGCCGACCGCGTCTGCCGTCCGATCCACCGTGACTTCGAGCTGCGCAACATGCTGACGATCGCCCGCCTGATCACGCGCGCCGCGCGCGAGCGCGACGAGAGCCGCGGCTGCCACTTCCGCGGCGATCACCCGCAGCGCAACGACGCCGCCTGGCACGCCGACCTCGAACTCCAGCGCGCTCCGGGGGGCGAGGTCGAGACGCGCCGCGTGCCGCTCGCCGCCGCATCGTCGGGATCGAAGCCTTGAGCCGCCCTCCCCGCGAGGAGGAGCCGCCCGACGTCCGCGCCGTTCCGGCCGAGCCGCGCCGCCCGCGCGGCGAGCCGGTCCCGCTGCGCAAGGTCGAGTCGGCCGTGCTCGCGCACGTCGCGCTCCACGACGACGAGGTGCCGGCCGAGGAGGCGCTCGAAGAGCTCGCCGGCCTCGCGAAGTCGGCCGGCGCGTCGGTCGTCGCGCGACTGCTGCAGAACCGCCGCCAGGTCGATCGCGCCACCTGCCTCGGCCGCGGCCGCGTCGACGAACTGAAGGCTCTCTGCGACGAGAAGGGCGCCGCGCTGGTGATCTTCGGCGAGGACCTCTCGCCGGCGCAGGGCGTCAACCTCGAGAAGATCCTCGGCCGGCGCGTCGTCGACCGCTCGCAGCTGATCATGGACCTCTTCGCGGCACGCGCGCGCACCCACCAGGCGCGCCTGCAGGTCGAGCTCGCGCAGCTCGAGTACTCGCTGCCGCGGCTGCGGCGCATGTGGACCCACCTCGACCGCTACAAGGGCGGCATCGGGATGCGCGGCCCCGGTGAGACGCAGCTCGAGCTCGACCGACGCGAGATCGAGAAGAAGATCAACGATCGGCGCCGCCGCATCCGCGGCATCGAGCTGCAGCACGAGACGCAGCGCGCGGGCCGCGAGAGCCGCTTCACCGTCGGGCTGGTCGGCTACACCAACGCCGGGAAGTCGACGCTCTTCAACCGCCTCACGGGTGGCGACGCCGTCG
>DAINBU010000217.1:3198-4664 GCA_036732755.1 Planctomycetota bacterium
CACTCAAGGAAAAAACCGGCGGTGGCGCCCACGGTGCAATCGTGACCGCGGTGTCTGCCCGCGCCTTCGAGCAATCTGTGACAATGTTGAGACCGGCAGGCACGGTGTCCTTCATCGGCCTGCCCGGTGGCGACGCCGTCGCCGCCAACCGGCCCTTCACCACGCTCGACACCAAGACGAGCCCCTGGAAGGTCGGCCGCGGCTGCTCGGTCCTCCTCTCCGACACGATCGGCTTCGTCCGCAACCTGCCGCACCACCTGATCGCCTCGTTCCACGCGACGCTGCAGGAGGCGCTGACCGCCGACCTCCTGCTCCACGTGGTCGACGGTGCGCGACCCGACGCGCTGCAGCTCGTCGCCGCAGTCGACTCCGTGCTCGCGCAGACGCGCGCCAACGGCCGCCCGCGCCGCCTCGTCGTGAACAAGGTCGACGGCGTCGCCGAGCGCGCCGACCTGGCCCGCTTCGGCATCCACGCGCTCCACGTCTCGGCGCGCACCGGCGAGGGGATCGCGCAGCTCGCCGAGCTCGTCGCGACATCGGCGCGCGCGGGCCACGTCGAGCTGCGCCTGCGCCTGCCCCATCGCGAGGCGGCGCTGCTCGCCGCGCTCGAGGCGAGCGCGCAGGTCCTCGAGCGCGCCGTCGGCGACGAGGCGACGCTGCTGCGCGCGCTCGTCCCGCCGGCGCTCGCGGGCCGCGTGCGCGACTTCGTGGTCGCCGACGAGCCGGCCTGACGGCCGCACCCGCCGCGGCGCCGCTCACTCCGCGCCGAGCTCCACGAGGACGCACGGCCCGTTCGCGATCACCTCGAGCCCGAGCTCGCGCGACCGCGCGACCGCCCGCGGGCTCTCCGCCCCGGGCTGCATCCAGATCCGCTTCGCCCCGGCCGCCGCCGCCTCCTCGACGATCCGCTCGGTCACGTCGGGCGGCGTGATCACGGAGACCGCCTCGACGCGCTCCGGGAGCTGCGCGAGCGTCGCGAAGCACGGCCGCCCCTGCACCGTCGCCTCGTTCGGGTTCACCGGGAAGGTGCGCCGCCCGTGCGCGAGGTAGGCGGCGAAGACGCGCGCGCCGAACTTGTGCATGCGGTTGCTCGCGCCGACGACGGCGAAGCTCGGCGAGGCGAGGAAGCGGCGGATCGACTCGGTGGGGTCCATGGCGGGGGGTGGGTCCGTCGTTCGACCCGTCAGCGCGGCAGCGCCGGCACGGCCGCCCGCGTCTCGCCGCGCTCCGACGCCTGCAGCAAGATGGTCGCCTCGCCCTTGCCGACGACGTCGCGGAGCCAGGGGGTCGGCAGACACGACGCGAGCAGCGCGAACGGCTTGTAGCCGGCGCAGGTGACCACCGTCTCCTTCGAGAGGTCGGCCCAGCTCACCGGCGCGGCGAATTCGAAACGCCCGTAATCGTCTGTGAGCGTCACCTGCGACCCGCACGCCACGCGCGCGCCCAGCACCAGCCGCCGCGTCGCT
>DAINBU010000218.1:0-4632 GCA_036732755.1 Planctomycetota bacterium
GGTCGCAGGTCGTCCAACTTGAACTCCGAACGTCGACGATTCGAATGAACCCGGGAAAGAGGAGGAGCTTAATGCGATTCACAAATGCACTGTCGATCCTGGCCTTCAGCGCCGGATCGGCCGCGTTCGGGCAGGACGCCCCGAACAAGGACGCCGAAAAAGACGCACAGATCGACGCGCTGCAGAAGCAGGTCGATTCGGTCCAGAAGCAGCTCGACGCGCTGCGCGCCGGGAACAGCGACGGGACGACGACGCCGGCGCCCGATCCGAGGCTCGACGGCGCGGTGCGCCAGAGCCCGGTCGACCCCACCGCCGATCCGCGCCGCCTGAACATCAGCGCGCCGGGGATCGAGGGGATCGACCTCTTCGGCGGCATGGCGATGCGCGGCGACTACTGGGCGAACTACAACACCGGCGGCGGGAAGAACGACGTCCTGTCGGCCGGCACCGAGGCGTGGCTCGGCGCGCGCGCGAAACTGAGCGAGACGGTCTTCGCGAGCTTCACGCTGCACTACGCCGGCATCTGGGGCAACAACACCTTCAACGGCCTCGACACACAGGCCCCCAACCGCCTCGACGGCTCGCCGACGGGCACGTCGAACTCGACCAACGCCGCGAGCGTCGCGGTCACGGAGGCGCTGGTCAACTTCAAGGACGTCTACCAGAGCGGCATCGACATCAGCGCCGGCCGCCAGAAGATCGAGTACGGCGCCGAGCGCATCCTCGGCGACGACGAGTGGCGCCTGAACCGGACGGTGTTCGACGGGCTGCGCTTCGACCAGTCGCTCGGACAGGACCTCGGCGCCTGGTCGCTCATCGCGATGCGCCTGACCGACGGCGACAACGTGGTGCCGGTGAACGGCTCGTCCGAGCTCTCGCCGACCGACGTCAACAAGGTCGACAACACCGACCTGTTCGGCTTCTACTACACGATCAAGCGCGACGAGTTCGGCACGATCGACGGCTACGTCTTCCACCTCGAGGACATGAACTACGCCGGGAACTCCGTGGCCGCGGCCGGACGCACGCGCTTCACGACCTACGGCGGCCGCTGGCAGGGCCCGTCGTGGGGCGGCTTCTCGGCCGACGCCGAGGCGGCGACGCAGTTCGGCGAGATCTTCGGCAGCGACACCAACAACTACGGCTTCGGCACCTACGCCGTGCACGCCGGCGTGGGCTGGTCGCCCGAGCAGAAGATCGAGTTCCTCCGCAGCATCCACGCCTCCTACGACTACGCGACCGGCGGCAGCACCCTCTCCGACAACTTCGTCCAGCTCTACCCGTCGCTGCACGGCTGGTTCGGCATCACCGACCTGTTCAGCTGGACGAACATCCAGCACTTCACGCTCGGCGTCGACGCCGACGCGCTCGAGGGCGTCTTCTCGGTCAACTACCACTGGATGCGCATGGCGAACGCCAACGGCGGCTTCGTCGGCTACAACGCGGCCGGCGCGGGCGGCGCGGGCATCGACAAGGACCTCGGCCAGGAGTTCGACCTGATCTACTCGCGCGACTGCACCAAGCAGGTCAAGGTCAGCACCGGGCTGGGATACTTCTTCGACGGCAAGGGCTACCGCCAGATGACCGGCGAGGGCAACGACATGGTCTTCGCCTACCTGGGATTCCGGCTGGTCTTCTGATCGGAGCGGTTCCCCGCAACGAGTTCGAACGCCACGGCCGGCGGAGGGCGCGAGCTCTCCGCCGGCCGTCCTCGTTTCAGCGCGGCTCGCAGCGCAGGAGCAGCGGATGGCTCGCGTCGATGCGGGCCGCGATGCCCGCGACCGGCGCGTCGCTCGCGAACGCCGCCGGGTCGAGCGCGCGGCCGAGCCGCTCCTGCACGCGGCGCGGCTCCGTGAAGTCGAGGCGCGCCTCGACCGCCTCGCCGCGCGACGCGCCGTCGCCGTCGACGCGCACGCCGATCCACCACTCGCGCGCGCCCTCGTCGAGCCGGCGCCAGCGCACGCGCCCCACGGCCGCGAGCGCCGGCCGCGTCCGCTTCGGCGAGCGCCCGCGCGCCGCGAGCTCCCGCTCGAAGCCGGCCGCGAACTTCGCGAGCCGCTCCGGTTCGCGCTCGAGCCCGGCGAGCCGCCGGTCGAGCAGCCACGCCGCCCCCGCGCCGTGCGCCTTCGAAAAGCCGGCGAAGCCGCTGCGCTCGGCGCCGTCCGCGCTGAGCGCGTCGCCCTCGACGACGAGCGCGCCGCTCGCGTCGGCCGCGCCGCGCTCGAGCTCGCGCGCGAGGTCGGCGAGCTTGCGCCCCGTCGCCCGCCGCACCCCGAAGAGGCGCCGCAGCGCCGCGTCGTCGCGCCCGCGCAGCCGCTCGTCGAAGAGGAGCGCGTGCGCGTCTGCGACCACGAGCGCGCCGGCGCGCGCCTTCGCGAGCAGCGCGTCCACCTCGCGCTCAGAGAGCGCCGCCCCCTCGGGAACGATCCAGATCTGCGGTCCGTCCGCCGGCGCCCCCGCCGGCGCGCCGCCGGAGAGCGCGCGGACGTCGACGTACCCGACCTCGAGCCCGAGCGCGCCGCACACCGCGTCCCAGCCGAGCCGTGCCGCCGCGCTCGACGAGTGGCCGACCTCGTAGCTCGTGAGGCGGCGCGGCCACGTCTTCCCGTCGCCCCACGCATCGACCAGCCAGGTCGCCCGTATCGAAGGCTGGCTCACGACGATCGCGACGTCGGCGCGCGGCCGCTGCGCCCCCTCGGTCGCCGCGCGCAGCGCGCGCGCCGCCGCGACGACCTCGGCGAGCGCGCGCCCCGTCGCATTCAAATCGAGCTTGCCCTCGCGCTCCTCCTCGAAGAGCGCGCCGCTCGACCAGATCACCGCACCGTCGTCGCCGCGCGCGACGCGCGGGAAGACCTCCCACGGCGAGAACTTCTCGCGCGCGTCGGCCTCGTCGGGCAGAAACCACGTCGAGACGACCCTCGTGCCCGGCCGCGCGAGCCCGTGGACGAGCGCCGGCGCGAGTCCGCCCTCGTAGGGCTCGACGAAGGACTGCGTCCGCAGCAGCCGTCCCCAGTCGAAGCCGCCGAACGCCGACGGGAACTGGCCGCCGGTGAAGCCGACCGGGGCGCCCGGATCGACGCGGCGCACGCGCTCGGCGAGCTCGTCGAGGCGCGCCGCGAGCGCCTCCTCCATGTACTCGCGGTGGTCGCTCCACGCCGCGAAGGAGAGCTCCGCGAGCGGCCGCTCCGCGTTGGCGGCGCGCGCCGCTTCGGTGGTCGGCGGCACGATGGCGTCGACGCTCGAAAAGCGCGTCCCCCACGCGGCATTCACCTTCTCGAGCGAGCCATCACGCGCGAGGAGCCAGCGCCGCAGCTCGGCCAGGCACTCCGGCCCGAAGCAGTAGTCCATCGGGTTCACGCCGCGCGTGACGGAGAGCTCGTCGTCCAGCACGTACGCGAGCGGTCGGTTCGACGCGTGCCGCCGCGCGTTCTCGTCGACCCGCCGGTCGAGCCGCGCGGCGACCTCCTCCGCGACGAAGCAGTTCGGCCGCGCCGGCTGGAAGGCGAGGAGCTCCGCGGCGAGCCGCTGCTGGTCCTTCTCGAACTCGGCCGGCCGCAGATAGAGGTCGCCCTTCCCCGCGACGTGGTCGACGTAGAAGGGGACGCCCGCGCGCGCCGCCGCGTCGCTCGACCCGGAGCCCTCGACGTTGCAGCCGAGCAGCCCGTGGCGCCGCAGCACGTCGAACGCGGCCGGCCCCGCCGGTGGCCCGCCGTGGAACCAGACGAAGACGGGGAAGCGCTTCCATGCGGCGGCGCGCGCGTCGTCCTCGTCCCCGCCCGCCGCCGTCGCGAGCGCGAACGCGAGCAGCGCGGCGGCCGTCACGACGCCGCCTCCTCGTCGAGGTCGAACTCCTCGCCGTCGCGCAGCACCACCTTGCGGCAGTCGGGCAGCGCGAGGAGGAACGCGCGGCCGTAGCGGCGCTGGACGATCCGGGCATCCAGGACGGTGACGTCGCCGCGGTCGTCGCGCGTCCGGATCAGCCGGCCGAACCCCTGCTTGAAGCGCAGCACCGCCTTCGGCAGCGAGAGCATGGAGAAGGCGTTGCCGCCCGCCCGCTCGAGCCGCTCCGCCCTTGCGAGTTCCAGGGGATGGTCGGGCACGGCGAACGGCAGCCTCGTCAGGATCACGTGCGTGAGGTCGTGCCCCGGCACGTCGACGCCCTCCCAGAACGACGCGAGCCCGAACAGCGCGGCGGGCTGCTGCTGGCGGAACTGCTGCAGCAGCTTCGAGCGCGGCACGCCGCGCCCCTGCACCAGCAGCGCGATGCCGGCCTCCTCGAGCGCCGCGCGCGCGCCGGCGGCGACCGCCTCCATCGTCTTTCGGCTGGTGAAGAGCACGAAGGCGCGGCCCTCGCTGCGCCGCACGTGGACGGGGACGCGCTCGATCAGGGCGGCGGTCCACGCCTCGGGGTCGGTCGGCTCCGGGAGCGGATCGACCACGAGCCGGCTCTGGCGCCGGTAGTCGAACGGCGAGTCGAGCACGAGCGCGCGCGCCTCGCCGACGCCGCAGCCGCGCCGCAGCCACGCGAAGCGGTCGGGCGGCGGCGAGACGGCGAGCGTCGCGCTCGTCAGCACGGCGGTGTGGAGCGGCGCGAGGAGCTCGCGCGCGAGGATCGCCCCCGGCTCGACCGGC
>DAINBU010000219.1:0-4589 GCA_036732755.1 Planctomycetota bacterium
GGAGAAGCTTTTTTCGGACGATCGTCTCGACCAGCTCGTTGCGCCCATCGCGCTCGATCCCGATCCCGTCGTTGCGCAGGTGCTGATGGCCGCGACCTACCCGCTCGAAGTCGTCGAGGCCGCGCGCTGGATGCAGGCGCATCCCGGATTGAACGGGGCGAAGCTCGAAGAGGCGCTGCGCGACCAGGACTGGGACGCGAGCGTGAAGTCGCTGTGCGGCTTCCCGGACCTGCTGCAACGGATGGACGACGACCTCGGGTGGCTGCGCGACCTCGGCGACGCGTCGCTCTCTCAGCGAGCCGACCTCATGGATGCGGTGCAGCGCATGCGCCGCCGCGCGCTCGACGCCGGCCACCTGAAGACGTCGCCGGAAATGACCGTGACCGAGACCGTCGACCGCATCGTGACGATCGAGCCTCCGGCGACCGAGGTCGTCTACGTCCCGACTTGGTACTGCTGCGGCGTCTACGGACCGTGGAGCCCGTGGTGGTGGTGGTACCCGGTCTGGTTCGCGCCGCCGCCTCCGGCCGGCCCGGTCTTCTTCTTCGGCGTCGGCGTGCCCTGGCGCGTCGGAATGTGGGGGAGCTGCAACTGGGGCTGGCACCGCAGCGTGATCGAGGTGAACGTCGTCGCGCACGATCGCTTCGTGCAGCGGACGTTCGTCGAGCCGCGGGCGGCGCTCCTGCGCGCGAACGCCGCGACCGCCGCCACCGCCGCCTGGAAACACGACCCGCTGCACCGGCGTGGCGCGACCTACCGCAACGCGGCCGTCGCTCAGCGCTTCCAATCTCCGGGCGCCCGCCCGGCACCGCCGGGGCGCGACGAGTTCCGCGGCCGGACCACCCCGCCGCCGCGCGATCCGCCGCGCGATCCCCCGCGCGGCAAACGTCCGAAGCACGACCCCGTCGATCCGCGCGGCAAGAAGGATCGCGGCGGCCACGACACCGGATCCGTCGCGACGATCACGCGCTCCGATCGGGGGGCGTGAGCGCTGCCGGTGCGCCGCCGAGCGGGTCGCCCTGGGCGGCGGCGAACGTCGAGAGGCCGACGGCGGCGGCGCGCGCGCGAGTCTGCACGAGCTTCGCCACGATCTGCACGAACTGCCGCGGCTCGACCGGCTTGACCAGGAACTCGTCGTAGCCCGCCTCGAGCGCGCGCAGCCGGTCCTCGGCGCGGACGAACGAGGTGATCGCGGCAGCCGGGAGGCGCCCGCCGCGCCCGGGCGGGAGCGCGCGCACGCGCTCGATCAGCTGGTAGCCGTCGACCTGCGGCATCCCGATGTCGCTGATCAGGACGTCGGGCAGCTCGCGCGCAATCGCCTCGAGCGCGGCCGGCGCCGAATCGACCGCCGTCACGGTCGCCGCATGGCGCTCGAGCGCGGCGCGCAGCAGGTCGCGCGCGTCCTCCGCGTCGTCGACGATCAGCACGCGCACGCCGTCGAGGCGCAGGGGGGCGGCGTCGGCGGGTCGCGTCGCGGCCGCGGCCGGCGCGGCCTTGCCCGCCGCCGCGGCGCATGCGCCCGCCATCGGCAGCGCGACGTCGAAGCGGGCCCCCTTGCCGACCCCTTCGCTCGCAGCCGATACGGTCCCGCCGTGCATCTCGACCAGGTGCTTCACGATGGCGAGCCCGAGCCCGAGCCCGCCGTGGCGGCGCGTGGAGGAGGCGTCCGCCTGCCGGAAGCGTCGGAAGACCTGCGGGAGGAAGCCGGCGTCGATCCCTTCGCCGTCGTCGCTGACGGTGAAACGCGTCGCGCCGCCGTCGGAGCGCAGCGTCACCTGCACGCGCCCCCCCTTGCGCGAGAACTTGATCGCGTTGGAGAGGAGGTTCCAGACGATCTGCTGCAGTCGCGCCGCGTCGCCCTCGACCGCCTCGCACGCCGGGTCGAGCACGGCGCCGACGCGCAGCTCCTTCGCCTCGATCTGCGGCTGGAACGACTCGATCACGCCGTCGATGACCGGCGCGAGCGCCACGCTCTGCACGTCGAGGAAGACCTTCCCCGACGTGATGCGGCTCATGTCGAGCAGGTCGTTGATCAGCCGCGTCTGCATGCGCGCGTTGCGCGTGATCACGTCGAGCCCGAGCTGCAGCTCCTGCGCGTCGTGCGGCGACTGGCGCAGCAGCTCCGCCCAGCCCAGGATCGCGTTCAGCGGCGTGCGCAGTTCGTGCGAGAGCGTGGCGAGGAACTCGTCCGTCACGCGGTTGGCGCGCTCGGCGTCGGCGCGCGCGGCGCGCTCGCTCTCGAACAGCCGCTCGCGCTCCTCCTCGGCGGCGCGCCGCTTGGAGACGTCGTTCACCAGCCCCTCGACGTGGCGCGCGCCGCCGGCGGCGCGCGACCACGTCTTGGTGACCGACACGTGCAGCGGCCGGCCGTCCGGCGGGTGCAGCTCGAAGACCTCTTCGCGCGGCTCGCCGCCGGCGCTGCCGAGGAACGCGGCCGGGTGCACGCCGAGCTCGCGCCAGCGCGCGTCGTCCCGCGCCTCCTCCAAGGTCGTGAATCCGAGCAGGCGCAGCAGCGCCGGATTGGCGTCGACCAGACGACCATCGAGGGTGGCGCGGAATATCCCGACGTCGAGGCGGTTGAAGAGCGTCTGAAGGCGCGATTCGAGCGCGGCGGCGCGCGACTCGGCGGCGATCCGCTCCTCGTCGGCGCGCGTGCGCTGCAGCTCCGACTTGCGCGCGAGGTCGATGAAGGTCGCGACCTTGGCGCGCAGGATCTCGGGCTCGATCGGCGTGAAGAGGTAGTCGACGGCGCCGAGCGCATAGCCGCGCGCGAGCTGCGTCTCCGAGGCCACGGCGGCGGTGACGAAGATGATCGGCGTGTGCGCGGTCCGGCTGCGCTGGCGGATCAGCTCCGCCGTGTCGAAGCCCGACATCCCCGGCATGTTCACGTCGAGCAGGATGACCTCGAACTCCTGCTTCAGCAGCAGCCGCAGCGCCTCACGGCCGGAGGTCGCGCGCACCACGTTCTCGCCGACGTCGGCGAGCGCGGCCTCGAGCGCGAGGAGGTTCTCCGGCCGGTCGTCGACCAGCAGGATGTTGAAGCGTCGCGCGGGTTGCGTCATGGTGCGTTCCAACGCGCGCCTCCCTCAGCGGTGCAGCCAGCGGCCCAGGATCGAGAGGAGCTGCTCGGAGTCGACCGGCTTCGCGATGTAGTCCGAGGCGCCCGAGTCGAGGCACTTCTCGCGGTCGCCTTTCATGGCGCGAGCCGTGAGCGCGATGACCGGGAGCGTCTTGAAGCGCTGCAGCTTGCGGATCGCCCGCAGCGTCTCGTGGCCGTCCATGCCCGGCATCATGATGTCCATCAGCACCACGTCGGGGTCGGGGCCGAGCGTGAGCATCCGGAGCGCGTCGGCGCCGCCCTCCGCCGACGCGACGTCCATGCGGTGGCGCTCGAGCAGGCTCGTCATCGCGAAGATGTTGCGCACGTCGTCGTCGACGACCAGCACGCGCCTCCCGGCGAGCACCGCGTCGGGGGTGTTCAGCCGCTCGACCACGCGCCGCTGCTCCGCGGGCAGCTCGCGCACCGGCAGGTGCAGGTGCAGCATCGTCTCGTCGAGCAGCCGGTCGAGCGACTCGGCGTCCTTCAGCACGACGCTCTTCACGAGCTGGCGCAGCCGCGTGTCGTCGCCCGCCTGCCACTCGGGCGCCGCGTGCACGATCACGGGCATGCGCGCGTCGCGGACCGTCCTGCGCACGGCGTGCAGCAGCTCGAGGCCGTCCGTCTCCTGCGCGCCGAGGTCGACCACCATCGCATCGAAGCCGTCGTGCTGCAGCGCGTCGAGCGCCGCCGGCGCGCTCCCCGCCTCGACCGTCGCGACGTCGCGGCTGCCCAGCAGTGACACGAGGGCGGCGCGCCGCGCCTCGTCGGGGTCGACGACGAGGAGACGCCGCTCGCGCCGCTGCGCGAAGGCCGACATCTCGGCGAACAGCGCGTCGAGCTGCGCCTTCTCGATCGGCTTGCGCAGGACGGTGCGCGCGCCGCTGCGCAGCCCGCGCTCCTCCTCGTCGTCCGTCGAGATGACGTGCACGGGAATGTGGCGCGTCTGCAGGTCGTTCTTCAGGTGGTGGAGGACGCGCCAGCCGTCGATGTCGGGCAGGCGCAGGTCGAGCGTGATCGCGCTCGGCCGGTACTGCTGCGACAGGTAGACCGCGCCGGTGCCCTGCGTGCTCGCCAGCACCTTGAAGCCGCGCTCGCGCGCGAGGTCGACCAGGAAGCGCAGGAAGCTCGTGTCGTTGTCGACGACCAGGACCGAGCGCTCGCCCGGCTCGAGCTCGGCGCGGTCGTCGGGGACGTGGTCGCGCACGAGGACCGGGGTGGGCTCGGGCAGCGCCGCGAGCGGCGCCGCCGGCGCGTCGGGAAGGGCGGTCGCGCCGTTCGGCGACGGGCGCTTCGCCGCCGCCGAATAGTTGCGCGGCAGGAAGAGCGTGAAGGTGCTGCCCGAGCCGGGCGCGCTCTCCAGCACGAGGTCGCCGCCGAGCATGCGCGAGATCTCGCGGCTGATCGCGAGGCCGAGCCCGGTGCCTCCGTAGCGGCGGCTGGTGCTGCCGTCGGCCTGCTGGAACGCCTCGAAGATGATCTGCTGCTTGTC
>DAINBU010000220.1:0-4581 GCA_036732755.1 Planctomycetota bacterium
CCTTGAGGTCGGCCTCCTTCAAGACGACCTCGACGTCCTCGGCCTCGGGCAGCACCGCGACCGTCGCGGTCGAAGTGTGGATGCGTCCCTGCGCCTCGGTCGAGGGGACGCGCTGCACGCGGTGGACGCCGCTCTCGAAGCGGAGCACGTCGTAGACCGCCTCGCCCTCGATCGACGCGATCAGCTCGCGCAGGCCGCCGACGTCGCTGCGGCTCGAGCTGATCTCCTCGAACTTGAAGCCGTGGCGCTCGGCGAAACGCTGGTACATGCGGGCGAGGTCGGCCGCGAAGAGCGACGCCTCGTCGCCGCCGGTGCCGGCGCGCACCTCGAGGATGATGTTGCGGTCGGAGTAGCGGTCGCGCGCGAGCAGCTCGGCCTCGAGCTCGGCGGAGATCCGCTCCGCGGCGGCGCGCGCCTGCGCGGCCTCCTCGCGCGCGAGCGCCTTCATCTCGGCGTCGCTCTCGCTGCGCGCCAGCTCGTCGGCTTCGCGCGTGGCGTGCTCGTGGCGCGTCAGCTCGGCGAAGCGCTCGACGCGCCGCCGGAGGCGGCCGGACTCCTGCAGCAGCGAGCGCAGGCGCGCCGGGTCGCGCGCGGCGTCGGGGCCGGCGAGCTCCTGTTCGAGCTGCGCTTTGCGCTGCGACTCCGACTCGAGGAGCGCGCGCAGCGCCGGGTGCAGCACGCCGCAGCCCCGACTACTTCGACTTCGGCGCCTCCGCCTTGCGCGCGGCCGGCTTGGCGGCCGCCGCCTTTTCGGGCGCGGGCTTGGCGGCGTCGGGCTTCTGCACGTCGCCCTTGCCGTAGCGGCGCAGGAACTTCTCGACGCGGCCGGCCGCGTCGACGAACTTCTGCTTGCCCGTGTAGAAGGGGTGGCACGACGCGCAGATCTCGACCGCGAGCTTGGGCTTGGTCGCGCGTGTGTTGAACGTCGCCCCGCAGCCGCAGGTGACGACGCAGTCGACGTACTTGGGGTGGATGTCAGCCTTCATCGGGATCACGAGCTCCGGTCGTTGGCGGCCCGGGGTTCCATCGCGGGGCCGGTCCGCGGCCACGATGCGTTCCGCGCCGGCGGGGTTCCGTATCTAGCGTTCCTCGGGCGAGTCGCCGCCCGCGACGATCGACCCGATCCACGCGGGCAGCGCGATCGTGTCGCCGTTCTTCAGGCCGTGCTTCTTGTACCAGCCCTGGTTCATCTCGAGGGCGAGGCGCACCGGCTTCTGCGAGACGGTCGTCGGGAATTCGACGTAGGGCTGCATGTCCTCGACGTTCACGATCGTCCCGTGCTGCCCGTCGTCATCCTCGAGGATGAAGGCGATCGAGAGCGGGATCGCCGTGTTCTTCATCCAGAACGAGAGCAGCTGCGGCTCGGGGTAGACGAAGAGCATCCCGTGGTCCTCGGGCATGCTCGTGCGCCGCATCAGGCCGTTCTGGCGCTCGGCCATGGTCTCGGCCACCTCGATCTCGACGTCGACCCCGCCGAGCTGCCATTCGCGCACCTCGTCGCCGACCTCGTACTTCTTGTAGGACGTCCCGCCGGAGCAGCCGAGCGCGAAGAGGAGGGCGAGCGCCGCCGCGCCGAACCGGCCTCCGCCGCATGCCGAACCTCGTCGCGCGTCTCGTTCCATCACCTCGCCACCTCGGAAACGGGGGGGCGACATGATAGGCGCGCGGGCGTGCGCTTGGCAACGACCCCGCCCTCACGCTCCGGCGTCGAGCTCCGCGAGGAGGCGCCGCACCAGCCGCAGCGGCAGGCCGACCACGTTGTCGACGTCCCCGTCGACGCGCGCCACGAAGGCGGCGGCGCCGCCCTGGATCGCGTAGGCACCCGACTTCCCGAACGGCTCGCCCGACGCGACGTAGGCGTCGATCTCGGCCGGCGCGACGGGTCGGAAGTGCACGACCGTGGTGGCGACCCCGTCGCGCGCCGGCGCGCCGCCGGCGCCGACGAGCGCGACGCCGGTGTGGACGCGGTGGCTGCGGCCGGAGAGCGAGCGCAGCATTCCGCGCGCCTCGTCGGCGTCGGCCGGCTTGCCGAGCAGGACGCCGTCGCGGTCGATCACCGTGTCGGCACCGACCACGAGCCCGCGCGCGACGCGCCGCGCGACCGCGTCGGCCTTGCGGCGCGCGATGGCGCGCACGGCGGCGGCGAGCGGGCCCGGCGGCGCCGTCTCGTCGACGTCGGCCGGGACGACCTCGAACGGCTCACCCAGATCCGACAGCAGCGCCATTCGCTGCGGGGAGGCCGACGCCAGGATCAGCGGGGATCGCCAGCTTCTTGAGGAGGCGCTCACTCTCCCGCTCCAGCAGTCGGACGGCCTTGCGCTCGGCGGCGGCGCGCCGCGGATCGAGCGCGAGCGCGCGACGATAGCCCGCGAGCGCCTCGTCCTCGCGGCCGAGCTCGGCGAGGAAGTCGGCGCGCGCCTCGTGCACGAACGCGAGCTCGGGGCGGCGTTCGGCGGCGCGCGTGTAGACGTCGACGCCCTCCTCGGCGCGGCCGAGGTCGAGCAGCAGCGGATGGAGCAGGCGCAGCGCGCGCAGGTCGCCGGGCTCGTCGCCCACGACCTGCAGCAGCGTGGCGGTCGCCGACTCGGCGTCGCGCTCGCGCAGCGAGAGCTCGGCGAGGTCGACCGCGCCGGCGCGGCCGGCCACGTCGAAGCGCCGCGCCAGCGCGAGCTCGTCGCGCGCGCGCGCCAGGTCGCCGGTCACGAGCAGCGCGTGGCCGAGCTCGGCGCGCAGCGCGGGCGACTCGGGATCGAGGGAGACGGCGCGCGCGTACCAGGCGACCGCCTGCGCCTGCGACCCGTCGGTCCAGGCGACGCGGGCGCGCGCGAACGCGGCGGCCGCGCCGATCCGGTCGGGAGCCGGGAGGGCGACGGGAGCCGTCGTGCAGGCGCAAGCGCAAGCGACGACGAGCCCCGCGCAGACGAGGGATCGACGCGCACGCGAACCTTCTCCTCCTCCCCGAAAAACGCGCGGTGGTGCGCGCATTGGGAGGATCTCCGCTCCAGGACGGAGCAGCGCGGCGACGAGGACCGCCGCCGTGCCGTCGCGCCGCGTTCTTGAGGTGCGGTGCGACGGGGCAGCGAGATAGCGCGCGCGCGCCGCGGCAGCGAGGGCTCACCGCGGCGCGCGAAGGAACTTCCGGTCGGGGGGCCCGGCCCGGGGGCGCTGTCCTACTCGTCGCCGCCCGTGCCGACCTTCCGCTTGAACTTGCAGAGCGCGACGATCGCGCAGTCGCCGCAGCGCGGCGACTTGCTCTGGCAGATCTCCTCCCCGTGCTGGGTGAGCAGCGACTGGAACGCCCAGAGATCCTCGGGATCGACCAGCTTCTCGAGGACCTTGCGCGCCGCCGACTCGCTGTGGACGCGGTCGATCAGCCCGATCCGCGACAGCGTGCGGATCGTCGGCTGGCTCACCAGCATCGTCGCGGTCCCGTTCAGGCACTGCATCAGGATCTGGACGTGCGCGGGCGACAGCACGCCGAGCGCCGTCAGCAGCCGGCGCCGCGAGTCGGGCTCCATCTCGCGCAGGAAGTCGAGCGACGTCGCGTTGCGCTCCTTCCAGAGCGCCGCGAGCAGCGCGCGGATCTTCTCGACCTTGACGTCGAGGTCCTTGCCGCCCTCCTGTGCCAACGCGCTCTTGAGCTCGGCCGCGGACGAGACGCGCACCTCGTTCCAGTCGATGAAGTCCTTCTGCAGGATGCGCAGCGCCTTCTGCGCCTTGCGCCAGTCCCAGCCCTCGCGCAGCAGCAGGAAGACCGCGTGGTCGAGCGGCGGCTCTTCCGGCAGGACGAAGACCTTGCCGTAGGGCTTCTCGAGTCCGCGCAGCACGTCCGAGAGCTTCGCTCTCGTGGCGGCTTCGCTCATCGAAGCGCCCCGGTCACTTCTTCTTCGCCGGTGCGGCGGCCGGTGCCGCCGCCGCGGGAGTCTCCGCCTTCGCGTAGACGCCGTTGCGCTTGAAGATGTGGTGGACCATGCGCGACGGCTGCGCCCCGACCGAGAGCCAGTAGCGCGCGCGCGCGGCCTTCACGACCACCTTCGTCTGCTTGGGGTCGGTGACGTTGTCGTAGGTGCCGATCTCCTCGATCGACTCGCCGTCGCGGGCGTTGCGCTTGTCCATGACGGCAATCCGCCACGACGGGCGGTTCCTGCGGCCGAAACGCTTCAAACGGATCATGACTGCCAAGTTCGTCTCTCCGATGACTGCTGCGATGATCGTCGCGTTCAGCGACGCTTGCGATTCTTCTTGCGCGCTTCCTTCTCGCGTTTCCGCTGCGCGCGGCGCGCGGCGTCGCGGGCGGGATCCTTCTCCGCGGTGGCGGCGCCGCGCTGCATCTTCGCGAGCATCTCCTGCTGCTTGCGCGCGTCGCCGCCGGGCCCGCCGGCGCCCATGGCGTCTCCGCCGCCCCCGAAGAGGCGGCCGAGCTTGCTCATCATGCCCCCCTGGTTGAACTTCTTCATCATGTCGCGCATCTGCTCGTGCTGGCGCAGGAGCTGGTTCACGACGGCGACTTCGGTCCCGGCGCCGCGCGCGATGCGACGCCGGCGGCCCGCGTCGATGATCGAGGGGTGGCGGCGCTCCTCG
>DAINBU010000221.1:0-4215 GCA_036732755.1 Planctomycetota bacterium
TCTCCTGGGGGACGGCGCGCTGGTCGGCCTCGGTCTTGTCGTCGACGCGGCCGAAGCGGCGGCGCCGGCGCCCGAACTCCTGGAACGCGGCGTCGAGGCCGGCCTCGTCGAATTCGGGCCAGAGCACGGGCAGGAAGAGGAGCTCGGCGTAGGTGAGCTGCCACGGCAGGAAGTTGCTGACGCGCTGCTCGCCGCCGGTGCGGATCAGGAGGTCGACCGGCGGGACGATCGCGGAGGGCAGCAGCCGCTGCAGCGTCTCGGGGGTGATCGGCTGGTCGTCGAGCGAGCCGTCGCGCGCTCCCTTGCGGATCCGCTCGGCGAGCTCGCAGACGTCCCACTGCCCGCCGTAGTCGAGCGCGAGGCAGAGCGTCATGCGGCGGCAGCGCGCCGTCTCGCGCTCCACGCGGTCGAGCTCCTTCACGGCGACGTCGGGCATGCGGTCGCGCCGGCCGATCGCGACCAGCCGGATGTCCTGCTTCAGGCACTTCGGCCCGCGCCGCTTCAGGTCGCGCACGAGCAGCTTCCAGAGCGTGTCGACCTCGTCCTGCGGGCGCTGCCAGTTCTCGGTCGAGAAGGCGTACAGCGTCAGGTGGCGCACGCCGAGCTTCGCCGCCGCCTCGGTGATGCGGTCGACGGCGACGGCGCCGGCCCGGTGTCCGGCCATGCGCGGCAGGCCGCGCTTCTGCGCCCAGCGGCCGTTGCCGTCCATGATGATCGCGACCGATTGGGGAACGACCGCCGGGTTCGCCATGCCTCGCCTTCGAGCCTTCGCGGCTCCGGACCCTCGGAACTTCCGCTCCGCCAGGGCTTTGCGTGGCAAAGTATCTAGCGCGCTGGCGAGCGCGTCAAGCCGATGCGCCCGGGAAGCTCCCGGGAAGGGCGAACTCTTCGTCCCGCCGCGCGGCGAGCCGTTCGGGACGCGTCACCCGCCCTTGCCGCGCTCGCGCTCTTCTTCCTCGCGCCAGTAGCTCTCCGCCGCGCTCGGGAACGAGCGCGCCTTGACGTCGGCGCAGTAGCGGCGGAAGGCGTCCTGCATCTCGCGCGCGAGCTCGGCGTAGCGGCGCACGAAGCGCGGCCGGAAGCGCGAGAAGAGGCCGAGCATGTCGTGGACGACCAGGATCTGTCCGTCGCACTCGCTGCCGGCGCCGATGCCGATGGTCGGGATCTTGAGCGCCTTCGTGACGTCGCGCGCGAGCTCGACCGGGATCTTCTCGAGGACGATCGCGAAGGCGCCGGCGTCCTGGAGCGCCCGCGCGTCGCGCAGGATCTGCTCGGCCTCCTCGTCGGTCGTGCCGCGCGTGCGGTAGCTCCCGAACTTGTGGATCGACTGCGGCGTGAGGCCGAGGTGGCCCATCACCGGGATGCCGGCGTCGACGATGCGGCGGACCGTCGGACAGATCCCCTCGCCCCCCTCGAGCTTGACCGCTTCGACGAGCGCCTCCTTCATGTAGGCGCCGGCGTTGCGCAGCGCCTCCTCGACGCTCGCCTGGTACGACATGAAGGGGAGGTCGCCGACCACCAGCGCGCGCTTGACGGCGCGCGCGACCACCGTGGCGTGGTAGAGCATCTGCGGCATCGTGACCGAGATGGTCGTGTCGTAGCCGCCGAAGACCATGCCGGCCGAGTCGCCGACCAGCAGCACGTCGATGCCCGCCTCGTCGAGGAGGCGCGCCGTCGCGAAGTCGTAGGCGGTGAGGCAGGCGATCCGCTCGCCCTGCTCCTTCATCTCCTGCAGGCGCAGGGTCGTGACCTTGCGCCGCTTCGCTTCGCCGCGCTCGCCGCCGGAGCCGTTGCCTGGTTTCGACATGGGTCGGGAGTTTGGGCCGGCGCGCCGACCGGTGCAATCAACTTCCCGGCGGCGGGCGGGGCGGCGCGGCGCGCAGCGGCAGCAGGAGGTCGAGGAGGACGAGCACGAGCTGCAGCGCGAGCGAGAGGCTGAAGAGCGCGCCGCCCGCGACGAGCAGCGGCACGAAGAGCACGCCCGAGATCGCGGAGAGCGCGGGCACGTCGCCGCGCGCGAGCCACCAGCTCGCGAGGTCGACGAAGAGGCCGACGCAGCCGAGGCACACGAGGCTGCGCAGCGCGCGGCCCGGCCAGCGCGTCGCGAGCGCGAGCGCGCCGACCGCGAGCGCGACCAGCGGCAGCGTGAGCGCGTGCACGTGCGTCGAGAGGGCGAGGATCGCGACCGGCACGGGGTCGACCTTCTTCGCGAACGCGACCTTCGCGACGTCGTCCCAGAACTCGAGCGGGAGCGTCGCCCCGATCCCCTTCGCGCCGGCCGCGTCCTTGGCCTGGCGCGCGTGGCAGGCGACGCAGCGGCGCGCGAGAATCTCGGCGGGCGCGAGCTCGCCCGCGTCGAGGCTGTCGTACTCGTCGTTGATTCGCTGGCCGTCGAGCCACTTCGCGAGGGCGGCGCGCTCCTTCGCGTCGGTCAACGTCGCGAGTCCGTGCGGCGCGTCGAGCACGCGGCGCAGCGGCGCCGGCCGGTCGACGCCGCGGTAGGCGCCTTCGAGGTCGGTCATCGAGAGGCCCGGCGCGTCGTCGCGCTTCTCGTGGTGCTTCACGAGGTGGTAGAGCGACGCCGCCTCGCCGATCGCGAGGCAGAGCACGAGCGCCGCCGCGGCGAGGCGCAGCGAGAAGGGCAGGCGGCGGAGCTTCCAGTCGGAAGGGTTCATGAAGGACCTGCGGCGTTCACGAGCCCTGGAGCTGCTCGGGCCCGATCGCGAGCTCCTCGTTCTTCCCGATCGCCTCGTCGATCCGCAGCGCGATCGCCGCGGCGCGATAGCCGTCGGCGACGCCGCAGGTCGCGGGCTTCTGTTCGGCGACGCTCTTCAGGAAGTCCTGCAGCGCGTAGTAGAGCGGCGGATTCGGGAGCCCGATCCCCTCCTTCAGCTTGCCCTGCTTGGCGAGCTGGGTCGCGTCGGCGATCAGCGTGATCCCCTCCTCGCTGTGGAACTTCTCGCGCGACGCGTAGACCTCCCACCCCTGCGTCGGCGCGTCGGCCTCCTTGAAGAGCCAGCCGAACGTCTCCGCCATCTTGATCGTCCCCATCGTGCCGACGAAGAGCTCGTGCTGGCCGTCGAAGGAGTTGGCGAGCGTCGCGTCCCAGTGCATGCGCAGGCCGTCGGGGAAGGCGAGCGACGCCTCGACCGTGTCGTGCGCGTCGCGGCCGTCGTTCCACGAGAGCAGCGCGCCGTGGCCGCGGACCGCGGTCGGGAAGCGGGAGAGGTACCACGTGACGACGTCGACCTGGTGCGCGCCGGCCTCGAGCGGCAGGCCGCACGCGTTCTTGCGGGCGAGGCGCCAGTTGAGCTCGGGGTCGTCGCCCGGCACGCGCCAGCTCGTCTTCTGGTGCCACTGCGCGCGCACCTGCACGACGTCGCGGATGTTGCCCGAAACGAGGAACGAGCGCGCGAGCTGGTAGACGGGGTTCGAGCGCAGCTGGTGGCCGACGTGGAACGTCGTCTTCGCCTCGCGCGCGGCGGCGGCGATCGCCTTCAAGTCGTCGAGCGACGCCGCCAGCGGAGCCTCGCAGTAGACGTGCTTCCCGGCCTTCAGCGCGTCGATCGCGACCTCGCGGTGGCGGTGGGTCGGCGTGGTGACGACGACCGCGACGAGGTCCTTCTGCTCGTCGAGCATCTTGCGGTGGTCGGCGTAGGCGGCCGCGCCCGACGCGCGCCGCACCGCCTGCTTCAGCCGCTCGTCGCGCACGTCGCACACCGCGGCGACCTTCGCCGCCTCGAACTTGAGCAGCTCGGTCAGGATCGCGCGCCCCTGGCGGCCGCCGGCGCCGATGACGCCGATCTGGAGCGGTGCGCCGCGCCGCGGCGGCGGCAGCGGCAGGAGCTCCGGCGCGAGGGCGACGGCGGCGAGCGATCCGGCGACCTGCTGCAGGAATTCGCGGCGATCGGTGCGCGTCATGGCGAGGTCTCCGGGCAGGGCACGGCGAAGGCGCGCGGCGCCGCGACGTCGGAAAAGACGGCCGCGTGCGGGCCGAGGAGCACGGGGTGGAGCGCGCCGCCGGCCTCGAACGCGACGAGCGCGGCGGCGGACGGCGGGAGGAGATCGGCGCAGGCGAGCAGGCGCCGGCGCAGGGCGGGCGGGTCGTCGGCGCTGGCGTTGGCGCGGATCGCCCGCTCCGCGTGGACCAGGAGCGTGGTCGAGGCGATTTCGCTCGTCGCTGCCGAGTTCGGCCGCCTGCGCGGGCGGCTCGCT
>DAINBU010000222.1:0-4037 GCA_036732755.1 Planctomycetota bacterium
GGGGCGAGCAAGGGCGTGGCGTTCACGGCGGGGTTGCAGCTGCTGATCGGGCGGTAGACGCGGCGAGCCCGTGGCGCGTCCGTTGCGCGACGCCGCACATGATTCGCAAACTCCCGTCAGGCGAATACCGCCTCTTCTCGAGCAAGAAGGACCCGCGCACCGGCAAGCGCCGCAATCTCGGCACGTTCAAGACGCGTGCGGCGGCGCTGAAGCACGAGCGCGAGATTCAGTTTTTCAAACGGCGTTGAACGGTCGGGCTCGCGACGACTCTTGCGGCGGGCTGCCCGCGCCACTCGTCGATCCGACTCTCGTCAGCGCAGCCCCGCGAGCCGCAGCACGTAGGTCTCGCCGGCCGCGACGTCGAATTCGCCGCTCGCGGAACGGACGCGGTGGATCCCTTCGTCGTCGGACGGCTTCTCCAGATAGAGCGCGCGCCATCGGTGGCGGCCGGGCCGGATCGACTTCGGCCAGTCGCGGTCCTGGCGCGCCATCCGGTTCATCCAGAACTCGCGGTGGAGCGGCCCGTCGTCCAGCGCGATGTCGACGCAGAGGTTGCCCGCCGAGAAATCGTCGACGCGCTCGATGACCATCTTCGCTGAGGGTGCGAGCCGGAAGACGACTTCACGGACTTCGCCGCTGGTCGGCGTGAAGACGGCTTCGTCGTAGAGATGCTCCCAATCGCTCGCGTAGACGATCGCCGTCTTGCCGGGAACGAAGCCGTCGAGGAAGAAGCGGCCGTCGTCATCGGGAGGCGTGCACCCGGAGTGTTTGTCGTCGACGATGGCCTTGCCCGACGCGTCCACGGGATGCGGCTCCAAGGGCTGCCACCAGACGACGATGTTGCGCCTCCTCAGGTCGTCGACCGTCGCGACTCCCGAGGAGGGATCGAACTCGAAGCGACCGGCGACGCGCGCCGGCGCCCCCACCGCGACACGCAGCCGCACGACGTCGTGGTCGCTCGTGACCTCGAATTCGCGGGCGGCCACGCGATGGTCGCCGAGCTCGATCTGGAGGCGCCAGCGACCGGCCGCGAGGTTGCGCGCGGTCACGCTCCCCAGCGCGCACTTCACCTTCGTGTAGACCCAATTCAGCTCGTCCGCGTCGCGCAGGCTCGCCGAAGCGACGGGAACGGGCGCGGCCGTCGCGGCGTCGACGACTTCGCAAGCGAGCGTCGCTCCGCTCGCGGCGACGCGCGTCACGCACGCGAGCTCGAGGTCGGAGGCGCCGCCGGTCACGCGCCGCCGCGTCGCGGGACCGGCATCCCCGTCTCCGAGCGGCGCGGACGCGGTCACCTGCCATTCGGACTCGGTCGCCTCGTATTCGAACCGCCCGTCCGCACCCGTCACCGGCGGAGTCGCCTGGAACGAGATGCCGTCGACCACGCCGTTCCTCACGCGATTGAACCAGAGCGACGCGCCGGCGACCGGCGCGCCTCCCTCGTCGACGACGCGTCCGGCGATGCGCGCGGTGCGCTCGAGGACGAGATCGAGCGAGTACGCCTCGATCGGAGCCCCCGAGTCGTCTTGCATCGAGGCGCGTGCGAGCTGGTCGAACGCGTACGTCTCCTGAAGGAGCGCGTGCTGTTCGGCGGTGGCGCTGACGAACACCCTTCCCCGCGCGGACAGGACGCGATCGAGCCGGTACTCGCCCGCTTCGTCGCTCGTCGCCTCGACCGTGAATTCTCTGCCGCTCGCATGGACCTTCGCATCGGGGATCGGCTGGCCGTCGAGACCGCGGACGTTCCCGAGGATCGTGATCGACCGCTCGCGACGCAGGACGACCTCGCAGCTCGAACGGGTTCCGGCGCCGAGCTGGACGCCGTCCACGAAGCCGATGTCGTATCCGACCGCGCTCGCGACCACGGAATAGCGATCCGTGACGCGCTCATGGGGGTCGATGAGACGCTCCGACGAACCGACCGGAAGCTGCGCGAAGCTCGCGATTCCATCCGCGCCGCTCTTCGCGTTGAAGATGCGGTCGACGCCCGGATCCTCGAGGTAGAGGATTTCGTGGCGCGGCTCCTCCCGCGAGGGTCGCTCGAGCGGCATGAAGTGCGGGACGCAGCTCACGCTCGCGAGCGGCACGGCGACTCCGTGGTCGTCACGCACCGAAACGGAGAGTCCGGCCGGATCTTCGATCAGCACGTCGACGCCGGTCGTCTCCTCGGCGCCCGCCGGAGTCTTGAACGTCGTCCATCCGATGCCCGCGTTGCACGATGCGAAGAGGATCACCGCCGATCGATCGGGGTGCCAGACGCGCTCCTCCAGCGTGAACGTTCCGTCCACTCCGCTCCACCCCTCGGGCCGCGCACGATCGAGGAGGAGGAGATGTCCGTTGTCACCGTGGCTCAGGCTCAGCTCGGCGTGCGCGAGCGCTTGTCCGTCGCGAGCCCGCAGCACACGTCCCTTCACGAGCGCTCCGCGTTCGAGCCGGATCGTGCCGAGGTCGAGCTGCCGGCCGTTCGCGCGCGATTCGTCGATCGACCATTCGCCATAGGGCGCGAGCTCCGACGCCACGACCTCCCATCGCGCGATGCGGTGCGCGGCGGCCGGAAGGACGAGTTCGACGTGTCCGGCGCCGTCGCTCTTTGCGGTTTCGAGGCGCTCATCACTCCAGCGTCCTCCGACTACGCTTCGGGACCGGACGTTCAATGCGGCGCTCGCCACGGGTGAACCGTCGCTCGCGCGGACGATCGTCGCGACCACGTGGAGTCCGGAATCCTCCGGCGGCGATGACGGCGCAGCGTCTTCGGGCGAACGCGCCGCGTTCGTCGTCTCAGGTGCGTCGGCGAGCGGCGATCGCGATGCCTGTTCGGCGGCTTCGGCCGTCGCCGGCGCGCGGCCCGCTGCGACGAGACTCGACGACGTCGGCGGCGGTGCTCCGCCCGGCCACGCGAGCCTCCACCCCACCGCCGCCGCCACGACCAGCGCCGCGACGCTCGCGATCTTCGCCGTCACGCTCATCGCCACCACCCCCGCGCCGGTGACTGCCGCCGCCCCTGCCGACGCTCCCGCCGCCTTCGCACCCGTCCCCGCCGCCGCGGTCGCCGCCGCCCCTCCGCCCGGCGCCGGCCCCGGCAACAGCAGCCCGACCCACGCGCCGCGTCCTCCGAACTCCTCGTCGAGCGCTTCGCGCAGCTGCACGTGCGCGCGCTTGAGCCGCGTCCGGATCGTCTCGACCGGGACGCCTTGCTCCGTCGCGATCTCGCGCGCGCTGAGCGAGTCGAAGTACCGCGACAGCACGACGCTGCGGTACGGCTCGTCGAGCGCGAGCACCGCGGCGGCGACGCGGCGCTGCGCGTGCACGCGTGCGACGAGCTCGACCGTCGACGGCAGCGCTTCGGCTTCCGCGGCCGCGCGCTCGCGCCGATCCCGTCGCGCACGGCGCAGTCGAGCGCGCAGCGCGAGGTTCCGCGTGACGCGCACGAGCCAGGCGCGCGCACGACCGGGGTCGGTCGGGGCCGAATTCAACGCAACGAGCCGGACCTCCTGGACGACGTCCTCGACCGCGTGCTCGTCGCGACCGAGCAGCGCACGCGCGAGGCTCGCCAGCCAGACGCTCTCGCCCAGGAGACGTTCGACGGAGGGCGTCGAGTCATGGGTCATCGTCGACAATCTTCCCGCGCCGTCGGGAAGTGGTTCAGGCAATTGCGACCGGCGTACGGAATCCGGCTTCGGCCTTGTCCGTTCGCCCGCACACCGCGGCGCCGGCGCGTCGGCGGCGCGCTAGCGCAGCTCGTCGATCCGCAGCTCGTGCGTCGCGCCGGCCGCGACGTCGAACTCGCCGCTCGCGGTAGTGGTTTTCGGCGCCTCGTCGACTTCGCTCTCGGGCTGGAAGTACGCGCGCCAGCGGTAGTGGCCGGGGCGGATCGTGTGGACCGGCTCGTCCTTGTCCGACTTGCGGTGGACGAGCGTGAACTCTTCGCACCACGGTTCGTCGCCGGACGCGAGGTCGACGACGAGCCACCCTTTCGAGACGTCGAGCGACGACTTCCACGCGACGTGCGCCGGCGCCCGCGGCCGCAGCACGATCTCGCG
>DAINBU010000223.1:0-3973 GCA_036732755.1 Planctomycetota bacterium
GCTCACCCGGTACGCGTGGCCCGACGTCGAGCTGCGCGTCGCCTGCGCCGGCGGCACCTACGTGCGTTCCATCGCGCGCGACCTCGGCGCCGCGCTCGGCACCGGCGGCTACCTCGCCGAGCTGACGCGCACCGAGTCGGGCGGCTTCGAGCTCGCCGAGGCGATCGCCCCCGAGGCGCTCACGCCGGGCCTGATGCTCCCGCTGGAGAACGCGCTGCGCCACTTCCCGCGCGTCGACATCGCGGCGTCGCAGGCGGTCCGCCTCGCGAACGGCGCGACCGTGCACGCCGACCTGCCGGCCGTCGCGCTCGCCGCCGAGGAGACGATCTTCGGCTGGGTCGACGGGCACGCCGTCGCACTGCTGAAGAAGCAGGGGCCCAACCGCGTCCGCTCGCAGCGCCTGCTGGTCACGGTGCACGAGCTGCAGCGGCTCGCCGAGGAAGAGCTCGCGCGCGGCGACGCGGCGGCCGTGCGCACGGCCGCGAGCTACGGCGACGACGAGCGGCGCTGAGCGCGTCTCACCGTCTCACCAGCCGGACCGGCTCGTCGTAGTAGCTCGCCCCCTCGCCGCCGTCGGTCAGCACCGCCTCGACCAGGACGTTCGCGCAGCGGCCGTCGCGCAGCGCCCCGCCCTTCGCCATCCACGCCACGTCGGGGCGCACCGCCGGGTCGTGGCGCACCGTGACGCGCAGCGCGCCGCGCCGGCTCTCGAGCGAGGCGGGCGCGCCGTCGGCGAAGTCGGCCGCCGCGCTCGGATGGACGCGCACCTCGGCCGCGGCGTCGCCGAGGTCGACCGCCCACTGCGACGACTGCGACTGGGGCGTCGAGATCGCGAGCAGGAGCAGCGGGAACTCGGCGTCGCGCACCGGCGCCGGTGGCGGCGCCGCCGTGACCAGGCTCGCCTTGCCGTCCACCGTCGGAAAGCGGCGCCCCTCGAAGAGGACGGCGGGCACGAACGGGCTCTTCACCGCGCCGCGCGCGAGCGAGTCGGCGGTGATCCCGTGCAGCGCGACGCGCGCGAGCACGCGCCGCTGCCACTCCGCGACGCTCGCCGGGAACTCGGCGGCGAGCCCGAGCCGCTCGGCGAGGCCGCGCAGGATCGCGACCTCGTGGCGGACCCCGGGCGGCGGCGCGACCGCCGGCTGCGCGCGCCGCAGGTAGTTGTTGCCGTAGGCGCCGAGCACGTCGTCGTCCTCGAGCAGCGTCGGGCAGGGCAGGACGAGGTGGGCGACGTCCGTCGTGTCGGTCGGATGGGTGTCGACGACCACGACGAACTCGCGCGACGCCAGCGCGTCGCGCACGACGCCGCTGTCGGGCAGCATCGCGACCGGGTTCGCCGCGGTGACCCAGACCGCGCGGATCGGCGGGTCGCGCGCGTCGCGGATCTCCCGCCCGAGCAGCGGCTCGGGGAAGGTGCGCGGCGCCGTCCCCTCCACGAAGGAGAGGTCGAAGGCGCGCCGGCGCGCCCACGTGTAGCTGACGCCGCCGCCGCGCACGCCGACGTTGCCGCTCACGAGGCCGAGCCCGTCGAGCACGCGCACCGTCCCGCAGCCGTTGCGCCGCCGCGCGAGCCCCCACCCGACCAGGATCGTCGCAGGCCGGATCGTCGCGTAGGCGTCGGCGAAGCGGCGCGCATCGTCGGCCGGCACGTCGGCCTCGCGGCACCACTCGTCGAAGGAGCGGGCGAACGCGAGCTCTTTGAACTCCGCGACGCCGTGGCTCCAGCGCGTCGCGTCGGGGTCGGCCCCGCCGGCCTCGAAGAGGCGGCGCGCGACCGCGAAGGCGAGCGCCGCGTCGGCGCCGGGGCGCGGCTGGAAGAAGTCGTCGCAGAGCGCCGCCGCGCGCGTCTTCACCGGGTCGATCAGGACGAGCCGCGCCCGGCGCCGCTTCGCCTCGTTCAGCACCGGCAGCAGGTGCGGCCCCGACGTGTGGGGGTTCTTGCCCCACAGCACGATCAGCTTCGCCTCGAGCAGGTCGAAGAAGTCGCTCGACTCGGTCTGGCCGAAGTCGAGCAGGTTCGCCGCCTCGCCCGCGCCCGAGCAGATGTCGCCGCGCTTGCTCGTGACCGGCCCGAAGCGCTCGAAGAGGAAGTCGGCGGCGTTCTTCAGGATCCCGAGCGAGCCGCCGGAGCGGTAGTGGAGGATCGCGGCCGGCCCCGATTCACGGCGGATCCGGAGCAGTCGCTCGGCGGCGAGGTCGAGCGCCTCGTCCCAGCCGATCGGCGCGAGCGCGCCGCCGCGCCGGACCATCGGCTGCGTGAAGCGGTCGGCCGAATACTGCCGCGCGAGGAAGCGGCTGGTGCGCTCGCACAGGAAGCCGCGCGTCACCGGATCGTCGGGGTCACCCTGCAGTCGGACCGCACGGCCGTCCTCGACCGTGACGAGCATGCTGCAGGCGTCGGGACAGTCGCGCGTGCACGCGGTGCGTCGGACTTCTCGCATGCGGCGCATGCTAGATTCCCCCGTCTTGAAGGGGAGCCCGCGATGCCGCCCGACGACCTGCAGGCCAAGATCGACAAGTTCGCGGCGATCGTCGCGAAGCGTCCCGACAACGAGCTCGCCCGCTTCAGCCTCGGCTCGGCGCTCCTCGAGGCGGAGCGCTTCGCCGACGCCGAGCCCCACTTCAAGCGCGCGCTCGAGCTCAAGGACGACTGGGTCGTCGCCTACATCCTGCGCGCGCGCTGCCTGATCCGGCTCGGCCGCGTCGACGAGGCGCGGCCCCTCCTCGCGACCGGCCGCACGCACTCCCTCGCCCAGCACCACGAGGCGCCGGTCGAGGAGATCGACGAGATCCTGGCCGAGCTCGGCTGAGGCCATGCTCGGTCCCCTCGTCGCGGCGATCGCGCTGGTTGCGCCGTCCGTCCAGCGCTGGTACGAGGTCGACCTGCGCGCGAACGGCGGCGAGGCGCCGACCGCCTCGAGCGGGCTCACGCTCGAAGAGCTCGCGCGCGAGCTCGCGGCGCAGCGCTTCGACGGCCTGCTCCTCTGGCTGCCGGCACCGCTCGCCGCCGATCTCCCGCCCGAGCCGCGCGCGCGCGAGTTCGCGCGCGCGGCGCTGCCGCCCGCGCTCGCCGCGCTCCTGCCCGAGACGCTCGAGCCTTCGCTGCGCGTCGCGCTCGGCGCGGCGGCGCCGGCCGAGATCGAAGTGGCGCGCAAGAGCGGGGCGCCCTCGTTCCACGCGATCTGGATCGAGGGCACCGGCCTTGCGCTCGAGCTCTTCCGCGTCGAACGGCCCGCCGTGACGACGCTCCTCTGGTGCGATCCGGCGTGGCGCAGCGACGGGCCGCCCTTCACGCTCTCCGAGCGGCCGCTGCTCGCCGCCTCGGCGGAGCTGCGCCTGCGGCAGGCGCGCCTCGATCTCGCGGCGTTCGGCGCCGGCGGCGACGACGGCGTGCGCGACGCCGCGCAGCGCGCCGGGATCGAAGGCCCGGCACTCGACCGCCTCCGGCTCCAGTCGCGCCTCGCGAGCAACCTCACGCGCCACCTGGCGGGCGCCACGCCGGAGCGGTGCGACGCGCTCGCGAACACCTGGGCGGGCGCGCCGCCGCCCGACCCGCCCGGCGCGCTGCGCCGTGCGCCGCCGTGGCTCGACCTCGAAGAGACGCGCCTCTCGCCGGGCGCCTTCGCTCCGGGCGAGGACGGCGAAACCGACGCGTCCGCGCGCGAAATGGATGCGATCGCCGCGGCGGCCGCGCCGAGCGGCGGGCCCGAATGCGGCGGCGTCCTCGCCGCCTTCGACCTCGTCCGCGTCGCGCGCATCGCCGCCGCGCGCCGTTCCGCCGCGTTCCACCTCGGCCGCTGGCTGCTGCTCTCCGACGCGGGCGAACGAGCGCAGGTCGACGCCGGCCTCGCGCGCGCCGCGAACGAGGCGGCGAAGCTCGAGGCGGAAAACCTCGCAACGACTTGGAAGGATGGCATTACCGGCGACCGCGCCCGCGTCGAGGCGCTCGAGCCGTGGCGCGTGCACGCTTTCC
>DAINBU010000224.1:0-3902 GCA_036732755.1 Planctomycetota bacterium
GGAGTCGGACGAGGGGATGCGCTTCGGGCGCGTCGGGGACGGGGGGGGACGATGAGCGACGCGGCGGCGACCGAGGTCGAGCGGCAGTCGCGGCTCCTCCTGCACGGCGTGGTCGACTGCGAGAAGCGCGAGGAGCTCTCGAAGCGCCTCGCGAAGTCGATCGCGTCGGGGAAGCCGCTGCGCGTCAAGCTCGGCCTCGATCCGACCTCGACCGACCTGCACCTGGGTCACGCCGTCGTGCTGCGCAAGCTGCGCCAGTTCCAGGACCTCGGCCACCACGCGATCTTCATCGTCGGCGGGGCGACGGCGATGCTCGGCGACCCGTCGGGGCGCGACAAGACGCGCCCGCAGCTGACCCGCGAGCAGGTCGAGGCCAATGCGCAGACCTACCTCGAGCAGGCGTTCAAGGTCGTGCGGCGCGACGAGGAACACGGCGCGATCGAGGTGGTGAACAACGCCGACTGGTTCCTCGGCAAGGGCTTCGGCGACTTCATCCGGCTCTGCTCGAAGATGACCGTCGCGCGCATGGTCGAGCGCGACTCGTTCGCCAAGCGCATGGCGGCCGGCACGCCGGTCTCGATCCACGAGTTCATCTACCCGCTGCTGCAGGGGCAGGACTCGGTCGAGGTGCGCGCCGACGTCGAGCTCGGCGGCACCGACCAGCTCTTCAACCTGCTGGTCGGCCGCGACCTGCAGGCCGACGCGGGCCAGGCGCCCCAGGTCTGCATCACGACGCCGCTGCTGCCCGGCCTCGACGGCAAGCAGAAGATGTCGAAGAGCCTCGGCAACTACGTCGGGCTCGCCTTCACGGCGGACGACATGTTCGGGAAGGTGATGTCGCTGCCCGACGCGCTGATGCGGCAGTACGCCGAGCTCCTGACCGCGCGCTTCGCCGCCGGCGCGGGCGCGGCGGAGTTCGAGCGGCTGGCCGCGGCCGATCCGCGCGCGGCGAAGGCCGCGCTCGCCGAGGAGATCACCGCGTCGTTCCACGCGAAGGAGGCGGCGCAGGCCGCGCGCCAGCGCTTCGATCGCGTCTTCCGCGACAAAGACATCGAGGGAGAGGCGCCGGTCGTCTCGATCCCGGCTGCCGACGTGCCGACCGGTAAGCTGTGGATCGCGGAACTGCTGCTGAAGCTCGGTTTCGTGGCGACGAGCAGCGAGGCGAAGCAGCTGATCGCGGGCCGCGGGGTCAAGGTGGATGGCGAAGCGGTGGTCGACTGGAAGGCGGAGGTGGACCTCACGCTCGGACCGCTCGTCCGGGCCGGCAAGCGCCGCTTCGCGCGCGTCGTGCTGGGGCGCTAGGGCGGTCGTCGCGGCCGTCGCGCTGGCCGGCGCGGCGCCCGTCGCGCGCGGCGCGGAGCTCGACGCCGCGCTGAAGGCCGAGCTCGCGAGCCCCTACCGCGAGGCGCGCGTCGCCGGCGAAGCCGACCTCGCCAGGCGTGCGGTCGAGACCCCCGGCCTCCTGAAGGAGTGCCTCGCCGCGCCCGAGCCGGCCACCCGGCGTTCCGCGGCGCGCGTGCTGGCGGCGCGGCCCGACCCCTCGCTCGCGGAGGCGCTCGCGACCGCCTTCCTGGCCGAGGGCGACGCGGTGGTGCGCGCGGCGCTGTCCGAGGCGCTCGCGGCGCAGCCCGATGCGCTCGCGGCGGTGAAGGGGCGCGTGGTCGAGGCGCGCTCGCCGCCGCTGCGCGCCGCCTTCGACCGCGCCGTCGACGTGGCGCTCGCGACGCGGCTGGCGGGCAAGGTGCGCGAAGGCCGGGTGCCCGGCTTCTACGACGGCCAGTTCTCCGACCTCTGGACCATCGACGCGCAGGCCGCCGAGCGGATCCTCGCGTACGCGCACGACGACGCGCTCCACCACGTCTTCCGCGTGGTCGCGACGATGTCGCTGAGCGAGACGAAGCGGCCGGAGCTGGAGAAGGAGCTCGCCGACCTCGTGCTCGACGAGCGCGACGAGCTCGAAGCGGCGCGCCTCTCCTTTTTCGAGTCGCGCATCGGCGCCGCCGAGATCGTGCGCTTCCGGTCGTTCGACCTGTCGCGCTACGCCCGCTTCTCGCTCGCGAAGGCGCGGATCACGGCGCCGATCCTGAAGCTGATCGCAGCGATCGACCAGATCCTCGCCATCCGGTCGAACCAGGCGGAGATGGCGCAGAGCGTGACGGCCGACAGCGAGGCCTGGTTCCGGGTCGAGTACCTGCGCGGGCTGCTCTTCGAGAGCGGGTACTACTTCCAGCAGTTCGACGACTACGCGAACGCGGAGAAGCGCTACCGCGAACTGATCAAGAGATTCCCGACCTCGCGGGCGTGCGAGAACGCCTACTACAACCTCGCCTGCGTTTGCGCGATCCAGGGCCGCCGCGCCGAGGCGCTCGACGCGCTGCGCAAGGCGATCCGGGCCGGCTTCACCAACGCGAGCTGGCTGCTCGAGGACGGCGACCTGAAGTCGCTGCGCGGCGACCCGGAGTTCAACTCGCTGGTCGAGGAGGCGCGCAGCGGGCTGCGCGACGACAGCGGCCGCTTCTGGGCCACGCGGCTGCAGCCCCACCTGCCGGCCGGCACGCAGAGCTTCTTCGACCTCCGCCCCGACCTGCAGGCCGCGGTCTGGACGGTCGCCGGCGACAAGCTCACGCCGGCCGAGAAGCAGCGCATCGTCGACGACGCTCCGCCCGCCGACCGCGCGCGGCTGCGCGCACTGATCCTCGGCGACGGGCGCTGACGAGCGGCCTGCGGCGCGTCGGTCAGCGCGTGCCCGAGAGACCCGAGTAGAGGCCGGCGTAGAAGCTGATGATCGTCCAGCCGACGGCGACCATGGCCGCCACGTAGAGCGCCGAGGTCGAGCCGACCACGAGCCGGTCGGTCTGCACGCGCCAGCGCTCCTCGAGGTCGGCGGTGGCGCGCCGCAGCGCGGCGTCGAGGTCGCCGGTCAGCGTCGCGTTGGCGAGCAACGCGCGCAGCGGCGGGTCGAGCGAGCCCATCGACTCGAACGCGGCCGCCATCGTGGCCCCGCCGCGCGCGGCGGCGGCGGCGCGCACGAAGTCGTCGACCGGCGGGGCGGGGCCGGCGGCGTCGCGCGCCGCGTCGAGCGCCTCCTGGAAGTTGACGCCCGAGGCGTAGAGCTCCCCGAGCGAGCGGAAGTAGCGGACGAACGCTCGGCTTCGCAGGACCGATCCGACCAGCGGGAGCGCGGCGAGCGTCCGCACGTAGCGCGGCCGCTTCAAGCCGGCGCGATGGAGGAAGAAGGAGCCGAGCCCGACGATCCAGATCGCGGCGGTCGAGCCGACGACGCGTTGCGCGAAGGCTCCCGGCTTGACCAGGAGGAGGCTCGCCGAGGTCGCGGGCGCGATCGCGTGCAGGAGCAGGAGCGGGTAGGCGGCGCGCTCCCAGATGCGGCGGCGCGCGCGGCGCTCGGCGTCGACGTCGGCGGCGAGCGACACGAGGCAAGGGGGGACGCGGCCCGCCCGCTCGGCCGTGGCGAGCGCGAGCCGATGGTCGGCCGGGAGCCCGAACCCCTCTTCGAGCGCCTGCACCAGAGTCCCGCCGCGCGCCACCACGGCGGCCGCAGCTGATCCACTGGTTCTCCCCGAACTATCCCCCGCCATCCGGAGCGCCTGGGAGAGCGGGAGGCCAGCGTCGAGGGAGTGGGCGAGCTGGGTGTAGAGGAGCGACCGCCCGCGGAGCGTCGGCTGGCTACGACCCAGCATCGAATCGTTCAGCCATGGTAGTTCGGAATCGGAACAATTCTGGAATCGAGGTCTTTTCGGCTCGGGCGGTGGAAGCTACCGTTTCCGCCCGCTGTCGGGTCCTCGATTCCTCGACAAAAAAAACACGAATCTTCAACCGACGGTCGGCCGCGCGCACGGCGACCTACGAACAGAAACTAAAAACTACTCAATCGCCACAACACG
>DAINBU010000225.1:0-1301 GCA_036732755.1 Planctomycetota bacterium
GGAATCTGCTGGTGCTCGATCGCGAGCAGCTTCGTCGTGTTGTGCACGGTGCAGTTGCCGTTATTGTTGTCGCACACCGTGCAGTAGAGGACGTGATTGCTGAGGATGCGGTCGAGCGCCTTGATGATGGTGGCAAGATCGCTGGTGCTCGGGCCGGTCTTGCCGATCACGATCCTCAGATCCGCTTGGACGTCTCGAACGCGGCGTCCTTCCAGCGTGGGGCTTCGAGCCAGCGGCGTGCGCGTCGGAGCAGGCGCGGCCGGCGACGGGCGCCATTCTGCTTCAGCTGGTCGAGAAGCCGCGCGGCGGAATCCTCGTCGAGGCCCTGCTCGTGTGCGGCGACGAAGGTGCGGAGGAGCTCGAGGTCGAGCGTGTCACCGATCCTGGTCGAGAGGCGGCCGAGCTTCGCGGCGCGCCGGCGCATGCGGAGGTTGCCGCTGCCGAGGCGGTGCAGCGCGACGGCGAGCTCGCGCACGCGCTTGCGCGCGCCGTGCTGGACGGCGAGGTCGTCCGGCGCGCGCAGCGCTTGGCGGACCGAGCGGCGGGCGCGGCGCGCGAGGCGGCGCACGCCGGCGATCAGGTCTTCGCGTGAGAAACTCCCGGGAAGGACGTCGGCGAAGCGCTCGATCAGGAGCGAGAGGCGGGCGCCGAGGACGGCGAGGCGGCGCGCACGGGCGCCGTTCCTGCGGGCGGCGGCGCGCCCCGAGAGGAGCAGCGCCTCGACCTCGGCGCGCGCCTCGGAGGTTCCGGGCTTCGCGGGCAGCAGCGCGAGCGCGGCCGGCAGCACGTCGCGGTCGCGCATCGTGCCGGTCTCCCGGATCGCGGTGCGGAGCGCCGCGTGGAGCTCGAGCGCGGTCGCGCGCGAAAGGCGCGGCTCGACGACGCGCAGGATCGACCGTGCGGTCCGCACGCCGCGGCGCAGCTCGTGGACGGCGACGACGGGGTCGCGGTCGACGGCGACGATGGCGTCGAGCGCGCGCTCGATCGAGGCGGAGAAGGCGATGACGACCGTGGTCGCGGCGGGCGTCCGGTCGGGGGCCTCGGGGGCGAAGGCGGGCAGGCGCGCGTCGCGCAGAGCTCCGGACCCCGGGAGCTCGCCGACCGGCGGTAGCGACGAAGGCGCGACGTCGGGAGCGCGATGCATGGTCCTGCCGATCCCCTCCGGCTCGTCCTCTCCCCACGCCGGGCGCCTCCATAACACATGGAGGAAACGGCTGTCGGTACGTGCTCCCGGGACCGTACGGGGGCAGAATCTCGGAGCGGGTGCTCGATTTCAGCACCCCCACCACATCTACGAAGGG
>DAINBU010000225.1:1311-3894 GCA_036732755.1 Planctomycetota bacterium
CCATGCTCCTCACCCTCTTGCGACACGGGGTTGCCGTCGAGCTGCTCGAGATGCCGCCCGGCCCCGACGGCCGCGTCCCCGTCGACGAAGCGCGGCCGCTCACCGAGCGCGGACGGCGGCGGCTGAAGAAGACCGCGCGCGCGCTGCGGCGGCTGAGTGTGCGGCCCGACCGCATCCTCCACAGCGGGCTCGTGCGCGCGCGCGAGACGGCGGAGATCGTCGCGGAAGGGCTCGAGATCGACGTGCCGAGCTTCGTCGAGGTCGCGGCGCTCCTCCCCGAGGCCGATCCGGCGGAGCTCTTCGAGCTGCTGCCGACGCTCGCGTGCGAGGAGGTGCTCTGCGTCGGACATGCGCCTCATCTCGACCGTGTGGTCGCGGCGGTCTGCGGCGCAGAGGGGCGGACGATCAGTGCGCTCGGCAAGGCGGGCGCCGCGCAGCTCGAGCTGCCGGAGCCGGGTGCGCGCATGGGCCGCCTCGTCTGGGTGTTCCCGTCGAAGGTCCTGCGCCGCATCGGCGAATGACGCGGAGAATCCGGCGGCGAATGACCGCCGAATGTCGTCCGACCCCTGCAGGGAAGAGCGCGACTGCATTCAACGTCGGATCGAATGCGCCGTAGCGTGTGTCCGTCCAGTCGGACGGATGTAACGAAGGTGCCCCGAAGAAGGACGGTCCCATGGAACCCACGCGCACCCTGCTCGCCGCGTGCGTCGCACTGTCGCTCGCATTCGCGCCGCGTCCCGCGGCGAAGGACTTCGAGGCGCAGGCGAAGCAGTTCAAGAACTCGAACGCCCTGACGCAGCTCGCCGACGACGAGGCCGCGCTCGACGCGTCGCTCGACGCGGCGTTCGTGGCGATCGACGTCGGCATCTTCGACGTGCGATACCTGCGCTCGGCGCTCGCCGACGCCAAGCACTTCGACGATCTCAAGGGGATCGTGCTCGGGCTGATCGACCTGCACGTGCATCTGCTCGCGTGGGTGGCCGAGAAGGACCCGGGCAAGCCGGTGCAGGCGAGCACGCCGGAGCTGACGACGTTCCGCGGTTGGGTGGCGGGATGGAAGCCCGACCTCCTGAAGAAGGTCACCGCGAGCAAGGCCGAGGGGCACGACCTCGCGGTGCTCGCCGGCGCGGACGCGAACGTGCTCGCCGCGATCAAGGCCTCCGCGGCGAGCCTGCGCAACGGGTCGGCGGCCGGCTTCCAGCTCGACGTCAAGCCGACGCGTCTCGCGCTGCTGCCGTCGCGCGGGGACTTCACCGGCTTTGCGGCGTACGTCGGCTCGCTGCAGCCGGAGTGGAAGACGATGCTCTGGACCTCGGCGCTGCCGGTCCGCAACGAGTTCCACATCAACGACCTGCTCGGGCTGCCGCTCGAGAGCCCGGCGTCGGACGGCGGGCCGGTCGGCGTCTCGATGAACGACCGCGAGCCGACCGGGCTCTTCGAGCACGTGACGCAGTATTCGGCCGACCGGCTCACGAAGGACTGGTTCGGGAGCGCGCTCGAGGTGGGCGTGCAGACCGGCGTCGCCATCGACCTCGTGATCGAGCTCTACGGAGAGAACAACGCGCGCGTCTTCGGCAGCGGCGAGGGGCGCTCGACGCCGGGCCGCAACAAGTTCGTGCGCGGCGGCAAGAGCACCGGCGGGAAGTTCGCGAAGCAGAACGCCGACCCGAAGTGGCGCCTCGACAAGGGCAAGGACTATTTCATCTCCGCGCTGCGGCGCGCGCAGCAGGAGGGCCAGACGCTCGCCGCCGCCGCCAAGGAGAACGCCCCCGGCCCCACCACGCACTTCTCGCTCGACTGCAAGGAGATGCCGGGCGAGCACGACTTCGTGACCGCGCCCTTCCTCGGCACCTTCTCCGCCAACGCCGAGGTCCCCGAGGCCTTCCTCCCCGACTACCAAGAGTGCCTCCGCGCCTACCGCGCCGCCTTCGTGCGCTGGCTCCTGATCGCCGCCAAGCCCAAGGCCGAGGGCGCCCCGCCGCGCCCGTTCGCACGCCTGCTGCGCTCGTGCGTGACGGACGCGGCGAAGCCCTTCGACGAGCGCGTCCTCGCGATCTACGGCGTCCCGATGACCAGCGACAAGCCGACCACCGAAGCGCTCGAGTGGACGTACCTGGAGTGGCTCGCGAAGCAGCGGTGAATCCGAGGTTTCGCGAAGCTCCGAACTCCGGGGGATTCCGTCCGTTCGCCCGGAGAGTGTGAACGGGATTCCCGAACGGCGGCGTTGGTGGTGGTGTATGCGCCTGCACCCCACGTCACTCTCGCACTCCAGGGTCATGGCTCGCCACCGATCGCTGCACGCTGTCGTGGCATTTGTCTCTGTCCTCACCGGCGTCGCGCGCGCGGACGAGGGGATGTGGACGTTCGGCCGGCCGCCGCTCGTGAAGCTGCAGTGGGAGCACGACTTCTCGCCGGACGCGAAGTGGTTCGACCACCTGCGCCTCGCGAGCGTGCGGGTGTGCGAGCAGGATGAACCGGACAGCGGCGGCTCCGGCTGCTTCGTCGGCGAGGACGGTCTCGTCCTCACCTGCCGACACGTCGTCGCCGGGCTGATGGCGTGGAACCACGCGCTGCCGAAGGCGC
>DAINBU010000226.1:0-3797 GCA_036732755.1 Planctomycetota bacterium
GGCTCACAAGAAAGAAAAGGCGGAGTCGAAAAGGGCGGCGATCCCGCCGGGGAAATAGGTCGACCCGTGACACCACGGGTGCTGCCGGGATACTCCTCGCGCCGCCGCGCGCCCGGCGGCGATTGTCGGGCCCGATGACGAACCGCAGCGTCCCAGCGCTCCGCCTGCTCCTGCTCGCGGCCGCGACGGCCTCGGCCACCGTTGGCCCCGTCGCCGTCGGCGCCGGGTGGGCGACTTCATGCGTCCCCGACCTCGACGTCGCGATCCCGTCGGGGACGCCGCTCGACTGGAAGAGCGAGCTGCCGACGCGCTACGTGCGGCCCGAGTCGCTGCTCGCGATCACGCGCGGGTCGGACAGCGACACGGCGGCGCCGCAGCGGGCGCGGCCGACGGTGCGGTCGATCGGCGTGGTGGATCCAAGGGACGTCCTGACGCTCGACTTCGCGGGCCACCTCGGCTTCCAGCCGCTCGAGTTCCCGCGCAACACGACCGGGCTCGCGGCCGCGGAGCGGCCCTACCCGCCGCTGCCCGACGTCGACCTCTACTGGAGGACGACGGTCGCGCTGCTGCAGATGATGCTCCACCCGGCGCGCGTGCTGCGGCTCGAGCTGCTGGACCGGCTGCTGATCACGGGCGAGGGCGCGGTGCCGGGGCTCGAGGCGGCGAACTCGCTCGGCGAGCTCTCCGACGAGGTGCGCGCGATCCGGTCCGCGATCGGTCCGCTGCCGCCGCGGCCGCCCGACGCGATCGCCGCCCGCGATCCCTACGCGTCGATGATGCAGCGCCTCGTCGCCGACGAGATCTGCCTCACGCGCCCCTACACGAGCGATCTCGCCTTCGCCGAGCGTCTCGTGCTCCTGCGCGACGAGATCGTCCCGTACGTGACGCCCTACGCGACGTGCGGCCACTCCTTCGCGCGCCGTAACGCCATCGCGCTGCTCGCGTTGATCGACTCGCCGTCGAGCAGCGAGGCGCTGACGCGCGCCGTCGCCTCGGACGATCGGGTCGTCCAGGCGCGCGCGATCCACGGCCTCGCGCGGCGCCGCCAGCGGACGGCGGCGGCGGCGCTGCGCGCGGAGCTCGCGAGCACCGAGGATCCGGTCCTCGAGGCGGCGCTGATCCGCGCGCTCGGCGAGCTCGGCGACTCCGCGGCGATCCCGCTGCTGCTCACGACCGAGGGGCCGCAGCACGCGCGCGCCGACCTCTTCATCGAGCGGCTGATCGCGCTCACGCGCGTCGACGTCGCCTCGAAACGGGAGCCGGTCGAGTCGTTCCTCAAGCCGTGGCTCTCGGTCCAGAAGGACGTCGGCCTGCTGCACCTCGATGCCCACCCGGCGGCGCAGCCCGACAACCCCGACCCGCCCGACGCGCGGGCGCGCGTCGTCGAGCAGCTCGCGCGGTTGATCGCCGCGCGCCTCGACCCCGCCGACCCGGCGCGCCGCGCGGCCGCGCTCGAGCCCCTCGCGCTGCTCGCCGAGAACACCGACCGCTTCAACCGCCACCGCTGCGCGACGCTCGGCGCGGTCGCGCCGCTCGCCCGCTTCGCCTTCGTCGGCGCGCTCGGGACGCTCGGCCCGGCGGGCGTCGACCCGCTCACGCGCATCGTGAACGACGCCACCTGCGATTCCGACCTGCGCTTCGCCGCGCTCGAGGCGCTGCCGCTGCAGGAGAGGACCGCGCTCGCGGCGACGCTCGCCATGGACTCGGGCACCGGCCTCGCGCTGCGGATCGCGGCGGTCGAGCTGCTCGACGACCTGCACGACGGCCGCGCGACGCCCGCCGCCTCCGAGCTCGGCTTCGGGCCCGGCCTCGCGCTGCGCGACGCCGACCAGCCGCTCGAGCACTGGCGGCTCCTGATCGCGGTGCAGGTGCTCGGGCGGCGCGGCAAGATCGCGACCGCGGAGCTCGTCCAGCTGCTGCGCGACGTCGATCCGCGCCGCGTGCCGCACCGCGACTCGCTGCTCGAGCGCGCGACGCAGTACATCGCCGACGCGCAGGCCGCGGGCGGCAAGAAGACGGAGCTCTACCGGCTCGCGACCGAACTGCTCGCGAGCCTCACGAACGGCCGCATCATGGGCGGGCCGTCCGGGCCCGACGCCTTCGCCGACGACGTGAAGTGGCTGGTGGGTCAGGCCGAGGCGGTGCTCGAGCGGCCGAAGATCGAGGCGGTGAAGAGGTCGGCGATCCGCTCGATTTCCGAATACCTGAAGGTCTTCGTCGCACGTTGGTCGCCGGTCGGCCGCTACGCGGTCGACTCGTTCGGGCAGATCCCGCTGCTCGAGACCATCCTGATGGAGCTCGCGCGGCGCGCCGACGAGCCGTCGGTCGACGCGCTCGCGGAAGTCGTGCGCGACCGCGGCCATCCGCAGCGCGCCGCCGCCTGCCTCGCGCTCGGCGCGACCGGCAGGAAGAGCGCTGGCCCGCACCTGCTCTACACGCTGAAAGACGGCGAGCCGTTCGTGCGGCTGTGCGCCTACCTCGGACTGCGGCGCCTCACCGGTCAGAACTTCTTCGTCGACTGGCTCGCGGCGGACGACAAGGAGCTCGAGCGCGGCTTCCAGGAGTGGGGCCGATGGCTCGTGCGCGGGCGCTGAGCCTCGCCCTCCTCCTCGCCGCGTGCCACGACGACGCCCCTGGTCCTGGTGTCGAAGTCGCGCAGGCCGGCGACGCGCCCGACACGCGTCCGCCCTGGCAGCGGATCGACGTGCCGTCGCTCGCCGCCTGCGGCATCTGCCACCTCGCCGTCCACGACGAATGGGAGGCGAGCCTCCACCACCGCGCCTGGACCAACCGCAACGTCCGCGACGAGACCGGCGACTTCGCGCAGGCCGGCTGCCGGCCGTGCCACAGTCCGATGCCGGTGCTCGCAACGGGGCTCGACCACGCGCCGAAGTTCCGTGACTTCAACCAGCCCGACGGCGTCCACTGCCTCTCCTGCCACGGCCTCGCCGACGGCGTCGCCGCGGCGCGCGACCTGCCCGACGCGCCGTGCCGGCCGCGCTACACGCCGGCGTTCCTGACCGCGCAGTCGTGCTGGCCGTGCCACGAGCCGACCCACCACGCCTTCCAGGAGTACGACCGCTCCGACGCGAAAGCGCTCGGACTGCGCTGCGCCGACTGCCACATGCCGCCGGCCACGGATCGCCCCGGCCGCAGCCACGGCCCGAACGGCGGCCTGAACCCCGACTTCGTGAAGCGCGCGCTCGCCTGGTCGTGCGCGCTCGAGGGCGGCGACGTCGTCGTCACGCTGCGCAACCGGACCGGCCACCGCTTCCCCGGCGAGATCCCGTCGCGCATCTTCCAGGTGCGCGTCGACGTCGACGGCGGCGAGCCGCGCTACGTCACCTTCCGCAAGCCGGGCAAGACCGAGACGCGCCCCGACGACCGGCTCGACGTGAACGAGACGCGGACGCTGCGCTTCCCGGTCGGATCCGACGCGAAGAACATCGGCGTCTCGTTGCTCTTCAAACCGTTCCCGCTGCTGCCGGATGAGGCGGCGTTCGTGATCGGGGCGTGGAGTTCGGCGGCGAAATAGGCACCGCGGCTTGAAACTGGAGCGGACGTCGAGGACGGGGGTGAAGCGGGCGCGGGGAGCAAGGTTTCGTGCTCGAACGCGCGACGGGCGGGGGCGGGTGGCGAGGGCGGAGGGGAAAAAGGCTCGATGGACGGGACACGCTCGCCCCAACCAAAAGATGGACGGGGGGCTTGCTGCGCTCGGCGCATTCGGGCACGACTCGCAGCCGTTCCGTGGTCGACCGCCTCACGCGGCGTCCCGTCCCTCGACCTTTTTCCCCTCC
>DAINBU010000227.1:0-3769 GCA_036732755.1 Planctomycetota bacterium
CATCGAGCCTTTTTCCCCTCCGCCCTCTCGACCCGCTCCCGCCCGTCGCGCGTTCGCGAACGAAGCCTTCTCCCCGCGGCCTCTTCACCCGCGTTCTCGACGTCCGCTCCAGTTCCAAGCTCTACGGAGCGAGCTCGAGCAGCGCATCGAAGCGCGTCCGGTCGCCGGGCCGCGCGACCGAGCTCGCCAGGGCGCGCGCCGCGGCGCGCAGCCGCGCCTCGCGCGCGGGCGTGAGCGCTCCGCCGACCGCGCGGGCCCCTTCGAGCAGCGGCTCGTCGCCGCCGTTCACGTAGGTGCAGAGGAGGAGCGCGGCGAGGAGGCGGTCCGAGGCGCGCGTCTCGGCGGTGCCGGCGCCCTCGTCGCGCTGCGCCGACGCGTCGCCCAGGATCGCGAGCAGCTCCGCGGGCGCGGCGGGCTCGCGCCGCGTCAGGAGCTCCTGGATCAGCCGCACGCGGTCGGCGGGGGAGAGGTGCCGGCAGGCGATCAGCGCGAGGCGCGCTCCGGCGCCGCCGGGCGCCGGCGTCGCGAGCGTGAATCCGACCAGCGCCTCGAGCGCGCGCGCGTCCTCGTGCAGCTGCTCCGCCGCCGCGTCGAGGACGGCGCGCGGGTCGTCGCAGCGCGCCAGCCACTGCCCGAATGCGCTCGAGAGGATGCGGGCGCGCGAGCGCGAGAGCGACGGATCGGCGGCGAGCGTCGCGAAGGCGACGACGGTCGGCGCGCCGTCGAAGCGGGCGAGCGCCTGCGCGGCGGCGGACGGATCGTCGCTGCGCGCGACCAGCTCGGCGAGCGGCGCGACCAGCGAGTCGTCCTGCAGCAGCGGCGCGAGCAGGAGCGCGTCGCGGCGCGGCGCGCCGCGCGTCGCGAGCATCGCGGCGAGCGCATCGGCGGCTTCGAAGCGCGCGCGCCGCAGCGCGGCGGCGACCTCGTCGGGCGTCGCGCCGGCGCGCAGCAGCTCGGCGAGCAGCTTCAAGCGCGCCTCGTCGGCGGCCGGCAGCGCGGCGAGCGCGGCGTCGACGAGCGCGGACTCGCGCCGCTTGAGCTCGGCCTGCAGCTCGCGCTGCAGGAGCGGCAGCGAAGCGCCGTCGCGGCGGCCGGCCAGCGCGACCAGCGCGTCGCGCCGCAGGTGCGGCAGCTCGCACGCGGCCGCGACCGCGGCCCAGGCGCGCGGCGAGCCGATCGCGACCAGCGCGCGCACCATCGCGTCGCCGCGGTCGGCGCGGCGCATCGCGCTCTCGAGCAGCGGCACGAGGACCGGGTCGTCGGGGCCGAGCGAGCGTCCGCGCGCGTCGAGCGCGAGCAGCCGGGCGGCGGCGCGCGCCGGCGCCGGATCGGGGTCCTTCAGGAGCTGCTCCAGGATCGGGAGCAGCGGCACGCGCGCCTCGCGCAGCGGCCGGGTCGCCTCGTGGAACGCGGCGAGCGGGTCGTCGAGCGAGCGTTCGTCGGGGAGCGCCGCGAGGACGCGCACGACCTCCGCGCGCGCCGGCTCGAGCAGCGCGGGATCGCCGGCGCGCGGCTCGAACGCGACGTCGCGCCGCGGCGCCGCCGCAGGGACGGGCGCCACGGCGACCGGCGCGTCGACCGGTCCGGCCGTCCGCCAGCGCGCGAGCCCGAGCGCCGCCGCGCCCAGGACGGCCGCCGCCGCCGCGACGCGACGCAGCGCGAAGAGGCGCGGCCGCGGCGGCGCGCTGCGGTCCGCGCGGTCGATCCGCTCGCCGATCGCCTGCTCGAGGCGCAGCGCGTCGGCGAGCTGCAGGCGCGGCCGCGGCAGCGCGACGAGCCGCTCCTCGAGCGCGCGCTGCACGGCGACGGCGCGCCGGCACGCGGCGCACGTCTCGACGTGGTCCTCGAACGCGGCCGCCTCGGCCGCGGCGAGCTCGCCGTCGACGTAGGGGAGGACGCGTCCGGTCCGGCGGCAGCGCGCGGTCATGGCGGCGCCTCCGGGTCGAGCTCGCGCGCGAGGCGCTGGCGCGCCTCCCAGACGTAGAGCCGCGCCGAGCGGATCGTCGTCCCCATCGCGCGCGCCACCTCCTCGTACTCGAGCCCCTCGATCGTGCGCAGCGTGAGCGCGACGCGCAGCCGCCGCGGCAGGCGCGCGAGCGCCGCCTCGACGTCGCGCACCGTCTCGCGCTGCTCCGACTGGAGCGACGGGTTCGCCGACCGCGGCGCGCGCGCGTCGCGATCGAGGTCGAAGTCGTGGGGGAGCTCGCCCACGTGGCGGCGGCGGCTCTTGCGGGCGCGCTCGAGGTCGGCGCACAGGCGCAGCGCGATGCTCGTGATCCAGGTCCCGAAGGTCGAGCGGCCGGCGAAGCTCGACAGGCGGGCGTGCGCGCGCGCGAAGGTCTCCTGCACCGTGTCCTCGGCGTCCTCGAGGTTGCCGACCAGGCGCAGGCAGATGCGCAGCGTGCGGTCGAGGTAGCGGGAGACCAGGCGGTCGAAGGCGCGCCGGTCGCCGCGCGCCGCGTCCTGCGCGAGCGAACGGTCGTCGTCGGCCGGGGTCCTCGGGGGCGAGGTCGTCGTCGCCAGCCTCATGGGCGGGATTCTCTTCGCGCCTTCGACGCGCGAGGCGGCGATTCGTCCATGCCGCGGCCGGCCCGGCGGCGGCGCCCCCTTTTTCCGGAGCGCCGCGCCGCGATCATGCGGGGATGGCGCGCCGCAAGCTCCTCGTGCTCGACGTCGTCGGTCTGACGCTCGACCTCCTGCCCCACGCACCCAACCTCAAGGAGCTGGCCGGCCGCGGCTTCGTCGCCCCGATGGACGGAGTGCTGCCGGGAATGACCTGCACGGCGCAGGCGACGCTGCTCACAAAGTCCCGGCCACGCGACCACGGGATCGTCGCCAACGGCTGGTACTTCCGCGAGCTGGCCGAGGTGGCGCTGTGGCGCCAGTCGAACGCGCTGGTGCAAGGGAGCCAGCTCTACGAGGAGCTCGCGCGGGCGACGCCGCCGGCGACCGCCGCGAACCTGTTCGGGTGGTTCAACATGTATTCGGCGGCCACCTGGTCGGTGACCCCGCGGCCGCACTACCCAGCGGACGGCCGCAAGATCCCCGACGTCTACAGCGAGCCGCCGGAGCTCGGCGCCGCGCTCACGCGCGCGCTCGGGACCTTCCCGCTCTTCCATTTCTGGGGGCCGACCGCGTCGATCCGCTCGACGAGCTGGATCGCCGACGCCGCCCTCGACGTGCTCGCGCGCCACGACCCCGACCTGCTGTTCGTCTACCTGCCGCACCTCGACTACGACCTGCAGCGCTACGGGCCGAACGATCCGACCATCCCCGACGAGGTGCGCCGCGTCGACAACGAGGCGGGGAAGCTGATCGCGGCGGCCGAGGCGACCGGGCGCGAGATCGTCGCGCTCTCGGAGTACGGCATCGTCGCGGTGCGCGGCGCCGTCGCGCTGAACCGCGTCCTGCGCGAGCACGGCTTCCTCGCGGTGCGCGCGACGCCGTTCGGCGAGCTGCTCGACGCCGGCGCGTCGCGCGCGTTCGCCGTCGCCGACCACCAGGTCGCCCACGTCTACGTGCGCCGCGCCGCCGACCTCAGCGCGGTGCGCGACCTGCTGCGCCGCACCGACGGCGTCGCCGAGGTGCTCGACGAGGAGGGCAAGCGGCGCCACGGCCTCGACCACTCCCGCAGCGGCGAGCTCGTCGCTCTCGCCGCCGTCGACCGCTGCTTCGCCTACCACTACTGGCTCGACGACGCGCGCGCGCCCGACTTCGCGCGCACCGTCGACATCCACCACAAGCCGGGCTACGACCCGAACGAGCTCTT
>DAINBU010000228.1:0-3694 GCA_036732755.1 Planctomycetota bacterium
AGCCTTTTTCCCCTCCGCCCCTCGACCCGCCCTCGCCCGTCGCGCGTTCAACCACCAATCCCTGCTCCCCGCGCCCTCTTCACCCGCGTTCTCGACGTCCGCTCAGTTGACAAGCCGCGCGCGCTGGTCCTGCAGCACGTCCTCGATCATGCGCGCCAACGCGATGCGCGGCCGGAAGCCGGTACACTCCTCGAGGCGGCGCACGTCGGGGACGCGCCGCGCCATGTCCTCGAAGCCCGCGGCGTACGCCTCGTCGTAGGGGACGTGCACGATCGGGCTGTCGCTCTGCGCCGCCTCCTTCACGCGCTGCGCGAGGTCGTCGATCGTCGTCTCCTCGTCGCTGCCGACGTTGAAGACGCGGCCGACCGCCGCCGGCGCGTCGATCAGCCGCACCAGCGCCTCGACCGCGTCGGCGACGTGGCCGAAGCAGCGCGACTGGCGGCCGCTCCCGTGGACGGTGATCGGCTCGCCGCGCAGCGCCTGGCGCGCGAAGGTCGGCAGCACCATGCCGTAGCGGCCGGTCTGGCGCGGCCCGACCGTGTTGAAGAGGCGCGCCACGACGACCGGCAGGCGGCGCTCGCTCGCGTACGCGAACGCGAGCCATTCGTCGAGCGCCTTGCTGCACGCGTAGGCCCAGCGCGACTTCACCGTCGCGCCGAGCGTCAGGTCGTCGTCCTCGTGGAACGGGACGCGGCTCCCCTTGCCGTAGACCTCCGACGTCGACGCGAGCAGCACCTTGGTGGAGCGCTTCGCCGCGGCGGCGAGCACCACCTCGGTCGCGCGCACGTTGGTCTCGATGGTGCGCACCGGCCGCTCGACGATGAGGCGCACGCCGACGGCGGCGGCGAGGTGGACCGCGACGTCGCAGCCGGCGAGCGCCTCCGCGACCAGGCGCGGGTCGTCGGCCGATCCGACGCGGACGGAGAAGCGCGGCTGCGCGCGCGCCGCGGTGAGGTTCTCGAGCGAGCCGGTCGAGAGGTCGTCGACCGCGACCACCGCGTCGCCGCGCGCGAGCAGCCGGTCGGCGAGGTGCGAGCCGATGAAGCCGGCGCCGCCGGTGATCAGGACGTTCATGTCGCCGGTCTTAGCGACCGGTGGGCGAACCCGGGCGCCGGTCAGCCCGGCGCTCACGGGCGTCAGCCCGGCGCGGCGTGGCGCTGGAGCGCCTGGTAGTCGATCTTGTCGGTCGAGGTGCGCGGCAGCGCGTCGTGGATCACGAAGAAGTCGGGGCTCATCGCCACCGGCAGCGCGGCCGAGCAGAAGCGCTTGAGCGCGACGAGCGAGAGCTCGCTCCCCTTGCGGGCGCTCACGTGGGCGCGGATCTTGACGCCCGTCTGCGGGTCGCCGAGCACGATGACCGCCGCCTCGCGCAGCGCCGGGTTGCGCTGCAGCGCGACCTCGATCTCGGCGAGCTCGATGCGCAGGCCGCGCCGCTTCACCATGCGGTCCTTGCGACCGACGAAGACGTAGCCGTCGCGCGGGTCCTCGCGCACCACGTCGCCCGTGTCGTACCAGCGCTTGCCGTGGCGCTCGAGGAAGGCGCGCGCGTCGAGCTCGGGCCGGTTCCAGTAGCCGCGGAAGACCGACGGCCCGGCGACCCAGAGCGTGCCCTCGCTGCCGCGCGTCACCTCCTCGCGCTTCTCGTCGAGCACCATCCCCTCGCAGTGGGTGCACGGGTGGCCGATCGGGAACGGCTGCGCGCGCTCGTCGGGGATCGGCAACGGGACCTGGAAGAACGTGCAGACGTTGGTCTCGGTCGGCCCGTAGAGGTTGAAGTAGGCCGCGTCCGGGATCTGGCGCGTGAGGCGGCGCAGCGCCGGGATCGGGAAGACCTCGCCCGCGAAGCAGACGGAGCGCAGCGCCGAGAGGTCGTGCATCTCGAGCGCCCCGAACTCGACCAGCATCGCGAGCACGGAGGGCGTCGAGTACCACATCGTGATGCGCTGCTGCGCGATGAAGCGCGCCAGCGCCTTCGGGTCCTTGCCGAGCTCCTCGCCGATCAGCACCAGCGTCGCGCCGTGCCGCAGGGCGACGTGGACGTCGAGGACCGAGAGGTCGAAGTGGAACGGCGCGTGGCTCGAGACGCGGTCGGCCGGGCTCGGGCCGAGCGCCGCGCTGCACCACTCCACGAACGCGACCGCGTTCTCCTGCGTGAGCGTCACGCCCTTGGGGACGCCGGTCGAGCCCGACGTGTAGAGGATGTAGGCGACGTCGGTACGCCGGCGCGTGCGCGCGTCGGCCTTGAGCGGCGCGTGCGCGACCACGTCGGCGAACGCGACCGCGCCGCTGCGCCACCAGACGCCCGGGTCGACCGCGCTGCCGGTGACCGACGCGCCGGTCGCGCTCCGCGGCACGCGCACGAGCGTCTTGGGGAGGCCGCCGGTCCACTCGCGCAGCACGTCGGAGCGCTCCTCGCCGAGGAAGAGCGCCGCGAGCCCGCAGTCGGTGAGGATCGTGCGGTTGCGCGCGGCCGGTTTTTGCCAGTCGACCGGCACGTAGGCGGCGCGCGCCTTCATCGCGCCGAGCATCACCGCGAGGCTCGCCGTCCCCTTGGGCAGGCAGAAGCCGACGCGGTCGCCCGGGGCGACGCCGCGGGCGCGCAGGAAGCCGGCGACGCGGTCGGCGCGGTCGTTCAGCTCGGCGTAGGTGAGCGTCGAGCCGTCGGGGGCGACGACCGCCGTGCGGTCGGCGTTGGCGCGCACGCTCGCCTCGAAGAAGTCACAAAGGCTCGTCACATCGCGATCGGCCACGGTTGAACTCCCCAATGCCGAGGCACCTCTATCACGACAAACGCCGCGGCGAAGCGCGACGAGAACCGATTTCGCAGGTGCAGGGTCGCAATCACAGGCCGAGTGCACGGGAGAGGATGTTGCGCTGGATCTCCGACGTCCCGGAGTAGAGCGTCCCGCCGATCGCGTCGCGCAGCTCGCGCTCGAGCTCGTATTCGGCGGTGTAGCCGTAGCCGCCGAAGACCTGCACCGCGTCGAGACCGCTCTTCACGAACGAGTCGCTCACGTGGAGCTTGGCGAGCGCCGCCTCCGCGGTCGCGTCCTCGCCGCGGTCCTTCTTCGCGCCGAGGCGGTAGACGAGCAGGCGCGACGTCTCGAGCCGCAGCTGCATGTCGACGATGCGCGAAGCGACCGCCTGGAACTTCCCGATCGGCTGGCCGAACTGGCGGCGCGTCCGGGCGTGGGCGACGCAGCGCTCGAGCTGGCGGCGCATCACGCCGAGGCAGCTCGCGAGGATGCAGCCGCGCTCCCACTCCATGCTCGACTCGAACACCTCGACGCCGCGGCCTTCCCGGCCGAGGCGATGGGTCGCGGGCACCTCGACGCCGTCGAAGACCACCTCGGCCATCGGCGAGGTGCGCAGCCCCATCTTCTCGATCGGTTTTCCGACCGCGACGCCGCGCCGGCCGCGCTCGACCACGAAGGAGGTCACGCCGAGCGGCCCGAGCGCGGGATCGACGGTGGCGTAGGCGACGATCAGGTCGGCGACCGGCGCGTTGGTGACGAAGGTCTTGGTGCCGTCGAGGACGTAGCCGTCGCCGCGCCGCATCGCGGTGGTGCGCAGCGCGAAGACGTCGCTGCCGGCGTCGGGCTCGGTCGCGGCGTTCGCGCCGATCAGCGTTCCGTCGCACAACCCGGGCAGCCAGCGCCGCTTCTGCTCCTCGTCACCGTGCAGCACGAGCGGG
>DAINBU010000229.1:0-3634 GCA_036732755.1 Planctomycetota bacterium
GCCGACGGCGCTGCCGTCGGGGGGCGTGCTCGGCGGGATTCCGGCGAGCGTCGCGTTGCACGCGCTCGCCTTCGGCGGACTCGGAGCCCTGGCGATGAGCTCGAAGGTGAAGCTCGCGGTGGCGGGCGTGTGCGCGGCGGCGGCGACGGCGGCGATCGTCCACTTCGGATTCGACGACGGCGCGCGGCCGCGGCCGGCCGACGCCGCGGCACACGCGAGCGCGCCGCGAGCGCTGGAGGGGGCCGCCGCGCCGGCGACGCCGACGGCGAGCGCTGCTGACACGCCCGCACCGACGGCGGAGCGCGCGAAGGAAGCAACACCGGCCGCGGCGCCGGCGACCGCGGCGCCGTTCGTCGTGCACGGCCGGACGCTGAACTTCGCCGGCAAGCCGCTCGCGCACCGGCACGTGAAGCTCGCTCGTCACGACGGCTACGAGATCGGCGACAAGCCAGAGGCGAGCGCAATCGTCGAGAGCGACGACGACGGCGCCTTCGCGTGGGGGCTGCCGTTGTTTGTCGGCACGGTGATGCTCACTGCGGTCGAGGACGAGCCCGACTTCTGGGGCGACTTGGTGCGCGCGCTCGTCTTCTCCGGGGACGCCCCGGCGCCGCTCGACGTCACGCTGCACGCCTTCGACCTCGAGGTGGTCGGCCGCGTCACCGGCGAGCACGACGAACCGCTCGGCGACGCGCACGTCGCGGGGGGCGGCGGCGCGGCCGACTGCGACGAGAACGGCGAGTACTCGTTCCGCGCCTGCTCGACGCTCCGCAACGCCTGGATGACCGTGCACGCGTCGGGCTACGTCCCGAACGAGGCGCTGATCCAGCTGCCCGGCCCGTCGAAGCCCTTCGTACAGAACTTCCGGCTGCGGCCCGGGACGACGATCCGCGGCCGCGTCGTCGACCCCGCCGGGGCGCCGATTCCTGGCGCGCGCGTGCGCGGCAACTACTGCGACGTCACGACGAGCGGCGCCGACGGCCGCTACGAGCTGCGCGGCATCGATCCGCAGCAGAGCGAGGCGTACCTCGACGTCACCCATCCCGACTTCGCGACGACGAACGAGGTCGTCACGGTCGCGGGCGCGGCGCTCCACGACGTCGTCCTGCAGCGCGGCTCGACGGTGCGCGGCTTCGTCGTCGACGCGGACGGCAAGCCGGCGCGCGCGGCGCGCGTCTGGATCGGGATGGACGCCGACGTGGCGGGCACGCCCAACGTCTTCGCCCACGACGACGGCGCCTTCACGTTCACGCACGTGCGCCCGGGCGAGCAGCGCGTCGGCGCCCGCCTCGCCGGCCGGCCGTCCGTGCAGCGCGGCGTCGTGGTGCCGGCCGATCCGCCGCGCCTCGACAGGATCGAGCTGCGCTTCGAGCGCGGCCATGTGCTCGCCGGAATCGTGCGCGATCCGGACGGCCGGCCGATCGCCGGCGCATCCGTGCTCACGCGCCGCAATCCGAGCAACTTCGACGTCTACACGAAGAGCGACGAGAAAGGACGCTTCCGGCTCGAGGCGGTGCCGGCGGAGACGACGCTGGTCGAGGCGTACGCGGCGGGCTTCGAGTCGGCGGAGCTGCACGGTTTCGTGCTCGACCGCGAGGACCTCGAGCTCGTGATGACGCGCGGCGGCGGGCTCGCCGGCACGGTGGTCGACGCGGCGACAGGCGCGCCGCTCGACAACTTCCGCATCCGCTTCGTGTCGCCGCACCTGGCCGCGGGCGAGTCGGTCGGCAGCAACTACGAGTCGACGTGGCACGACCCGGGGCGGACGTTCCGCGCCACGAAGGGGATCTGGACGACGACGGGCGAGGCGCTGCCGCTCCACTCGATCTTCGGCGTCGAGGCGAGCGCCGACGGCTACGCGCCGGCCTACGACTTCCACGTCGTCGCGAGCGCGTCGCCCGACGCGGCGGCGTGCGTGCTGCGGCTCGGCCGCGGGACGCGCGTCGAGGGGACGGTCGTCGATCCGCGCGGTGCGCCGGTCGCCGGCGCCTTCGTCGAGCTCTCGATCGGCGGGGTCCGCCGGAACTACTTCGAGGAGAAGCGCGGCGATCCGCGCTGGAGCGTCCGCTCGGGTGGCGACGGGACCTTCACGATCGAGGCGGCGTCCGCGGGCGAGGGGTGGCTCACGGTGACGCATCCGGACTTCCTGCCGGCGCAGGACGGGCCGTTCACGATCGCGGCGGCCGGCCCGGTCGGCGCGCGCACGATCGCGCTCGGACGTGGCGGCGCGATCGAAGGGGTGGCGATCGGCGACGACGGGCGGCCGGTCGCGGGCGCCGCGGTGCTCTGCTTCGACCCGCGCGACAGCGGCACCGGCAAGCCGCCACCTTCGACGACGACCGGCGGCGACGGCCGCTTCCGCTTCGACCACGTGCGCGCCGGCACCGTCCAGGTGAGCCTCGTCGAGCGACTCCAGTGGGACACGGTGAATCGGTGGAGCGCGCGCGCCACGGTCGTCGACGACGCGACGACTTCCATCCGCCTCGAGGCGACGGGCGACGCGCGGATCACCGGACGCATCGAGGGGGATCGCTCGAAGTTCAGCGCGGTGCGCGTCGGCGCCCAGTGGCTCGGACCCGCCGGCGCGGACGCGCCGGCGGGCGCCGAGGCGGGCGACGGCGAGCTGCGCGACCGCGGCGTCTTCGCGAGCGGCGAGCGCTTCGAGTTCCCGCGCCTCGCCGCCGGCCGCTGGCGGGTCACCGGCAGGGGCCGCTCGACCGACGACGAGCGGACGTGGTCGGCGCGGGCCGAGGTGACGGTCGCGGCGGGGGACGTCGCCGAGGTGACGCTGCGCCTCGCGCCGTCGAAGTGAGCGCGCGCCGACGTAGACGAGTGAATGTGAAGATCCCGAACCGCGCCCCGGGGGAAACGCCCGGTTCTCATCGCCTTCGAAGAGTTTGTTACTGCCGCTGCGCCGTCCGATAGATCGACGTGGAAGCAACCACAGCAGGTGTTCCGGTACCTGACCGGACCACTTCCTCACGCAAGCCCGTCGGTCGGTGTGGCACCGCGATCGACGGGTTTCTCGTTTCTAGCGGCCGCCGTCGTCTGCCCCGGCGAGCTCGCTTTCGCGCGCTGAGCCAGTCGGTCAGCGCCGCGTCTCCGGCGCGAGCAGCGTGAAGGTCACGCTCGCGTCGATCGTCGCGCCGTGCTTCAGCGGCTGGCCGTTGCCGTAGTTGTGCTGCCACTCGCCGAGGCCGACGGCGGAGCCGCCGCTCCAGTCGAGGACGCAGAGGCGGACGCGGTCGTCCTCGACGCAGGCGCGGACGTGCTGCTTGCCGGCGGACTCGATGCTGACGCCGCAGCCGGTCGGGTCAGTGAGCTTCGCCCACCAAATCGAGCGCTTGGTGCTGCGAAAGTCGTCGCAGCCCATCGGCGAGGGGTCGAGCGCGCCCGGCCAAGGGGGCGGGCCGACCCGCGGGATGCGCAGGAACATCGAGCTCACAGCGGGGAACGCCTCGGCGGCTCCGCGCGGCCGGCCGATGTGGTCGTCGGGGAAGATGCGGCCGTCGGAGGGGCGCTCCCACGCAAGGTGCGTCGCGGAGAGCGGCAGCGAGAGCGCCATGCCGAGCTCGCGCGCGTCGAGGTCGGGGCCGTCGTTCACGACGCGGGTGGTCGCGTGCACGACGCCCTCGCT
>DAINBU010000230.1:0-3625 GCA_036732755.1 Planctomycetota bacterium
ACGATCTGCTCGACCACCGGATCGGACGCCCCGTAGCCGAACGCGTTGAACGCGACCTCGCCGCCGTCGGCGAGCCGGTCGCGCACGGCCTCGAAGAACTCGACCGACGCGACGTGCGGGGGCAGGAAGGACTGCTGCGCGTAGCAATCGACGATGATGAAGTCGAAGCGCTTGCGCGCGTGCGCCACGAACGGGCGCGCGTCGACGTCGGTCACCACCGCGAGGCGCGGGTCATCCGCGAGCCGGAGGCGTTCCTTCGCGATCGCCACGACGCCCGGATCGAGCTCGACCGCGACGATCGAGAGCGCGCGCCGGCTCCCGACCACGTCGAGCAGCTGCCGCACGTGGGTCCCGGCCCCCATGCCGAGCACGAGCACCTCGAGCGGCCGTTCGGCGGGGCGCGCGAGCGCCAGCATCGTGAACGCGTCGTAGTAGAGCCCGCCCGTCAGTGTCCCCTCCGCCGGCGTGACCGACTGGAACGAGTCGAGCCCTTCGTCGATCGTGAGCACGTCCGCGGCCACCGGCAGGTCGTCGCGCGCGCGCACCTCGACGTGCTGGTAGCGCGTCTCGCGGGCCTCGATGAGCCGCCCCATCGCCGCGCCGGACACCGCTGCGCGCGCCGCCGGCGACGCCGCCGCCGCGCCGCCCGCGACCGCCAACACCACCGCCGCCCATGCGTTCGACCGGCGTTGCCCCGTTACGAAGAGCAGTTTTGTCGTTAGCATGAGCGCTGCGCCCGCTGCGAGCAGCGTCCCGCGCGTCTCCAGCGTCCAGAGCAGGAGGTGCGCGGTCAGGAACGTCCCGACGATCGAACCGAGCGTGGAAGCCGCGGCGAGCGAGCCGCTGCGCGAACCGACCTCGCCGATCTCGCGCGACGCACAGCGCACGAGGAACGGGAAGACCGCGCCGAGCAGCGCCACCGGCAGGAAGAAGCACGCGAACGCCGCGAGGAACGAGCCCTTCACCAGGAAGCCGTACGCGGATTCGAGCGGCAGGTCGGCGGGGAGGATCCAGCGCGCGACGGGGCCGGTGATCCAGCCCGAGACCCCCACCAGCACGCTCGCGACGGCGAGCAGGACGCCGAGCAGGGCCGGGCTGCGCGTCCGGTCGGCGAGCCTCCCCCCCACCACGTTGCCGACGCTCAGCCCGAGCAGGATCAGGCCGATGACGTTGGTCCAGACGAACGTCGACTGGCCGAAGAAGGGGTTGAGCGCGCGCGTCGCCGCGACCTCGACCACGAGGACGCCGGCGCCGCTCAGGAAGGCGATCAGCCAGTAGAGGAGGAACACCGGCCGCCGGAGCTCATCGGATCTCGATCAGCCGGGACGCGACGTAGACCTCGCCCGTGTTGGCGGAGTAGCCCTTCACCAGGCTGTCGACCGCGTTCTCCATGACGCGCTTCACCATCCCGTGGAAGCACTCCTTCGCCTCGCCGCTCTCCTCCATTTTCCGGTGCAGGATGCGGACCTCGCGCGCCAGGTCGAGCACCTCGTCGTTCAGGAAGATCTCGAACGACTTGACCTTCTTGCTCGTGACGACGGTGATCTCGTTCTTGTCGCGGTCGATGGCGGCGTCGACGACGATCGCCTCCTTCTCGAGGTTCATGTCGACCTCGAAGGCGCGGATCCAGTAGCAGTCGGCGTACGCGAGGTCGTCGGTCCGGATCCTCACCTTTTTCGGCGCGAACGTCTTCGGGTTGTCGTTCAACCACGCGAGCAGGGTCGCGTCGTCGAGCGCGTCCTTCTGCGTCAGCTTGTACCCGTCGGCCAAGGTGAACTTGTCGACGATCGCCTTCGCGAAGGGGACGACCTTGTCGTCCTTCTTCTCGCCGCCGACGAAGAGCATCGGGACGCCGACCGTGTTCTCGAACCGTTCGACGAACTTCTCGTCCGTCGGTAGCGGGCCGCGCACGATCGCCCCGGTCTGGAGGCTCGGGAAGAGCGTGCAGAAGTCGGCGGCCACCGCCGCGCCCGAGCCGGCGCCGTCGAGGTAGATGCGGCGCGCGTCGTAGTTGAGGGCGAAACGCACGAATTCGTTCAGCGTGTTGAGGATGTACCCCTTGCCGTCGTCGCTGTTCCACGCGGGCCGCGTGAAGGAGACCGCGTCCTCCGAACGCTTGACGAAGTCGAGGATCGGGACGACGACGATCGCCTTGGCCAGCACGTCCTTCGAGTAGGTCGCCGCCGCCCACTGGCGCGTCGCGTCGACGATCTCCTTGGACTTGCGGATGTTCGCGACGCTCTTCGTCTCGGCCTCGGCCGGGTGGAGCCCGAGGATCACCGGATACTTCACCTTCCTCGCGTCCGCCGGGACGGAGGCCAGGACCCTCATCAACCCGTCGAAAGCGGGCTTCATCTCCTTCGCGTCGGCCTTCGAGTCGAGCGGACAGGGGATCGAGAACTCCTTGAACTCGTGGGCGTCGATCGACACGAGCGGCTTCTCGGGCACGAGCGCCGCCTGCAGGATCTCGCGCCAGTCCTCGAGGGCGACCAGGAGGTCGGGGACCTTCTGCGCCTTCGCCGTCTTGCCGACCTCGGCGATCAGCTTGTCGAGCGCCTTCTTCGCCTTGGGCGGGTCGTCGCGCACCGTGTAGTAGGAGCGCGCGAGCTTCGTCAGGGCCTCGCTCGCCGAGTTGGCGATCGTCACGGTCGGCGCCGGCTTGTCGCCGCCCGAGCCTTGCATCGCACCGCGCATCGCGAAGACGGACCCGCCGAAGATGGCGACGAGCGTGGCGGCGGACGCGAGGTTCATCGAGCTCTCCTGCGCCATCGATTCGGGACCGGCGCAAAGGTCGGACCGGACGGGCGGAAGCTAGGGGGGTGCGTCCACGCTGTCAACGCCGCGGCGTGAGGCAGAGCTCGCGATAGAAGCGGATGCGCGGCCGCTTCGGATCGAGCAGCAGCGTACGGGCGAAGTAGCGCGCCGCGAGTTCGAGGTCGTGCTGGTCGCGGTACGCGATGATCCCGAGATTCTCGCCCGCGTCGGCCGATCCGCCGCCGAGCGCCTGCTCGAAGAGCTCCTGCGCCTTCGCGCGCTCGCCGTGCGCGTCGAGCATCAGCGCGTAGTCGTTCATGAGCTGCATCTGCAGGAGCGGATCGTCCGGCAGCGCCGCGATCCCCGCCTCGTACGACGCGGCCGCCTGCTCGTACTGCCCGAGGTTGCGCAGGCAGAGCGGCTCGCCGAGGCGCGCCCAGCCGTTGGCCGGGTCCCTCGCGATCACCTCGCGGTAGAGCGTGAGCGCGTCGGCGAACCGGCGGTCCCGCGCCCGCGAGACGGCGACGCCGATCACGCCGTCCATCGCCTCGACGAGCCACGCCGGATCCTCGGCGAGCTGCTCGAAGTAGGCGAGCGCCTCCTCGGCGCGATTCGCCTTCACCAGCGCGTTCCCGTACTGCATCGTCGCGCGCTTGCCGAGGAGCGGATCGGCGAGGCACGGCTTCAAGTCGTCGAGCGCGCCGGCCGCGTCCTTCAGCCACAGCCGCACGAAACCGCGATAGAAGAGCAGCGCCGGCTCCGCCGGCTGGAGCTCGAGCAGCCGCGAGTAGAGATGGAGCAGCTTCTCGAGCTGGCCCGCGCCGGCGCCGATCGCGTTCCAGCACGTGAAAGCGACCGCGAACGGCGGCGC
>DAINBU010000231.1:0-3609 GCA_036732755.1 Planctomycetota bacterium
GCCGGTCGGCGCGGTGGTGCATCGCGGAGGGGAGCTCCTCGCCGAGGGGTTCCACCGGATGTACGGCGAGGCGCACGCGGAGATCGAGGCGCTGCGCGGGCTCGCGGCAGCGCCGGCCGGCGCGACGCTGGTCGTGTCGCTCGAGCCGTGCAGTTCGACCGGGAAGAAGACGCCGCCGTGCGTGCCGGCGATCGTGCAGGCCGGGATCCGCCGCGTGGTGGTGGGGGAGGTCGACGCCGATCCGCGCCACGCGGGCCGGGGACTGCGCGAGCTCGAGGCGGCGGGCGTCGCGGTGGTTCGCGCGCCCGAGGGGAGCGTGCCGGCCGACCTGCTCGCGGAGTTCCGGGTCCACCTGGCGCGCCGCCGCCCGTGGACGGTGCTCAAGTGGGCGTGCGGGCTCGACGGCGGCTGGACTTCGGCGGAGCGCTGGGTGTCGGGCGAGGCGGCGCGTGCCGAGGTCCATCGGCTGCGCGGCCATGTCGACGCGATCGTCGTCGGATCGGGGACGGTGCTGGGCGACGACCCGCAGCTCACCGCCCGTCCGCCCGGCTCGCCCGCTTCGCCCGGTCCGCGCACGCCGGTGCGGGTCGTCGTCGACCGGCGCGCGCGGGTGCCCGCTTCGGCGCGCGCATTCCAGGGCGCGCCGACGCCGCCGGCTCTCTGGTTCACGCGCGCTGCGGGCGATGCGCCGCCGGGAGTCGAGCGCGTCGCGCTGGAGCGCCTCGCGGCGGGCGGCGACGACCTCGAAGCGATCGGCGTCGAATTGCGGCGCCGCGGACTCGCCCGCATCCTGGTCGAAGGCGGACCGACGCTCGCGGCGGCGTTCCTGCGCGCGCGCGCGGTCGACCACGCGTGGGTGTTCGTCGCCGCGAAGGCGAGCGCCGGCGCCGCGGTGCGGCTCGCCACCGGCGACGCGCGGCTCGACTCCGACTTCCGGCCGCGCGTGCTCGACGTGCAACGCTGCGGGGACGACGCATGGTTCAAGCTGGCGGTCCCGTGAAGCGCGCCCGGATCGTGGCGTCCGCGGCGTCCGCGGCGGCGCTCCTCGTCGCGGCGGCTCCGGCGCGCGGGCAGTCGGCGGCGACGGAGCAGCCGCGCGTCGGCGGACTGGTCGCGCAGCTCGCCGCCCCCTCTCGCGAGCAGCGGCTCGCCGCGCAGGAGGCGCTCCTCACGCTGTCCGTGGACGACGCCCGGCAGCTCGAGGACGTCGAGACGCCGCCGGGTTTCGAGGCGAGGATGGCGCTCGAGTACGTGCGCACGCACCGGCCCGCGCCCGCCGTGCCCGTGGCGGTCCCGGCCGGCACCTACAAGGTCGGCAGCGACGTCGGCCGCGATCGCAATCCCGAGCGGTCGGTCACGCTCGCCGCCTTCACGATCGACGACTGCGAGGTGACCTGCTTCGAGTACTGGCGGTTCGTCCGCGCGACCGGGACGGCGGCGCCGCTCGGCTGGGTCGACGGGCGCTACCCCTACGGCGGCGAGCGCGTCCCCGTCCGCAACGTGGCGCCGGCGCAGGCGCATCACTTCGCGGAGTGGGTGGGCGGGCGCCTGCCGACGTCGGACGAGTGGGAGGTCGCCGCGACCGGCGGGACGGGGAAGCCGTTCCCCTGGAACGAATCGTTCTTCCCGCAGCTCGCGAACTTCATGGGCGGCGAGCTCGTCGAGGTGCGCAGCGAGCCTCAGGACCGCTCGCCGTTCGGCGGCTACGACTTCTGCGCGTCGTTGTGCGAGTGGGTCGTCCTCCCGAACGGGACCATCGCGCCGCGCGGCGGCTCGTTCAGCAGCGTGCAGTTCCTCTATCTGCGCCTCACGCGCGGGCCCGACGAGAGCGTCCGCGACCGCCGGCCGACGATCGGGCTGCGCGTGTGCGACCGCAAGCGATGAGCGCGGGCGACGCGGGGTCGCAGCGGAGTCGGGGCGCGCGACCCTGGCACCACTACTTGCGCTCGGCGCTCTTCGTCGTCGTGCTCGGGACGTCGTTCCTGCCGCGCTGGGCGAGGCGGGGGCTCGCGCGGATCACGGCGCGCTTCGTCTACGTCCTCGCGCCGCGCCTGCGGCGGCGCATCGAGAAGAATCTCTCCCGCGTGATGGGCGGCGCCGTGCCGCCCGCGCGGTTGCGCGCGTCGACCATCGCGGTGCTCGTCCATTACGGCGACTACGTGCTCGACTTCCTGTCTCTGCTGCGCGGCGACGCGGGCCGCTGGCGCGGCGCGACCACGGGGGAGGAACGGCTGCAGCGCGCCGGGACGGCGGGGCGCGGGGTGCTCCTCGCTACTGCGCACCTCGGGAGCTGGGAGATGGCGGCGCTCTTCCTCGCCCGCCGCACGCAGCGGGTGACGCTCGTCTCGAAGCCGGAGGAGATCGGGTGGCTCGGGCGGCTGCGCTCGCGCATCCGCAGCGCGCAGAGCCACGAGGAGGTGCTGCTTGGCGACGACCCGATGGCGGTGATCGAGCTGATGAACCGCCTGCGCGCCGGCGAGTTCGTCGGCGTGCAGATCGACCGCGTGGCCGGGGGTGGCGCCGCGAACGTCCCGTTCTGCGGCCACCTCCTCGCCATGCCGCGCGGTCCGGCCCGCCTCGCCCACGCGACGGGCGCGTGGATCCTGCCGGTCTTCGCGATCACCGGCGCCAACGGGAAGTACGACCTCGTGATCGAGGAGCCGATCGATCCGACGGGGCTCGACGAGACGGCGATCCAGGCGAAGCTCGCGGGCCTGCTCGAGTCCTACGTCCAGCGCCACCCCGAACAGTGGTTGATGATGCAGGATCCGTGGAGCGACGCCGCGGCGGCGGGCCGCGAGGGCGCCGCCGCCGCGGCAAACGGAGGACGGAGTTGAGTCAGCGCAAGCAGTACTGCGCGCGCGCCGGCCGCTTCACTTGGCTGCGGGCGCCGCCGGGCCGAGCCGCGCGAGGAAGCGCTTCGCCGCCTCGTCCTCCGGATCCAGCCCCTTCAGGGCGTCGAAGGACTCGCGCGCGACGCCGAGGTCGCCGGTGAAGTAGGACTGCCACGCGAGCACGAGGGTCGCCGCCGGCTCGCCCTTCACGAGATCGAGGAAGCCGCGCAGCGCGACCATCTGCTCGGCGTGCTCCTCGGGGTCGCCGTAGCGCGTGCGCGGATCCTCGCCGAGCACGGGCAGGTCGGGCTGCAGCTCGAGCGCGCGCCGCAGGAGGAACGCCGCGTCGGGGTAGTTGCCGATGGCGAAGAGCGCTTGCGCGTAGGCCAGCTTCGCCGAGGCGTCGTTCGGGGAGGCCAGCACCGCGTCGCGGAAGGAGTCGATCGCGCCGGGGTAGTCGCGCGCGCGGAACTGCTCCCAGCCCTTCGCGATCCGCTCGGCCGGGGTCGTTTCGGGCGTGGGCTTGGTCCGATTCGAGATTGGTGGATAGTGGTTGGTGTCGTCGTCGTATTCGTGCATTACTACGACCTCGGAGTAAGTCGGATAGTAGGCCGAATAATAATAACTGCCCGGCCAGTAGTAATAGGAGTAGGGGTAGAAGCACGGCGCGCAGCCGGGCCGCAGCCAGTAGCAGTAGAGCCAGCTGTTGCAGAAGACGTAGCCGAACGAGCAGCCGCTCCAGCCGCTCTAGGTGCAGTGGCGATTGCACGGGTCT
>DAINBU010000232.1:0-3602 GCA_036732755.1 Planctomycetota bacterium
GAACGTCTACAACGCGTCGCGCACGTGACCGGAGACGAGGTCGGCGACGCGGCGCTGAGACGCTTCCTCGCGAAGGTCGGCGGCGCGCTCGGCCACGATCTCCGGACGCCGCTCGGGACGATCGTCAACTGCGCCGCGGTCCTCGAAGGCGATCCGGTGCCGGCCGACGGGGAGATCCGCGACCTCGCCGATCGCGTTCGTCGACAGGCGATGCGAGTCGTCGACGTCGCGCAGCTCCTGTCCGATGCGCTGCTCCTGGTCGCGTCGCCTCCCATGACCGTGACCGGCGAGGCGATCACGCTGTTGCAATCGATCGTGGACGAGACGAACCGCGGAATCCGGTTGGTTCCGGCGCCGATGCAACCGGACGACGCGCCGCGGGTGATCGAAGTCGATCCTCGGGTCGTCGGCTTCGCGGCGCAGGCGTGGCTCGCCGTCGAAGGAGTCGTCCGTCCGGAGCTGCCGCGTGAAGCGCGGCTGCGCGTCGAACGTCTCGACGAAGACCTGCGGATCGAATTGGCTTTCGACGGCGCGGCCGACCTTCCCGTTGCCGCGGTCCCGATCGACGAATACGTGCGCGACGTCGGCGTGAAGATCCCGCCGGCGCGTCGGTTCGCGCTCGAGATCGCCCTGGCCCTGCTCGAATGCAGCGGCGGTGAACTCACGCTCTCGGGAAAGCCGGGACGTGGTCCCGCGCTTCGGCTGAAGTTCACGCAGGGTCGGCTCCGCGAGCGATGACGCGAAAGCGCCCTTCGGCGCGTGTCAGACGCGCCGCTCCGGGATCCGGCGATGGCGCGTCGCGGCCACGAGATCGCGCAGCGTCGTCGGCTCGATCGGCTTCCTGAAGTACTGATCGATCCGCGCCGCCTCCGATCTCGTGTCGCTCGCCGGCTTGGCGCTCCCGGAGAGCACGACGAACATCGGGGGGGCCTCCGCCATCGGTCCGCGCAGCCGCGCGATGAGGCAGAAGCCGTCGAGGTCGGGCAGTCGGAGGTCGGTGATCACGAGCTCGGGACGGACGCCCTCGACCCGCTCCATCGCGTCGGCGGCGCTGCTCGCCACGTCGACCCGGGCGCCGTAGCGCACGAGAAGGCGGCGCGTCACCTCGGCGGAGTCCTCGTCGTCCTCGACGAGGAGGACCCGGACGGCCTCTTCCCACGCGGCGTCGGACGATCGTTGTGAGGTTTCGTTCACGGGATCCACTCGCAGCACGGCAGCGATCGGACGAGCCGATCCGCGACTCGCGCCCTGGACGAAAGAAAAGGGACGTCGCGGTCGGGTCGAGCCTGCGTCTCCGCGCTCGTCGCCCAGGGGGGGATCTCCCGCGACGTCCCGCAACTTCTGCACTTCAGGCGGCGAGCGTTTGCTTGCGCGAAGACCACTCGCCGCCGCCGATGATCAACAGCTCTGCTTCTTCGGATCGGTGTCGCACTGTCCCGAGTCCGGCCCCTTCTTGGGCACCGGCGCGAGCGCCGGTGGGGGCACCGGCGCGAGAACCGGCGACGTCTTCGGTGCGAGCGCCGGCGGCGTCATCGGACGCCCCGACGGAACTCCCGGCGCGACGTTGCCCGGGAGCACCGGCGCGACCTTGGGCCGCGCCTCGGGAGCGGGCGTGCGCCCGCCACCCGCGGCGTCCATCTCCCCCGACGTATCGCTTTGCGCCGGGAGCTTGCCGTTCTTGCGCGGGTCTTCCTGGATGGGCGGAAGACCCTTCGTCGGCATCGGTCGATCATCAGACTTGTCGTCCATGGTCATGTTGACTGTCCTTGTTTGCGAATCGAAATGCATCGCGGTCCGGGTGCGCCGATCCATCCGCCGGATCAGGTCGCCGGCGGACGACCGCGTCCGAGGAGCAACGCGACCACGAACAGCACGAGGAAGACGAAGAACAGGATGCGCGCGATGTCGGTCGCGGCCGCCGCGACGCCGCCGAAGCCAAATACCGCGGCGACGATCGCGACGATCAGGAACACGATGGCCCATCGGAGCATGGGAAGGTCTCCAGGAAGAAAGCACACGTCTCAGTGCGCACGCCGCCGTCGCATCGTCACCGCGAGCCCGAACGCGCCGCAAATCCCGCCCGCGATGAAGAGCCAGACTGCCTTTTCGCTCGGACCGCTCTGGAACCGCTGGGACGAGCTCAAGGCCGATTGGGTCGCGTCCGTCCCGAAGACCAGCAGCGCGACGCCCAGAACCAGCAGCAAGATCCCGAAGATGCGTCGGTCGTCCATCTTGATGACACCTCTGCCGCGTGCGCGTCACGACGGCGAATCCTGCATGGCAACTCCCCTGCCGCGGACGTTTCGTTGCGCGGATGGATCGCGGGCGACGGTGCTCCGCGTCGAGCGCGGGACGGCGCTCGTCCCGGGTCCACGATTTCTACAAAGCAACCCGAGACACCAGCGGCTTCGCGGATGGGGTGACGCCGGGATCGACCCCTTCCGGGCTCGCGCTCCGCTTCGCCGAAGCGACGATCTCGCCGACGAGTTCCTGCATCCCGACGAGCGTGCTGGCGAGCCGGATCCGCGCGCCGCAGCGCAGTCGCGCGAGCATGCGATCCGCGTCGATCGCGACCGTCCAGGTGCCGATGACCAGAGGCAGGTCCGGGAAGCGCGCGACGATCCGGTTGCAGACGTAGCGAAGCCGGGTGTGCGCGATCGGCGGGAGTTGCGAGATGCAGATTGCGCAGACGCGCGTGGCGTCGATCCGATCGAGCGCCTCGCCGACTGGCGACTCCTGCGCCACGACGATCGGTTCGAGGCCCGTCTCGCGCAGTGCGTCGGCGAGCAGCGCGCACGCGACGTCCTCGAGCTCCGATCCGGCCGGCACGCAGACCACCTGCGGCGCGTCGCGCCGGGGCGTCGCCTGCTCGACCTTGCGCCGCTCGTCGACCTCGTCCACGAGCTCGCGCGCGTGCTGGGCGATCATCACGAGCGAGGCGGGATCGATGATGCCGTCCCGCGCGTCCTGCTGCGCGAGGCAGAGCGCCGGGAGCACGACCGAATCGTAGATCCCGACGATCGGCTTCTTCGCGTCGATCTCCGCCGAGACCAGGTTCCACGCGTTCTCGACGTCGTCGACCAGGAGGCGCTGATAGAGGCGCAGCGACGGCGACAGGACCGACTTGTCGCCGAGGATCACCGACAGGAATCGCATCGGCGGGACGTGCTTGCCGAGGACCGCGATGCAGACCGTGAGCGGCGTCGCGAGGACGAGTCCGGGGATGCCCCAGAGCCAGGTCCAGAACACGGCGCTGATCACGAGCGCCGTCGACGAGACGCCGATCTGGTCGGGCAGGACGAGCGGCTCGACGACGTTGTTGCTCACGAGTTCGAGCACGAGGAAGAGGCCCGCGACGAGGAGCGGCGTCGTGAATCCGTCGCTGATCGCGAACGAGAAGACGATCGGGAGCAGGCCGGCGATGGTCGGCCCGAGGAAGGGGATGAAGCGGAGGACGGCGGAGAGGATGCCCCAGAGCAGCGCGTTCGGGACGCCGATCAGGGCGAGCCCGATCCCGATGGCGGCTCCGTGCAGCGCGTTGATCGCGCTCACCGCGAGGAGATAGCGGCCCAGTCGCCGCGACCCTTCGTCGAGCGCCTGGG
>DAINBU010000233.1:0-3583 GCA_036732755.1 Planctomycetota bacterium
CTCGCGCCCGGCGCCGGCCACCTCGTCCACATGTCGGCGCACATCGACATCCGCGTCGGCCACTACGAGACGGCGATCGAGGCGAACCGCCGCGCCCTCGCCGCCGACCGCGCCTACTTCGAGCGCGCCGGAGCGCCGACCGGCTACGCGACCTACCGCGCCCACGCCGGCCACTTCCTCACCTGGGCCGCGCTGTACGACGGGCAGAGCGCGGTCGCGCTCGAGGCGGCGCGCCAGCTCGTGCGCGACCTGCCGACGGATCTCGTCGCGAAGTCGGCGAAGCCGTGGGAGGCGTTCCTGGTCGTCCCCTACCACGTGCTCGTGCGTTTCGGGAAGTGGGACGAGATGCTCGCCGAGCCCGAGCCGCCGGCCGGCCGGCCCGCGCAGTCCGCCTTCTGGCACTACGCACGCGCCATGGCGTGCTCGTCGCTGCGCCGCGTCGACGACGCGGAGCGCGAGCTCGCCGCCTTCGACGCCGCCGTCGCCGCGACGCCGCCGACCTACACGCTCGCCCACAACCCGATGCAGGCCGTCTTCTCCGTCGCGCGCGGCTTCGCGGCGGGAGAGATCGAGTACCGGCGCGGCCGCGTCGACGCGGCGTTCCAGCAGCTGCGCGCCGCCGTCGAGCTCGACGACGGATTGCGCTACGGCGAGCCGTGGGGATTCATGCAGCCGGTCCGCCACGCGCTCGGCGCGCTGCTGCTCGAACAGGGGCGGTCCGAAGAGGCGGAGGCCGTCTACCGTGAAGATCTGAAGCGCCACCCGGAGAACGGATGGTCGCTGCACGGGCTCGTCGAATGCCTGCGGCGCCGCAGCCAAAACGACCCCGCCGCCGCCGCCGAGGCCGCCGAGGTCGAACGCCGGTTCGCCGTCGCCTGGGCGCGCGCCGACGTGAAGCCCCCGGGTTCCTGCTACTGCCGGATCGGCAGCTAGGCCCTCCCCTTCCGTTTTCCCGTCCGATTCGCTTTGAATCTCCGTTCCCAGGGGAACGCGACGCACGACCGCGGCCAGGAACCGGCCGCGTCTGCACGTCGCGCTGGAGACGAAGGATGGAAGTGTCGCCCGCCTTCCGGTCCGGGATCTTCGTTCTCGCGCTGGTCGCGATCGCTCCGCAGGAAGCTCCGCCGGCGAAGCCGGCGCCCGCGAAGTCGCCCGCCAAGGTCCAGGACGAAAAGGCGTTCCTGAAGTCGTTCGCCGCGCTGACCGACCTCGGCGACGCGGGCAAGTGGGCCGAGGAGAAGAAGGCGCTGCGCCGCCTCCTCGACGACGCGGGCGATCAGCCGTGGGTGCAGACGCACCGCACCGAGATCATCGACGAGATGCGGCGCGCGTCGATCCGCGCCGCCGTCCCGCAGCCCGACCCCGCGACGCTGATCGAGGGCAAGCTCGCGCGCTGGGATCGCAAGTCGGGCGACCTGACCGTCACGTACGGTCCCGGCCAGTGGAACGACTTCGCGAAGGTCGACCGCTTCCTGATCCATCCCGCCGTCTTCGACGAGGTCGTGACGGTCAAGTTCGCCGGGGAGAAGTTCGACTTTTCCGGTTCGAGCGCGCTCCACGTGCTGGTCGGGCTGCACGACGACGAGCTCGTCGTCGTCTCCCTCGGCGCGCGCCAGGACACCGGAAACGGGCGCTACCTCCCCGCGGTCTGCGTGTTCCAGCGCTTCGTCGGCGCCAAGCACGAGGTGCTCGCGACCTTCCCGCGCGCCCCCAACTACGGCGACCGCTACGAGATCGAGATCGCGATCGGGGTGCGCGAGATCGCGGTCAACTGCAACGGCACGCGGCTCGGCTCGGCGAAGCGGCCGGCCGGATCGCACGGGTGCATCGGCTTCGCGACGCGCGGCCCGTTCAAGCACATCTCGCTGCGCGGCCGCGCATCGACCGCGTGGCTGCAGGGAAGGATGGACGCCGCCACCCACGACGCCGAGGAGAAGTTCCTCGCGAAGTGGAAGGTCGAGGACGAGCTGCCGGCGTGGCTCGTGACGGGCGCGGCACCGGAGACCGCCGCCGGACCGGCCGCCGCGAGGCCGCCGCGCAAGCTCCCGTGGCCGACGACCGTCGGGCAGGCGCGGCTCCTCGACGGCTTCGACCACGACCTCGAGGAGGGCCATCCGGAGAAGGTGCTCGCCGCCGTCGACCACGTCCCCGCGTCCGAGCTCCCGGCCGACGTACGCGACTACTACCGGCTGCGCGCGAACGCGGAGATGGGCTCGCTCAGCGACGAGGCGGCGCGGCTCGACGCCTTCGTGAAGCGCAACCCCGATTTCGTCGAAGGCGGCTGGTTCCACGCCTGCCTGCAGGTCGAGCGCTACGCCTTCGACGACGCGGCGCGCGAGTTCACGGCGCTGCGCGGCAAGTACGAGCCGGCGGACGAGCTGCTCGAACGGCTCGCGCTCGTCGACCTCCTGCGCGGGAAGCGGGACGAGGCGCAGCAGGTGCTCCGCGACGCGCGCGCCGCGGGGACGTCGTCGGCGAAGCTCGACGCGCTCGAGCAAGTGGTCGTCCACCTCCAGCGCGGCCCGAACTTCCCGCGCCGCTTCGAGCAGGAGTCGCAGCACTTCATGCTCGCGACCGACCTCGACCACGACACGGCGCGCGCTTCCCTCAAGGTCCTGGAGGAGTCCTACGCGATCTGCGAGCAGATCTTCGGCAGGAGCGACGGTCCGGCCGTCCGCTTCCCCGTCTTCCTCTTCTCCGGACGGACCGGCTACGCCGAGTTCGCGGGCACCTACTCCAAGATGGCGCACAGCTCCGCCGGCATGTACTCGCCGGTCTTCAAGCACCTGCTGGTCTGGAACCTCCCCGACCGCGCCGAGATCGCGCGCACGCTGCGCCACGAGGCGACCCACCAGTACCTCGACATGCTCGGCTACCACGTGCCGGTCTGGTTCAACGAGGGGCTCGCGACCTACGTCGAGTACATCGCGTCGGCCAGCCCGTCCGACGTGAAGAGCGGCGCCGTCCACGCCCCGATGGTGCGCGGCCTCCTCGAGCACCAGAAGGACGCCGTCCCCCTCTCGCGCCTCATCCACTACGGTCCGAGCCAGTTCTACGGCCGCGCCTCGATCACCTACGCCGAGGCGTGGGCCTTCGTCCATTTCATGCGGCACGCGTCGACGTTCGCGTCGGGCGGCAGCGGCAGCGGAGTAGGCAGCGGCGGCGGCGCCGCGGGATCGAGTTCCGCCGCGGCCCCCGATCCGACCCCCGAAGAGATCCACCACCAGCTCATCGCCGCTTTGAAGAAAAAAGTCCCACCCAAAAAGGTCGTCCGCCGAGCCTTCGACGGCGTCGACATGAGCCGGCTGCAGGTCCGGTTCTGGGGGCACGTGGCGGCGATGGAGACGTCGACCAAGGGGAAGTGAGCGGCGCGATCCGCGCGAACGAACCTGCCCCGACCCTTGATCCCCCCTCGGGTCCCCCGTACTGTGCCTCCCCCTTGATCGATCGGCCTCGCGCCGTCGACCCAGGGCACCGGATCGGCCAGATCCGGCGGAATGCACCTACCGCGGGGTGGAGCAGCTGGCAGCTCGTCGGGCTCATAACCCGGAGGTCGCAGGTTCGAATCCTGCCCCCGCTACCA
>DAINBU010000234.1:0-3429 GCA_036732755.1 Planctomycetota bacterium
TCAACTTTTGGTTTGGGGCGAGCGTGTCCCGTCCATCGAGCCTTTTTCCCCTCCGCCCTCTCGACCCGCCCCCGCCCGTCGCGCGTTCAACCACGCCCCCTTCTCCCCGCGCCCTCTTCACCCCCGTTCTCGACGTCCGCTCTTCGCTGCTCCCCGCGCCGCCCCTCGCTAACCTGTCGGCCCCATGTTCCGCGAGCGCCAGCTCCTTCCGATTCGCTTCGCCCGCGCGCTGCTCGTCGCGGCGCTCGCGTGCGGCGCGCCGCTGCCCAAGGCGGCCGCGCAGTGCGCGATGTGAAAGGACTACGTCTACGGTCAGGATGACCGTGACCAGGGCGACCGGACCTCCCGCGCGATCTACCACAGCATCCTGGGCATGCTCGGCGTCCCGCTCCTGCTGGTCGGCGGGCTGATCGCCGTGATCGTCGTGAACAACAAGGCGCGCGCCCGGGCGCGCGACCCGGACGCGCCGCCGTCCGACGCCTCGGACGACCGCGATGACGCCCCTCCGCCCATCGCCAAGGCCTCGTGAACCCGCAAAAGCTCCCGTTCGTCAAGCTGCACGGCTGCGCCAACGACTACGTCCTGGTCGACGCCGCCGCGCATCCGGTCGCCGACCCCGCCGCGCTCGCGCGCGCGAGCGCCGACCGCCGCACCGGCGTGGGCGCCGACGGGCTCCTGCTCGTGCTGCCGCCCGCCGATCGCGCGCGCGCCGAAGCCCGCATGCGGATGTTCAACCCCGACGGCGGCGAGGCGGAGATGTGCGGCAACGGGCTGCGCTGCCTCGGCAAGTTCCTCTTCGACCGCCAGCGCGTCGGCCGCGAGTTCCGGGTCGAGACGCTCGCGGGCGTCTGCGCGATGCGCGTCGAGGCGACGGCCGCCGACGGCCGCGCGCGCGAGCTCTCGGTCGAGATCGGCGTGCCCGACTTCTTCCGGGGGCCGGCGCTCGATGAGCCGTTCGAGCTGGCCGGGCGCGCGCTGCGGCTCAGCGCGCTCCGGCTCGGCAACCCGCACGCGATCGTCTTCGTGGACGACGTCGACCACTTCCCCGTCACGAGCGTCGGCCCCGCCATCGAGCGCGACCCCCGCTTCCCCGAGCGCGTGAACGTCTCCTTCGTCCAGCCGACCGGGCCGGACGCCCTCCGGCAGCGCACCTGGGAGCGCGGTGTCGGCGAGACGCTCGCCTGCGGGAGCGGCGCGACCGCGGCAGCGATCGTCGCGCGGCGCGTCCGCGGCTTCGGCCCCGACGTGGCGGTCCGCGTGCGCGGCGGCGAGCTCTCCGTTCATTGGGACGGCGAGGGCAAGCCGGCGCGGCTGCGCGGCCCCGCCGTCGAGGTGTTCGAGGGCGTCCTCGACGTCGAGTGAACGGCGCGCGTTACGGCGCGCAGACCTATACTTCCGCCCCGTCCGCATCGACCGGAGTGCACCGTTTGAAGCCCCCGAACGAGAAGCCGGACGCGCCCGAGCCGACGGGACCGACGGGCGCGGCGGCCATGCCGGCGCTCGCCCCAGTGCCCATGAAAGACGACGCCGCGCCCCGCTCCGAAGCCGACGGCTGGTTCCCGGTCGCGCGCGCAGCGCTGCTGCTCGGCATCGCGGTCCCGCGCATCTTCGACCGCATCCGCGACGGCAAGCTGCAGGTCCGCTTCGAGCCAACCCAATCGGGCGCGGCCGACCGGCCGCTCGTCACCTCGCCCGAGCTGCGCCAGAAGGCGGGCGAGAAGCCGGCGGGCAACGGCTCCATGCCAGCGTGGCCGGCGGCCGCGGCGACTCCGGCGACGGCGGTCGCTCCCGCCTCCTTCACTCCCGCCGCCCACGCTCCGGCGCCCGCGCCGATGGCAGGGCCGTCCGCCGCCGAGGTCGCGGCGCTCGACCAGCTGCGCCGCGCCCACGCCCACCTCCAGGCCGAAGCGCGCGAACTTCGCGACGAGTGGGACGCCGCCGAAGCGCGCCTCGACACGGCACTGAAGACGATCTACGAGCGCGACGTGAAGATCGCGCGGCTCGAGGCCGAGGCGGGCGCCCACGCGAAAGTGCGCCAGGAGGGCGACGTCTTCATCCGCCACCTCGAGGCGCGACTCGACCGCACGGAAACCCGCAACGAGGAGAAGGAGAAGGAGATCCGCCGCCTCGCGGTCGGGATCGGCGAGGCGCACAGCGAGCTGCGCCTCTTGAAGCCGCCGCCGCCCGAGCCCCCCAAGGCGTGGAAGCGCGCGCTCGTCCGGACCGTCCTTCTGCTCGGCGTCGTGGCCGGCGCGGGCACGATCGGCTGGGTCGCGTGGCAGCTCGGGCAGAAGGCGCTGCCGCGCGAGGCCGGGATCGCCGCCGCCGCCGGAGCGCTGCTTGCGTTCGCGGTCGGCTTCTTCCTGGAGCGGCTGCGCCGCTCCAAGTGACCGGAGCGCGGGCATGAGGGGTGTCTGGACCATCGCGATGGCGGCGCTGCCGCTGCTCGCCGCGCTGCCGCTCGGCTGCACGCGCGATCGCGCGCGCACCGATGTGCCGTTCGAGGGGGCGCGCCCGCTCGACCTCGCCTGCGTGAAGGAGGGGCGCGCGCCGACGCGCCCCGAGCTCGAGACGATCGTGCGCGCGGTGGTCGACGCCGCGGGCGGCGAGGCGGCGCTGCGCAAGCGGACCTTCCGGCGGCTCGAGGACCTCTACCTGCAGCGCTCGGGCGACCCCGAAAGCCACCACGTGCGCGTGACGACGTGGATGCGGCCCGACCAGACGATTCGCACGCTGCTCGAATACAAGTCGGGGGAGAGCGAGCAGCGCCTGATGCGGCGCGGCGAGATGCACCTCGCGGCGCGCGGGCAGCCGCTCTCCCGCGCTCTCGGCGCGAACCAGCAGTACGTCGAGTGGGACTGGCAGCTGGCGCAGCTGCCGGTCTGGCTGCTCGAGGCGTCGAGCCTCGCCCCGCTCCCGCCCTCGACCGGCGTCGATCCGGCCACGAAGCGGGAGCGCAAGCTGGTCGGCATGCACGTCGTCGTCGAGGGGTGGAACCCGGCGTTCGACTGCTGGGTCGACCCGGCCGGCCCGATGGTCGTCGTGCTCGAGGCGACGCTCCCGATGACCGGCGACCTGGTCGCGCACACGGAGACGCGGCAGCGCGTCGAGTACTCCGACTTCCGCCGCGTCGACGGCCTGCTCTACGCGTTCCGGCGCGACCTCTCGATCGACGGCAAGCGCTTCGCGCTCGCCGACACGCGCGAGGTCGTGCCCGCTCCTTCGCTCCCCGACGAGCTCTTCGAGTCGAAGTAAGAGCCGATCCCAGCGGGCATTCTGTAGCCGTTCCGCGGCTTGAGACTGGAGCGGACGTCGAGGACGCGGGTGAAGCGGGCGCGGGGAGAAGGGGGCGTGGTTGAACGCGCGACGTGCGGGGGCGGGTGGAGGGGCGGAGGGGAAAAAGGCTCGATGGACGGGACACGCTCGCCC
>DAINBU010000235.1:0-3412 GCA_036732755.1 Planctomycetota bacterium
GAGACCGGCACCCGCAGCACAGACGACGTGCTGCGCGAACGGACTCGGAAGCGGAGCCCTGTGCATCGAGCTCTTCGAAGGCGACCGCCGCCTCGACGGCGAGCGCCGCGAATTCCCGCTGCTGCCGCGCACCGTGACGCGCGTCTCGTCGGTCACCGGGCTCGTGAAGGGGAGCGGCGGCGCGCCCGTGCAGCTCGTCCCGCCGCGCCTCGACGGCGCGCTCGCGTCCGCGCTGAGCGTGCGGCTGCTGGGCGATCGCACCGCCCTCCTCGACGACGCGAGCCGCTGGCTCGCGGGCTACCCGTACGGCTGCGCCGAGCAGTCGATCTCGCGCCTCGTCCCGCTCTTCGCCGCGGCGCGTGCGCGACGGCTCGACGCCTCGCGCCGCTCCTCGCCAGCCGCCGCGCCCGTCCTGACTCCCGAAGAGGCGCACCGTTTCGACGTCGGCATGGCGCGGCTGCGCGACCTGAAGTCGGCCGACGGCTACCGCTGGTGGCGCGGCGGTCGGATCGACCTCGCGATGACTCCGATCGTCCTGACCGGGCTCGCGATGGCGAGGGAGGCGGGGCTCGATCCGATTCCGTACGGCGCGGTCATCGATTTCCGATCGGGCCTACTGCGCAACTGCGTCGCGTCCCTCGCCGAGCACGAAAGCGATCTGGGCGCCGCCGTCGCCGATTCCGGCGTCTTCGCACAGAAGTCGCTCACAACGGCGAACTGCCGCGATCCCGAGCAGCTCCTCGCCGAGCTCGGCGTCGCGGTGCTGCGCTTCGCTCCCGAAGACGCGTCCGCACGCACCGCCGTCGCGAAGCTGGTGCAGCGCCGGCCGCCGCTCTCGCCGAGCCTGCTCGCGCGCGCCGGCCGGGCGCTGGTCGCCGCAGGAGATCACGAGAGCGCGCGCCTCTGCTGGAGCCGGCTCGCCGGGGCGGGCGCGGCGGCCCGCTGCGTCGTGCCGCTCGAGGACACGCCCGAGGCGCTCGCCGCCGATCGCCTCGAGCTCGCGCGCGCGCTCGAGCTGCCGGACGCCGACGTCGCCGACGCGGAGGCGGAGCTCTTCGGGCTCTTCGCCGACGGCCGCTTCGGGACGACCTGGACCACCGCGACGGCGCTCTGCGCGCTCGCCGGCGACCGGCGCGCGCCGCCGGCGACCTCGACCGCGCAGCGGCTGCGCGTGACCGCGGGTGGCCGGGAGACGATCGTCACGCTCGACGCGGCGTCACAGTGGCGCGCGACGCTCGACCTCGGCGACGCGACGGCGATCGTCCTCGAGCCGCAGGGCGAGTGCGACGTCGTCGCGATCGGCGAGCGACGCAACACCTTCGACGGCGTCGACGGCGCGCCGTGGTCGACGCCGATCGGCGTCGAGCGGTCGCTCGGGCGCATCGTGTTCACGGCGGACGGGAGGTCGAGCCGCGAGCCGCTGGAGCGCGGCCCCGGCGGAGCCTACGCGTGCGCCGTCGGCGACGTGCTCGAGCTCGAAATCACGCTGCTCGGTCCGCTCGACCTCATCTACTTCGTCGCCACCTGCCCGATCCCCGCCGGCTGCGAACTGGTCGGACGCGGCGACGCGAGCGAGACCGACGGCGCCGCGGCCGACGACGAGCGGCTGACGTGGGCGTTCGCGGACCTCGACGGGGCGCGCGGCCGGACGGTACGCGCTCGGTTCGTCGTCGGCCACGCCGGCGATTTCGCGTGGCCGGCGGCGCAGGCGGAGGCGATGTACCGGCCGGGCCGTTCCGGGGCGTCCCAAGGGGCCCGACTGGTCGCGACGGAGCGGCCGCGCGCGGACGTCTCCGAGATCGCGGCCTGGCTCGCGCCCGACGTGCGGCGCGCCGAGCTCGAACGGCGGATCGCGGCCGTCGCGGCGGCGAAACCCGTGGGCGAACGCTCCCGTGCGCTGTGGCAGCTCTCGGCGTGTCCCGACGAAGAGGTCGCGCGAGCGGCGCGCCGCCAGCTGCTCCCGAGCGCGCTGCGCTGGACGAATAAAGTCGACGCGTTCCTCGACCTGCTCGGCCCCGAGCGCGCGTGGCTCTTCGCGGGAAGCACGTGGTCGGCCACCGACGCGCCGCTGCCGGAGCCCGGCGTGCTCGCGCGGATCGCGTGGGCCGACGCGCTCGATCGAACCGAGGAGGGGCGGACGCTGGTCGAGCGCTGGGTGCGCGGCGACGCTTCGCTCGGTCGATTCGAGCGGCGGCTCGCCGCGCTGGCGTGGCTCCGTGACGCGCGTCGCGGCGCACCGACGTTCGACGTCTCCCTCCTGCTGCGTACGCTCGAGGCGGAGGACGTCGACGCGCCGCGTGACGCCGTGAGGAGGGAGCGGCTCGAACGCGCCGTCGCGTGCCGGACGATCCACCGCGAGCTCGCCGCGGACCTCGAAGCGATCGTGTCGCACGACGGCGTCCGCTCGCGGCCCGACGACTCGTCGGCGTTCCGTCCGCTCGACGAGTGGCGACGGCTGATCCAATTCACGGCCGCGGCGCTCTCGAGCCGCGACCCGGATCGCGAGGCGGTCGCCTTCGCGCGGCAGCTCCTCGACGGCGCGCCGCCGGGGCTCGACGGCGCGGCGCCACTGCCGGAGGAGACGGCGCTCGTTTCCGAGGTCGCCTCGCTGCGGCCGCTCGTCGTCGCGGCGCTGCGGCGCCGCATCGAGCACGAAGCCGACGCGGAGCGGTTCGCCGAAGAGCGGGACGACCTCGAAGACCTCGCATCGGTCGACGAGCAGGCGCTGGTTGCGGTGATGCGCGAGCGCCTCGCGGCGCTCCCCGAATCGGGCGACGACGGCGACCTCGTGCTCCTGCCGCGGCTGCTCGCTCCTCTCGAAGGCGACGTGCCGATCGCGTCGCCGCTCGGCGCCCGGCTCGCGCGCTGGTTCGCGTCGGAGCGGGAGGGATCCCGGGTGTCGCTGCTCCTCGCGTTCCCGCCGGCCGAGCGGACGCTCCTGCCCGAATCGCTGCTGGTGCGCGGACTGAAGGACGCGGCGACGGCCTCCGAATACTCCGAAGCGCTGAAGACGACAGCGGAGGGCCGCGCGCTGGTGCTCGCCTGCCTGCCGCGCGATGCGTTGGAGAGCGCGGACGACCTCGGAAGTCTGCTGACGCGGCTCGATGCGACGACGCTCGCGAACCTCGAATCCGATCGACTGCTCGAAGCTTGTGTCGAGGCCGGCGAAGCGGAGCGGGCGATCGTCCGCGCCGAGCTTCAGTCGCGGGCGCGGCGCGATCCGCGGCCGCTCGCCGCCGCGCTCGCGGCTCCGCGCGACCTGCGCATCCGTGAGCTCTTGATCGAGCTCCTTGCGGAAGTGGGCTGCGACGACGTCCCGTGGCGCGCGGACGATCCGTCGGCGTCGCGCTTCCGCATGCTGCTCGGCTGCCGGCTCGGGCGCCCCGATGCCATTGACGAGTTGCGCTGCTGG
>DAINBU010000236.1:0-3342 GCA_036732755.1 Planctomycetota bacterium
CGTGCCGGTTGCGCGCGGCCAGGAGATCCTCGAGGAGCGCGAGCGCGTGAAGCGAATGAAGGTCGACACGAGCCTCGTCGAGTACGTGCTCGACCTCGTCGAGGCGACGCGCCGCGACGGACGCGTGCGGCTCGGCGCGAGCCCGCGCGCCGCCATCGCCTTCGAGCGCGCCGCGCGGGCGCGCGCGCGCGTGCTCGGCCGCGACTTCGTGGTGCCCGAGGACGTCAAGTCCCTCGCGATCCCCGTCCTCGCCCACCGCATCGTCGCGAGCGGCGGCGAAGGCGGGCGCGCCGCCGCCGAGCGCGTGCTCGGCGAGCTGCTGCAGCGGGTCCGCGTGCCGGCGTAGACCGATGCCAGGCGCACGCGCCTCGTGGTCGTTCGGCGGGAAGGCGGCCCTGGTCGTCGCCTGCTGCGTCGCCGTCACGACGGCGCTCTTCGACGCGCCGCTGCTCGCGCTCGCGCTCGGCTTCCTCGCGCTCCTGATCGTCGCGTCGCTGCCGGGCGGGCGGGCGCTCGACCGCCTCGAGCTGCTCGCGCTGCCGCCCGCGTGGCTCGTCGAGGACGAGGAGCGACTCCTCGACGCGCCCTACCAGCTGCCGGGCGGGCGGGCGCCGTTCGCGGTCCGGCTCGAAGGGCGCGGTCCGGCCGTCGACGTGGCGGGCGCGGCGCCGGTGCTCGCGCCGGCGCGGCTCGGCCGCCTGCCGCTGCGCGTCAAGGCGCTCAAGCGCGGCCACCACCGGCGCGTCGCGCTCGAATGCACGGTGCAGGGCCCGTTCGGCTGGCGCCGGCTCGCGCGCACGTTCGAGATCGAGGCCGACCTCTGGGTGCTGCCGCGCCCGCACGTCCTGCGCGAGTCGGCGCTCGAGGAGATGCTCGCGCTGCGGCCGCGCGGCCTCGACCGCCCGCAACCGACGGGGCCGGGCGAGGGCGAGTTCTACTCGCTCAAGCACTTCCGGCCGGGCGATCCCGAGCGGCGCGTGCATGCGCGCCACTCGGCTCGGCTCGGAAGGAAGGTCGTGCGCATCTTCCGCGGCGAGGCGCCGCCGCTCGTCCACCTGCTGGTCGACCCGCGCGTCGGCCGCGGCGCGAGCGCGTTCGGGCCGGGCGACTTCGACGAGGCGATGCGCTTCGCCGCCGGCGTCGTCCGCTCGCTGCGCGCGCGCAACGTCCCGCTCTCCCTCTCGATCGTCGAGTCGGGCGGGACGCGGCTCGCGGTGGCGGAGAGCTGCCGCGACCTCCACACCTACCTCGCCGCGCTCGCGCTGGCGCGGCCGCTGACGACGGACGCGACGATCGCGACGCCGCTGCTGCCGCTCGTTCCGCTCCTTCCGGCAGGATTCACGGGCGCGCGCCGCGTCGTCCTCCATCTCGGCGCGATCGACGAGGCGCGGCTGCCGGGCGACGTGCTCTCGATCCAGGCCGGCTCGCGCCGCTACTTCCAGCTCCTCGATCGCAGCGTGCGCGTCGCCGCGGGGGCGGGCCATGCCGTCTGATCCCGCCACGCGCCTGCTGCGGACGACGTGGCTCGCCGCGCTCGCCGGCTGCGTCATCACGAAGTACGGCGCGCCGACCGCCGCCAGCGCGCTCTCGATCGCTGCGGCGATCGCGATGGTCCCGATCGCCTTCCTGCTCGCGCCCGAGCGCGACGGAGCCGAGTCGCGTCCGCGTCTCGCACGGATCGCGGTCGCCGGGATCGGCGCGGCGCTCGCCGCCGCGGCGGTCGCGTGGACGCAGGGGGCGCTGCGGCCGCTGCAGACGCCGTGGCTCACGCTCTTCGGGATCCCCTTCGCGTTCGCGGCCGCCGACTTCGACGGCCCGGCGCTGCCGCGCCGGCGGGGCGCGGCGCTCTTCCTGTGCGCGTCGCTCGCGGTCGGCGTCGCGGCGTCGCAAGCCTGGAGCACGCCGGCCGGTGCCTTTTTGCTCGCGCTCGCGGCGGCCGCCGCGGTGGCCGACGCGGCCTGGTCGACCGCGCGCGCGGCACGGCTGAAGGGGGTCGCGCCGCCCTCGTGGTCGACGCGCCGCGCGCTCCTCGTCGCGGCGATCGTCGCGCTCGCGAGCGTGGCCGCCTCCATCGCTTCGTACCAGCTCCTGCAGCGCGTGCCGCGCCTGCTCGCGCGCCCCGATCCGCCGGCGGCGCCCGCCGAGGACCGGCTCGCGCGCCAGACGGGCGGCGCGCCGCGCCTCGATCCCGACCGGACGCTCGCGCTGGTCCACGCCGCCGACGAGGGGCCGGCGACCGCGCAGCTCCCGCAGCCGCTCTACCTGCGCGAGTCGCTGCGGGAGGAGCTGCACGAGCAGGGCGGCTTCGTCTGGCTCGCGCCACGGAGCGGCCCGGCGCGCACACTCGCCGATCGCGACGACGGCGCGGCCGACCGCCGCGTCCCCTGGCCCGAGGCCGACCGGCGCGCGACGAAGGGCGAGACGATCGACTTCCAGGTCACGCTGCTCGAGCGGGCGCCCGCGCGCGGCGGCGCGGAGGGGAGCGGCGCGTCCGAACGCGCGCGGCTCGTCGTCGCCGGGACGCTCTGGCTCGAGGGCGAGACGCTCGAGCTCTCCGCCGACGGCGCGCTGCGCGGCCCCCTGTCGAGCGGCGGCGGGAGCGCGAGCGGGCTCACGTATCACGACGTCGCCGCGCCGGAGCGCGCGCTCGGCCGCATCGCCGCGCCGCCGCTCGTGCCGCGTCCGCGCGAGCCCGACGGTGATCCGCTCTTCGACGTCCCGCCCGACTTCGACGGGCGCGCGCTCGCGCTCGACCTCGCGACGCGCGCGTCGGCGGGCGCGAGCGATCCGCTCGACCAGGCCGCGCGGATCGCCGCGTGGTTCCGCGACCACGGCCAGGTCGACCCCGGCCATGCGCTCGAGCGCTGGTTCGACTTCTTCGCCGCACCGGCTCCACGCGGCCGCGCCGAGCACTTTGCGCAGGCGTGCGCGCTCGCGCTGCGCCTCGCCGATCTTCCGGCGCGCGTCGTCGTCGGCTACCGCGCCGCGCTCTTCGACGCCGAGCACCGGCGCTGGCGCGTGCGCGCCGCCGACCGCCACGCCTGGGTCGAAGTCGGCTTCGCCGAGGACGTCTGGATCGCGCTGGATCCGACGCCCGACCGCGCGGCCCCGCGCCCGCCCGCCGCGGAACGCCTTGCCGAGGAGTTCGGCCAGCGCCTCACCGAGGCGACCTCGCTGCGCAGCGTGCAGCAGTCGATCGAGCAAACGCGTCCGTGGTGGATCGGGCTGGCGCTCCTCGTCGCCGTCGCCGCCTTCCTCGCCTTCCCGACGGTCCGCCTCGCCGTCGACCCGACCGGCCGCGGCCGCCCGCCCGACGGGCTGCGCGGACCGGCGCGGCGCGCG
>DAINBU010000237.1:0-3280 GCA_036732755.1 Planctomycetota bacterium
GGCGCCGACGGCGCGTTCGAGCTCAAAGGCGTGCCGCAGGGACTCGTCACTCTGGTCGTCGACTGCGAAGGCTTCTGCGGCACGTTCAAGGGGCCGTCGCCGACCGGCAAGCGCGACAAGGAGATCGGGACAATCGAACTGTCGCGCGGCCGCGAGCTGCACGGCGTCGTGGTCGACGCGGCGGGCAAGCCGGTCGCGGGCGCTGAGGTGTTCGGTGGCGTCGAGATCGCGGTCGCGCGCCTGACGGTGCTCTTCAAGGGGGCGCCGACGGGAGTCGACGGCCGCTTCAAGGTCGAGCACCTCTCGCCGCTCGCCGGCGCGCTGTCGGTCGTAGCGCGCGCGAGCCCGCTGCAGACGCCGACCGTGCAGGCGGTCGAGGACCCCGACCGCGACGTGATCGTGACGCTGCCGGGCGCGTGCAGCCTCGGCGTCTGGCTCAAGAACAAGAAGGACGGCGCGCCGATCGGCGACGCCGGCGCCGAGCTCTGGCTCAACCTCACCAACGACTTCCCGCCGCTCACCTTCTCCCCGCCCCGGCGCGTGCCGGCCGCGCAGATCGAGACGGTCGCGCCCGGCCACCTCGTCATCTCCGGCCTCGCACCGGGGCACGGGATGCTCTTCGGCCGCGTGCCGGGCCTCGCGCGCGCATCGACGCTCTGCCTGATCGCGGCCGACAAGTCCGAGGACGCGACGCTCGAGTTCGTGCCGGCGGCGACGCTCGAGGTCGAGGTGGTCGACGCGGCGACGCAGGCGCCGATCGAGTGGGCGAGCGTCTCGGCCGGCCGCGGCCGCCGCAAGGAGGTCGCGCTGATCACGCGGCGCACCGACGCGGAGGGCAAGGCGCGCCTGCCGGAGATGCCGACCGCCGAGGAGAAGGGCGACGACGAGCGCGCCGGGACGGCCGTGCGCGCGTTCCATCCCGCCTACGCGCCGCAGTCGCAGCCGCTGGTCCTGCCGTCCGAAGCCGGCGGCACGCTGCCGCCGATGCGCTTCGAGCTGCGGCCGGGCGCGGCGCTCAAGGGCCGCGTCCACGTCGGGAGCGGCGCGCCGGCGGAGCCGGTGATGTTCCTGCTCGAGTCGCGCGACTACGCGCGCGCGAGCATGGACGACCTCTTCCCGCGGCTCGCCGTGCCGGGCCTCGACGGCAGCTTCGAGATCAAGGGGCTCGCGCCCGGGAAGATGAGCTGGACGGTGACGTCGCGCCTCTTCGGCGGCGACGCCGTGTCGGCGTTCGAGAGGATCCCGACGCAGGCGACGCTGCGGCGCGGCACGGTCGAGCTCGAGGAGGGCAAGACCGCCGAGCTCGACATCGACCTCGACCCGCGCCTCGCGGACGCGCCCGCCAAGATCACGGGAGTCGTGCGCGTGCACGGCGCGCGGCGGCCCGCGAAGCTCCGCCTCGACGCGCACACCCAGGTGTTCGGGCGCGGCGAGGACGCGCCGCCGTCCGCCAAGTCGATCGAGGTCCGGCCCGAGGAGCCCTTCTCGCTCGAGGTCGCGGCCGGCTGGCTCAACGTCGAACTGCAGGAGGAGACCCAGGGCGACCAGAAGCAGGGGCGGCGAGAGATCTACCGGACGTGGTTCCAGCTCGACCCGGGCCAGTCGCACGAGCTCACGATCGACCTCGAGTTCGTGACGGCGCGGGTCCTGGTCGTCGACGCCGACGGCAACCCGCTGCCGCACACGACGGTGGTCCTGAACTCGGTGAACAAGGGCGTGGACTCGTCCAACTCGAACTCGTGGGGCCAGACCGGCGACGACGGCGTCGCCGAGGTCGAGCTGCCGCGGCGCGGCACGTTCCACGCGAGCGTGAACGACCCGAAGCGGGGGCGCGGCAACGCGACCCTCGAGCTCCCGTCCTCGCGCGTCGAGACGATCAAGCTCTCGCGCGGCGTGCCGTGCGTCGGGCGGATCGAGATCGTCGACGATCCGGGCGGCGAAATCACTTTCTACCTGCAGATCTATCGCGTCGCGAGCAACGACAAGAACGCGGCCGTCTTCCACGACGAACGCATGGGGCTGCAGCTCGACCAGGGCGTGCGCACGTTCGACTTCGTCGGCCTGGTGGCCGGCCACTACCGCGTCCATCTCTATGGCAATCGCTGGTCGCGCGACTACGTCGAGTTCGAGCTGCCGAGCGAAGGCCGAACCGACCTCGCGTTGCGCTTCAAGCTCGAGCCGCCGCAGAAGGACGAGAAGAACGAGTAGACGCGCGGCGCTACGATCCGCGCCTCCTTCCACTCGTCAACTCGTCCGGAGTCCACGGATGTCCCGTCCGACCGTCGCCCTGCGCCGCGCCGCGCACCTCGCGGCGCGCCTCGTCGTCCTGTCGGGAGCCGCCGCGCTGCTCGCGGCGTGCAGCTGCTGCCTCTGACGTGGAGTGAAAGTGCGATGGCTGGAGAGAAGATCCCGCGCGTCGCGTCGGTGCGGTGGCCCGGCGACCTCGACTTCGACCCGGTGATCCTCCACCACTACGTGACGGGCCGTCCGATGCCGAAGTGGGCCGGGCCGATCGTCGACTCCGGGCGCTGATCACTTCCCGCCGGTCGCGGCTCCGTCGAGCGGCACCATCTCGACCGGGACGTGCGCGTCGTTCACGGCGGTGAAGCGCGCCGTGCCGGTGGCGAAGTTGGGGCAGTGCACCTCGACCACGTAGTTGCCGGGAGCGAGGCGGAAGTCGAAGTCGCCGGTGCCGGTCGTGGTGGTGACGCAGTCGCCGCGGTGGCCGTCGTGGACGGCGATGCCGCGCTCGTCGCGGATGCGGAACGTGAACGGCCCTTCGACGTGGACGTCGCGGCCGGCCGGATTGAAGTGCACGACGACGCCGCTTGCGAGCGTGATTGCGACGTCGACCGCCGCGGGATCGACGGAGCTCGCCGCCCCCTCGGCGGCGCGCGCCTTCACCGTGACCGGCCGCTCGGTCGGTGCGAGGCCGTAGGGCGATTCGACCGCCAGCACGTAGTCGCCTGGCTGCAGCGCGTCGAAGCGGAAGAGGCCCGCGGCGTCGGTCTTGCGCGCGCAGTCGCCCCACGCGAGCGGCGGCCGTCCCTGCGGATCGAGCAGGTAGACGTTGACGGCCGCGACCGGGTGGCCGAGCTCGTCGTCGACGCGCCCGGTCAGCCGCTCGTGGCCGACGTCGGGGAGCGCGATCTTCGTCGCGCCGGGCGGTGAAGTGACCGCGACGTCGACGACGCGCGCCGCGTACCCCTCCGCCGCGACGACGACGTGGTAGCGGCCGACCGCGAGCTCCTCGACGCTCGCGCGCCCCTTCGCGTCGCTG
>DAINBU010000238.1:0-3239 GCA_036732755.1 Planctomycetota bacterium
AGCCCGACGTGCCGGTCGCGCTGCTGCAGGGCGGCAAAAGGGGCCGCGGCAACCAATCTTTCAAAAAGCCGTCGCGCCAGACGCCGCGCAACTGCGAGCCGGGAGCGCCGGCCAGCGAGCGGCGCGTGAAGCTCGAGCTGCAGATCCTCGCCGACGTCGGGCTGGTCGGGCTGCCGAACGCGGGCAAGTCGACGCTGCTCGCGAAGATCTCGGCGGCGCGGCCGAAGATCGCCGACTACCCCTTCACGACGCTGCAGCCGCGCATCGGCGTGGTCGAGCACGACTGGCGGCAGATCACCGTCGCCGACCTGCCGGGGCTGATCGAGGGGGCGAGCGCGGGGAAGGGGCTCGGCCACCAGTTCCTGCGCCACGTCGAGCGCACGCGCGTCCTGGTCCACCTGGTCGACGCCTCGAGCGGAGACGCCGAGGCGATCGCCGCGTCGTGGCGGTCGGTGCGCGAGGAGCTCGCCGCGTACGGCGAGCGCGTCGCCGCCAAGCCCGAGCTGCTCGTCCTCTCCAAAGTCGACGCGCGCGTCGGCGCGCTCCCCGCCGCCGAGGTGGCGCGCCTCACCGGCCGGGAGCCGGTGCTGCTCTCTTCCCACGACGGCCGCGGGATCGACGAGCTGGTGCGGCGCCTTTTCGAGGTGGCCGGCGCCGGCCGCGGCGCCGCCTGATCGGGAAAGACCTTCCCGATCCCCCCTCCGGCGCTCAAGGGCGCGGGCGCAGTCCGACGATCCCGGATCCGGTGAAGTGGAACGTTCCGGCCGGCGGGATGGGCGAGGGATCGCGATGGAGCTGCTCGAACTGCTCGAGGCGATGGTCGAGCTCAAGGCGCCCGACCTGATCCTGAAGGTCGGCGCGAAGCCGACCGTCCGCATCCGCGGCGGCCTCGCGCAGATCAACGAGGGCGAGGTCACGCGCGACTTCGCGCTGCGCGTGGTCGCGTCGCTGCTCGACGACCGGCGCATGGAGACGTTCGTGCGCGGCTCCGAGGTCGACCTCGCCTACGAGGTGGCCGGGCTCGCGCGCTTCCGCGTCAACGTCTTCCACCAGCTCGGCATGCCGGCCATCGTCTTCCGCTACATCCGCAGCGAGGTCCCGAGCTTCGCCGAGCTCAACCTGCCGGCGGAGCAGCTCACCAAGCTCGCGTCGCTGCGGCGCGGCCTCGTCCTCGCGACCGGCGTCGCCGGCTCGGGCAAGTCGACGACGCTCGCCGCGATGATCGAGTACATGAACCAGAACCAGGCGCGCCACATCGTCACGGTGGAGGACCCGGTCGAGTTCGTCTTCACCGACAAGAACTCGATCGTGTCGCAGCGCGAGATCGGCAGCGACTCCGGCGACTGGGCCACCGCGATCAAGCACTCGCTGCGGCAGGCGCCCGACGTGATCGTGATCGGCGAGATGCGCGACCGCCTGACGGTCGAGGCGGCGATCAACGCGGCCGAGACGGGCCACCTCGTGCTCTCGACCTTCCACACCATCAACGCGGTGCAGACCGTCGAGCGCATCCTCTCCTTCTTCCCCGACTACCAGCACACGCTGATCCGCCTGCAGCTCTCGATGGTGCTCGCGGGCGTGATCTCGCTGCGCCTCATCAACTCGATGGACAACCAGGTGCGCATGCCGGCGACCGAGCTGCTGCTGCCGACGCCGACCATCCGCGAGCTGCTGAAGAACGGCAAGACCGACGAGCTGCCGAAGGCGCTGGCGCAGGACAACTTCTTCGGGACGATGACCTTCCAGCAGAGCCTGCAGAAGCTCTTCACGGGCGGGAAGATCAGCTACCAGGACGCGGTTGCCGCTGCAGACAATCCCGACGAGCTGAAGCTCGCGTTCGCGGGCGTCTCCAGAGGCCTCTAGCCTCCCGCGGAAACGGTCGTCTCGAGCCCCACAGCGGGAGCCGATCGCTCCTGCGCCCGGTCTTCCTCCGTCCACGGTCTCCGCGCCGGCACTTCCACGGAGCCGGGAAGGCGCGCAGAGCCACTTCGTCTGAAGGCGCAGCGCGCCGGGAGCGGGCGCAGGCGCGGTAAGCTCGCGCGGCCCCGGTTCCCCGGGGCGCGGGATGCCGGGCGAAGCGGAGTCGGGACGCGACGATGGCGGGAATGCGGTTGCAGACGCGGCACTGGCGGGCCCTGACCTGGGTGGCGACGCTCGGCGTCGCCTGCGGCGCCGGCGCGATGCTCTGGACGATCGTGAAGAACTTCCGGGGCGGCCACTACCGGTCGCGCTCGAGCAGCGACTTCAACGACATCATCGAGAAGGCCATCGGCACCATCAAGAAGGACCAGATCGGCGTCACGCCCAAGACCGACTACGCGCGCCTCTGGACCAGCCCGATCAACGGCTACGTCAAGAAGGAGACGCCGAAGGTCGAGGGGCCGCCGCCGGAGCCGCCGAAGCCGACCAAGAAGCCGATCGGCGAGGTTCTACGCGTGAAGGCGGTGACCTACGCGCCCGACGACGGGGGGCGCGTGGTGATCGAGTACAAGGACGACTCGGCGACCTCGCTCGCCCGCACCGACCAGCTCATCCTCCAGGTAAGCGCCAAGCTCGTGCAGCCCTACGACGCCGAGCCGTTCAACGGGTCGCTCAAGACGATCAAGTCGAACGCCGCGGTCTTCAACTGGTGCGGCGAGGAGATCGAGATCCATCCGACCCGCAAGGAGGAGGTGCCGCGCGACGCGAAGCCGAAGGGCCCGGGCGGCGGGAAGACGGCCGCGCTCTCCGACCAGGACGAGAAGGACCTCGGCCAGCACAAGGACGCCAAGGAGACGATCGCGCTGGGCAACGAGCGCTACCTGGTCGGGTCGGACGACCGCGACAGCATGAACAAGAACGGCGACAAGTTCCTCGAGGACGTCACGATCAAGTCGCGCCCCGGCGCCGACAAGAAGCCCGAGGTGGTCCTCGGCGGCATCCGTCCCAAGAGCACGCTCGCGACCAACTACGGCGTGCAGAACGACGACGTCGTGGTCTCGATCAACGGCAACGCCGTCACGTCGAAGAACCAGGCGATCCAGTGGGCGCGCGAGAACCCCAACCTCCCCCGGTACGACGTCGTGATCCGCCGCAAGGGCAAGGAGATCACGAAGACGTTCCTCGTCCCGCAGAACAAGTAGGCGGGCGGGAGCGCGGCCCGGCGTGCGCGTCCTCGCACTCGACGTCGGCAACACGAGCGTCGCGGCCGCCTGCTTCGGCGCCGAGCTCGCGGCGGACCCCGGCCGCGCCCCCACGTG
>DAINBU010000239.1:0-3199 GCA_036732755.1 Planctomycetota bacterium
TCAAGGGAGGCAATTGGTACGAGTTTGAGGGATGTTTTGTCCACAACCTCCACTCGGCCCTCACGCCCTTCCCCGGCTGCGCGACGCAGCTGCTGCACGGCCGGCTCCTGGTCACCGCGCCCGAGAACGACACGCCGGACGATTCTCGCGCCATCGGGGAGGCAATGCGGCGCGTCTGCGGCGTGACCTCGCTCTCGCCCGCGGTGCGCATCGCCGCCGACGTCGAGGCGATCGGCGCGGCCGCGATCGACGCGGCGACCGCCGCGCTCGCGCGCCGACCGGGCGCCGCTCCGCCGACCTTCCGCATCGAGGCGCGCCGCGCCGACAAGGGCTTCCCGCTGAATTCGATGGAGGTCGACCGCCGCGTCGGCGCCGCCGTGCTCGCGCGCCACCCGCAGCTGCGCGTGCGGCTCGACGATCCCGAGCTCGTGATCGGCGTCGAGCTGCGCCCCGAGGGCGCCTTCGTCTTCCACGAGCGGATCGCCGGCCCGGGCGGCCTGCCGGTCGGCAGCCTCGGCCGCGCGCTCGCGCTCCTCTCGGGCGGGATCGACAGTCCGGTCGCGGCCTACCTCGCGATGAAGCGCGGACTGCTGGTCCAGGCCGTCTTCTTCCACGCCTCGGAGTTCACCGGCTTCGGCGCGATCGAGAAGGTGAAGCGCCTCGCGCGCGAGCTGTCGCGCTTCGAGCCGCGCTTCGCGCTCCACCTCGTCCCGTTCGCGCCGGTCCAGGTCGCGATCAAGGAGGCGACCGAGCCGTCCTACCGCACGATCCTCTACCGGCGGATGATGCACCGCATCGCCGTCGTGCTCGCGCGCCGCGAGCACCTCGCCGCGCTCGTCTCGGGCGACAACCTCGGCCAGGTGGCGTCGCAGACGCTCGAGAACCTCGAGCTCACCGCGGCGGCGAGCGAGCTGCCGCTGCTGCGGCCGCTCCTCACCTACGACAAGGAGGAGACCATCGCGCTCGCGAAGCGGATCGGGACCTACGAGCTCTCGATCGTCGACGAGCCCGACTGCTGCACGCTCTTCCAGCCGCCGCGCCCGCGCATCCGCGGCGACGCGGCGCACGTCGCGGCGAACGAGGCGCGCCTCGCCATCGCGCCGCTGGTCGACGCCGCGGTCGCGGGCGTCGAGACCTGGCTCTTTCATCAGGGCGGCGCGGGCGTTCGCCCCGCCGGGCAGGGCGGCGCGGGCGTGCACCCCGACGAGCGCGCGGCGAGCGGCGGCGCCTGAGCGGCGCGCGGCGCGCCGCTCACGACTTCGCCGACTCGCCCTCCTTGGGCTCGGGCACGAACTCGGCGACGTCCTTCAGGAGGATCAGCAGGCGCTGCATCATCAGCACCGCCTTGCGGTCGTCGTCGACGTACTGCTCCCAGCCCTCGTCGTCGGGCTTGGGCTGGAACGAGCCCGACGCCGGGTTCTGCTCCTGCTGCACGCGCAGCTTCACGACGACGAGCCCTTCCTCCGGCTTCGCCTCGACGACCACGCGCTGGCGCAGCGGCTGGCGGCGCAGCGAGTCGAACGTGCCGTAGATCCAGCCGGTCTGGAACTCGCCGAGGTAGGCGTCGATCTTCTGCGTCGGGTATTCGCGCGCCGTCGCCGTCTGCGCCATCGTCAGCGCCTGCGCCGAGTTGATCCCCTTGAAGCGCGCGACCTGCCAGTGCGGCTCGTCGCCCCCCACCCCGATCTCGCGGAAGAAGGCGCAGCCGGCGAGGACGAGGACGGCGGAGGCGAGCGTCGCCCGCAGCCGCCGCGCGCGGGCGCGGGCGACCGGGGTCGCGGACGGGGGGATCGCACGGTTCATCGGGTCGTCCTCTTGGCGGGAAAGAGTCGAGAGTCTTCCGAGCGCGGCGCCGGAAGGGAAGGGCGGGCGCGGCCTCACCGCACCGGATTCTTCACGCGCTCCCGGACGAGGAACCGGATCGGCACCTCCTCGAAGAGCCCCGAGTCGCGCAGCACGTTGCCGAGCCAGCGCTGGTAGGGCTGGCTCACGATCTTCGCGTCGTTCACGAAGAGGACGAACGTCGGCGGGCGCACGTCGACCTGCGCCGCGTAGAAGATCTTCCCGGTCCGCCCGCCCTTCACCGGCGGGCCGCGCCGCTCCATCGCCTCCTTGATGAGGCGCATGACGTCGCCCGTCCCCATGCGCTTGCCGGCCTCCTCGTGGAGCGACAGCGCGAGGTCGAGCGTCTCGGAGACGCGCACGTCCTCCTGCGCCGACATGCAGGTGATCGGCGCGAAGTGGAGGAACGCGAGGCGGTCGCGCACGTACTCGGCGAACTTCGCGAACTTCGCGTCGGAGACCTCGTCCCACTTGGTGAGGACGATCACGAACGGCTTGCACGACTCGAGCAGCAGCGACGCGATGGTGTGCTCGATGCGGCCGACCTTGCGCAGCGAGTCGATCAGGAACAGCGCGACGTCGGCGCGCCGGATCGCCCGCTGCGCGCGCGCCTGCGCGTAGAAGTCGGGCGAGCCGGTGATCGCGTGTTCCTTGCGCACGCCGGCCGTGTCGACCACGACGCAGCGCTTCCCGCCGTGCTCGAACTCGAGGTCGACCGAGTCGCGCGTCGTGCCGGGCACGTCGCTCACGATCATGCGCTCGCTGCCGACGATGCGGTTCACCAGCGTCGACTTGCCGGAGTTGGTCCGCCCGACGACGGCGACGCGCACGACCTCCCGCTCCTCCCCGGCCTCGGGCGCCTGGGGCAGCATCTCCCCGATCCGCTCGCGCAGGTCGCCGATGCCGCGGCCGTTCACCGTCGCCGTCGTGGAGGGGTCGCCGAAGCCGAGCTCGTAGAGCGTCGCCGCCTCGCGCTCGAGCGCCGGCGTGTCGGCCTTGTTCGCCACCAGGACGATCGGCTTGCCGAGCGTGCGCAGGCGCGCCGCGATCGCGCGGTCGGCGCCGGTCAGCCCGGTCTGCACGTCGACGGTGAAGAGCAGGAGGTCGGCGCCGCGCATCGCCGTCTCGATCTGCGCCTCGACCTCCGCCTCGAGCCCCTGCTCGTCGACGACGCCGATGCCGCCGGTGTCGACCAGCTCGCAGCGCCGCGTCCCGAGCCGCAGCACCACCGAGACGCGGTCGCGCGTCACGCCCGGCCGCGGGTCGACGATCGAGACGCGCGAGCGCACCAGCGCATTGAAGAGCGAGGACTTCCCGACGTTCGGGCGCCCCACGATGACGACCACAAAAAGCGACA
>DAINBU010000240.1:0-3059 GCA_036732755.1 Planctomycetota bacterium
GGTCGTCGTATTTCGGGGGCGCATGGACGACTTCAGCCGCGTCAAGGAGGCCGTCGACATCGTCGACGTCGTCTCCCGCTATGTGCCGCTGCGCCGCGCGGGGTCGCGCATGGTCGGGCTCTGTCCCTTCCACGCCGAGAAGTCGCCCTCCTTCGGCATCCCGAACGGCCGCAAGTACTTCATGTGCTTCGGCTGCGGCAAGAAGGGCGACGTCATCACCTTCGTCTGCGAGATCGAGCGCGTCGATCGCGTCGAGGCCCTGAAGCGGCTCGCCGACGAGGCGGGCATCCAGCTCTCGTCCTACTCCTCGAAGGAGCGCGAGGAGCGCGACCGGCTGCTGCGCGTGCTCGCCGACGCGCAAGTGCTCTACCGCGCCGCGCTCGAGAGCGAGATCGGCGCGGCGGCGCGGCAGCTCATCGAGGCGCGCAAGCTCACGCGCGCGACCGTCGACGCGTTCGCGCTCGGCTACGCGCCGGTCGCACGTGGCTCGTCGTTCGGCTCGGCGGTGATCACGAACCGGCTGGTCGCGAAGGGCCACCGGCGCGAGAACGTCGTCGCGGCCGGGATCGCCGGCGAGAAAGACGGCTCCCTCTACGACGCGATGCGCGACCGCCTCACCATCCCGATCCGCGACGAGCGCGGCCACGTCCTCGCGTTCGGCGGCCGCCGCATGACCGACGGGCCCGACGCGCCGCCCGCCAAGTACGTCAACACGCGCGAGACGCCCATCTTCAGCAAGGGGCGCGTGCTGTTCGGGATCGACCGCGCGAAGGAGGCGGTCCTGAAGCAGGAGCGCGTCGTATTGGTGGAGGGCTATCTCGACGTGATCCTCGCGCACCAGGGCGGGCTCGACGTGGCGGTCGCGGCGCTCGGCACGGCGGTGACGCCGGACCACGCACGGCGCCTGCGCCAGCTCGCGCCGCGCGCGCTGCTCTTCCTGGACGGGGACGAGGCGGGCAAGCGCGCGGCGGAGCGCGCGGTTCCGCTGCTGCTCGCGCAGTCGATCGCGGCGCGCGTGCTGGTGCTGAAGGAGGACAAGGATCCGGGCGACTACTTCGCGCGCGGGTCGACGCGGGAGGCGTTCGAGGAGCTCTCCGCGCGCGACGCCGTCGGCGCGCTCGACTTCCTGCTCGAGCGGCACGGCCTGCGACGCGCCGCCTCGTTCGAGGAGAAGATGCAGGTCGCGCGGGCCGTCGCCGAGGCGCTGGCGCCGCTCGAGGACCCGCTCATGAAGGGCGAGGCGCTGACCCACGTCGCCCGCCAGCTCGACCTCGACCCGCGCGGCGTCGTCACGAAGTACGGAAAGGTCCCGGCGCGCCGCCCCGCGCCGGAATTGCGCTCGGGGGCGACCGCAGGGAGTGCGCCGGCAGGAGCGGAGCCAGCCGAGGGGGGCGGCGGCGCGGGCGACGCTGCCGGGGCGGGAACGATCGGGAAAGTTGCTCCGGAACCATTGGCGAGACAGTTCGTGCCTCCTGCGCAAGTGGCTGCAGAACAAGAACTTCTGATCGCGATGATGGCGGATCCGACGCTCCGGGCGGCGGCGGCCCAGCTGGTCCCGGCGGAGACCTTGGTTGACTCCGTGAGAGCCCGGCTATTCAGGGGCCTCGCCCAGTCCCCGGCCGCCGACGCCGAGCAGCTCGTGGAAGGACTGCTCACGGAATGTTCCGGTGACCGGGAGTCGCAGGAAATCCTCCTGGATCTGGTAGACCGACGCGCTTGCACCGAGAACGCCGGGAGCCTGTTCGACGGAGCGATCCAGTACTTCAAGCGTCGCAGGCAGGCGCACGACCGGGAGCGGCTGCTCGCGGAGTACCGGACGAAGCTGAGCTCCGGCGACGCGAATGCGGCGCAGGACTTCCTGCGGGACTACGAGACGTTCCGCCGCACCCGCGGCGCGAGCTGATGTGCGAGAGATGCTGATCTGCGAGAGATGCTGATCTGGAAGAGATGGATGGGGCGAGCGCCCCCGACGGAGAGCGGATGACCACGCGACCGAACGCCAGCCCCGACCGCATGGACCCCTACGTCCGCGCGCTGATCGACAATGCGCGCAAGAAGGGGTACCTGACCTACGACGAGCTCAACCAGGAGCTCCCGGAGGACGCGGTCGACAACATCGACGACGTGCTGTCGAAGCTCGAAGAGAACGGCATCGAGCTGGTCGACGAGTCGGAGATGGAGGACGACGGGCGGCGTCGCCGCGAGGACGACGAGCCGGCCGTCGTCGTCGGCGTCGGGAAGTTCTCCAAGACCGGCGGCAGCGAGAAGATCGACGACCCGGTCCGCATGTACCTCACCCAGATGGGTGAGATCCCGCTCCTCACGCGCGACCAGGAGATCAACCTGGCGCGGACGATCGAGGAGACGCGCGCGGCGTTCCGCCGCCTCCTCCTGAGCTCCGGCTTCGGCGTCCGCTCCGGGATCCAGATCCTCGAGGACGTGAAGGACGGCAAGCTCGCCTTCGACCGCACGCTCAAGGTCCCGACCTCGGGCACCGAGCCGGCGAAGAGCGAGATCCAGGAGCGGCTCCAGGAGAACCTGGTCACGCTGCGCAAGCTCTATCTCAAGAACCAGTCGGAGATCGAGCTGCAGATCCAGGGCGAGATCCCGGCGCGCGAGCGGCCCGACGTGGTGCGCCGGACGTCCCGGCGCCGCCGCAAGTGCGCGCGCCTGCTCGAAGAGCTGCAGATCCAGCTGAAGAAGGTGAAGCCGCTCATCGACCTGCTCAAGGACGAGTGGGATAAGGGGCGCGAGCTCGAGCGGCGCTGGAAGCGGCTGAAGAGCCGCAGCGACAGCGACACGGCCAAGGAGGCGCAGGCCGCCTTCGAGGCGTGGTGCCTGCGCGCCATGGAGACGCCGACGCGCCTCGAGCGCCGCCTGACCGTGATCGAGACGCGCTACCGCGGCTACGACCAGGCCAAGCGCGCTCTCTCGTCGGGCAACCTGCGCCTCGTGGTCTCGATCGCCAAGAAGTACCGCAACCGCGGCCTCTCCTTCCTCGACCTGATCCAGGAGGGCAACACCGGCCTGATGAAGGCGGTGGAGAAGTACGAGTACCG
>DAINBU010000241.1:0-2988 GCA_036732755.1 Planctomycetota bacterium
CGCGCCTCGATCGACCTCGACGACCTCCCCGCCGACCCGCCGCGCGTCGCGTGGCCGCGCGCCGACGTCGTCGTGCGGCGCGGCATCGCCGTCGTCGACCTCGCCGCGCAGCGGATCGTGCGCATCGTCGAGGCCACCCCCACGCCGACCTCGACGCCGGTCGTGATGGACGGGCTGCTCTTCGTCGGCAGCGAGAAGGGCGTGCTCTGCGCCTTCGACCCCAAGGGCGACGAGGCGCGCCTGCGCCTCCACCTGCCTTCGAACGCCGCGGTCGGCGCGCCGATCGCGACGCCGCTCGGCTGGCTCGCATTCACGCGCGACGGCGCGGTCGTGATCCTGCAGCGATGAGTCAACCGCGCGCGGCGTAGACTGCCGCGCCATGATCCGCAACGAGGAAAGGACGGGCCTCTTCCTCACCGTCGCCGGCGGAGCCGGGCTGCTGCTCGTGATGCTCTGGCTGCTCGGCTTCTTCCACGAGCCGGAGCTTCCCAAGAAGAACACCGTCCACGCCGCGCCGCGGCGCAGCGGCGGCGTCGCCGGCGAGGTCGCCGACGCGCGCACCGGGCGGGCGGTCGAAGGGACGACGATCGAGCTCTCCGGCCTCGACGGCGTCTCCGACCACTGGCTCGCGCCGGCCGACGCGGAGCGGCCGCTCCGCTTCGAGCTGAAGAGTGTGCCGGCCGAGCGCGACTTCACGCTCGAGGTCGGCGCGCCGGGCTACGTCGCGGCGCGCCGCGCGACGCGGATCGCGGCCGGGGCGACGACCGAGATCGGCCGCATCGACCTCGTGCCGCTCGCGACGATCTCGGGGACGGCCGTCGACGCGAACTACGAAGGTCTCGGCGGCGCCGAGGTCGTCGCGGAGCGCGTCGATGCCGCCGCGGCGCCGGGCGGCGAGGCGGCCGCGCCGGAGCTCCCGCGCCGCGCGACCGGCCGCGCCGACGCGCGCGGCGCCTTCCGCCTCGACGGCCTCCCGCCGGGGCGCTGGCGCGTGCAGGCGACGGCCGCCGATGGCGAGCGCACGCTCGGTGAAACGCTCGTCGACGCGACGCACGGCGGCGCGACCGATCCGATCGAGCTCGACCTGTTCCCGATCGCGACCCCGCCAGCGGGAACGTCCGACGGACCCGGCGGCGACGCGAAGTGCGACCCCGCGCCCCCCGCCGATGCACGGGAGCTCGTGGTACGCGTCGTCGACGCCTCGGGGCAGCCGCTCGCGGGCGCGCAGGTCGAGCTCGTGCTCGACGAGAAGGCGCCGCGCCTGCGCCTCACCGCGCGCAACGGTCTGACGACCTTCCGCGGCATCCCGGAGCGCGCCACCTTCGCGTGGTCGGTCGAGGCGCGCGCGGGGACCTCGCTCAGCTTCAACGCCGCGCCGGTCCCGACGGCGCGGGCCGGAACGGCGGTCCCTTTCGAGCTGCGCTGCGTGCCGACGCACGCGCTCGCCGTGAAGGTGTTCGATCCCGACGGGAAGGCGGTCGCGGGAGCGCGCGTCGGCGTGCTCGTCCCGACGAAGCGCACCCCGCAGGCCGGAGTCGCCGCCTCCGACACGCCGACGGCGCCGACCGCGCAGACGACGACGATCGACGCGACGACCGGCCCCGAAGGGATCGCGCGCTTCGCGCGGCTGCCTCCCCCGCCCTGGATCGTCTCGGTCGACGACGGCCGGTGCGAGCCGTTCGCCGCGCCCGACGCGAAGCCTGACGCGGACGGCACGTACACCGTGAAGCTCGCGAAGAAGCGCGGCGGATGAGCCGCCGCCCGCCGCGCGCCCCGTCCCGTTCGCCAGCGCGCCCCGTCCCGTTCGCCATCGCGCACCGCGGCGCGTCGGCCTACGCGCCCGAGAACACGGAGGCGGCCGTCCGGCTCGCGCTGCGCCAGGGGGCGCGCGCCGTCGAGTGCGACGTGCAGCTCTCGCGCGACGGCGTGCCGATCGTCTTCCACGACGCGAACCTGCGGCGGCTGTGCGGCGAGGCGGCGCGCGTCGACGCGGTCGTCACGCGCTCGCTCGTCACGAAGCGCGTCGCGGTCGCGGGCCGGCGCGGCGATCCGGCGCGCATCGTGACGCTCGCGCGCTGGCTCGCGCTCCTGCCGCGGGACGTGATGCCGGTGGTCGAGCTCAAGCGGCAGCGCACGCCGGCCGCCGAGACGCGCCTCGCGCTCGCGGCGGCGCGTGTGATCCGGAGCGCGCGCGCCGGCGCGCCGGCGATCGTCGTGGTGATCTCCTTCTCGCCCCACCTCGTCGCCGTCGCGCGCCGCGCGCTGCCCGGCGTACGCGTCGCCCCGATCCGGCACGCGCCGCTCGCCGGCGCGACGCTGCGCCGCTTCGCGCGCGCGCGCGGCTCGCTCGTCGTGACTTCGAAGTTCGCCGCGACGGCGCGCACGGCCGCGGTGTTGCGCGCCGCCGGCAAGGAGCTCTGGTGCTACACGGTCGACGACGCGGCGGAGATGCGGTCGCTGATCGCGCGGGGAGTGCGCGGGATCATCAGCAACCGGCCCGACCTGGCGCAGCGCGTCTGCGCGCGGCGCGCGTCGGGACCGGTCAGGCCGTAGCGGCCGGCGCCGCCGCCGGGATCTGCCGCTTCATCTGCTTGATCACGCGCCCCGCCTTGAGGCAGGAGGTGCAGACGCGGATGCGGCGCGCCTTGCCTTCGACGATCGCGTGGACCTTCTGCAGGTTCGGCTTGAAGGTGCGGCGGCGGATGCCGGTCGTCTTGAGACCGATGCCGCCGTCCTTCTTCGGGAGGCCGCGCCGCGAGACCTTGTTGCCCACCTGGGTCTTCTTGCCGCAGAACTCGCAGATCCGGGGCACGGCGCAACCTCCATCCAGCGAAAAGGGCGCGGCATCCTACGGGGAGCGCGGCCGGCGGGCAAGCTGGAGCGGACGTCGAGGACGCGGGTGAAGAGGCCGCGGGGAGCAGGGCTTCGTGCGAGAACGCGCGACGGGCGGGGGCGGGTCGAGAGGGCGGAGGGGAAAAAGGCTCGATG
>DAINBU010000242.1:0-2744 GCA_036732755.1 Planctomycetota bacterium
GGGCTGGTGACGCCGCCAATGCGCTGCGGGCTCATGCCAAAAATCGTGCGCACCACGATCCTGCGCGCCGCGCCGGCGCTCGGCTGGCACGTCGTCGAACGGCCGGTCGCTCCCGGCGACCTCCAGGGCTCAACGGGGCTGCTGCTCACCGGTGTCGGCGTCGGCGTCGCGTCGGTGGCCGAGTGCGACGGCCGTCCGCTCGAGCTCTCCGCGTCCGAGCCGCTCGCGCGTCGCCTCTGGCAAGCGGTCCGGGCGAGCGCCCGCGCGCCCGCGCCCCTCGATTGGACGGACCGGCCTTCACGGTGAGAGAATCGCCGGCCATGGTTTCGCGCTGCGCCGCCCTCGTCACCGCCCTCCTCGCCTTCGTTCCGGGGGACCTTCGTCTGTTGGCGGCGGCCGCGCCCGCGCCCGCGGGTCACGACTCGACCGTGGAGACGCTGAAGGAGCTCAAGTCCGCCTACAAGGCGAAGGACTCGGCGACCGCGGTGCGTCTCTTCGACCAGCTCACGAGCGCCTTCGCCGGCCTCCCGCCCAAGGAACAGGAAGAGGTGGTGAAGGTCGTCGAGTCGGCTTTCGGGACGCGCCGCGACGACGGCAAGGACGTCGACCAGCTCTTCATCGGGGCGGCGGCGAGCCTCGCGCAGATGGGGCCGGCGGGGGGCAGGGCGGTGCTGCGGGCCATCGCCCAGAAGCACGTCCAGGCGCGGCCGGCCGTGCTCGCGTCCCTCGTCGAAGGGCTCGGGGAGCAGGACGACCCTGCGATGGTGCCGGAGCTCCTCAAGTGGCTCAAGCCGGACAAGCCCCTCGGCATCCATGCGGAGGTGGTGGCCGGCGCCGCGCGCGCGCTCGTGCACTACCGCGAGGCCGACGCGAAGCTCCGAAAGCTCGCGGTCGGGGAGCTGGTCGCCGTCTACGTCGACCTCGACGGGAAGACGCGCGCCGAGCGGGCCAAGGAGCGGCCGAACCCCGACGTCGAGACCGCCTTCCAGCAGATCGAGACCCCGATCCTCCTCACGCTGCGGTCGCTCTCGGGAGAGAACCTCGAGCGCGCGGAGGATTGGGCCAAGTGGTGGAGCCAGGCGAAGGACGCCGACTGGAGCGGCAGCGCGCCGGCTCCGGCTCCGCCGAAGAAATCGGGCGACGCCCCGCCCCCGCCCCGAAAGGATCGACCACGTCCATGACGACATCGAGCTTCCGCCACGCCCTCCGAGGACTCGCGCTGGCCGCCGCCTTCTCGGCGGTCGCGCCGACGCTGCGAGCGCAGGTCACGGTCGACGACCGCGTGAACCAGCTCGCGGAGAACGTGAAGAAGAAGAAGGACGACGAGGCCGCGACGGTGATCGACGGCATCGCCAAGAACTTCGCCACGTTCAGCGAGGAAGACAAGAAGAAGGTGACGACGGCGGTCGAGAAGTGCCTCAACGCGAACCGCGGCGACGACGACAACAAGCTCTACGAGGCGGTCTTCATCGCGTTCATGAACATGGGCGAGCTCGGCGAGAAGGCGACGGTCCGCGCGCTCGGCTCGCCGTCCGTCTCCAAGCGCAAGGGCGTGCTCTCCGGCGCGCTGCGCTCGCTCGGCTCGCACAAGGACCCGGCCAACGTCAAGACGATCAGCGACATGCTGAAGAACAGCGAGCCGCTCGTCGTGGCCGGCGCGGCGGACGGACTGGCCTTCTACGGTGACCAGCCCGAGAAGGTCCGCCGCCCGATCGTCGAGGAGCTCGTGAAGGCCTACGCGACGTACGGCTCCGCGGCGACCAGCGGGCAGTCGGACAACAAGCAGAAGGGCCGCGCCAAGGACAACCTCGCGATCGTCGAAGGACCGCTGCGCGAAGCGCTGAAGAAGATGACCAACCAGGAGTTCAAGGACTACTCGGCCGCGCAGAAGTGGTACAACGACAACAAGGGCAAGAAGTGGGACGAGCCGAGCAAGAACTGACGTCGGAACCGGCGACATCACGAGTTGGAATTCGCAGCGGCGGCGCGCTCGCGCGTGCCGCCGCGCTCGTTTCCGCCGCCGCGCTGCTGCTCGCGGCGGCCTGCAAGGACGGCGCGGACCGCTTCACGACCCACGGGACGCAGCTCGAGTCGCGCGTCGAGGGCGACGTCGACGTCCACTACGCCTGGCTCGAGCCGGTGGCGGGCGAGGCGGCGACGCTGGTCACGCTCTCTCCCTTCCACGCGGCGGCCGGCCGCGCCGCCTACACGAAGGCGCGCCTCGACGATCTCCTCGGGGGCGGCCACCTCTATGCATCGCTGGCGGTGTGGCGCTTCGGCGGCGAGGGGACGCTCGCGCTCGGCCGCGACGGGATCCCGGTCGAGGCGCGCGCCGGCTCGGGAAGCATTGCCTCGCTCCCGCCGTCCAAGTGGCCTGCGAAGGCGGACAGCGCGCAGCCGCTGCTCGCCACGCTCGGCGGCGCCTCCGCGCTTCCGGCGCTCGCGGCGGGGCAGTCGCTCCAGCTCCTGGTCGTGTTCACGACGAGCGAGCCGTTCGCGGCGCTGGGCAACGTGAAGGTGACGCTGGGCGGGCGGACGCTCGAGCTCGCGCACGCGCGGGCGACCGCGGTGGCGTGGGACGAGTTCCGTTCGCTGCCGGCTCGGGAGCGCTTCGAGGTCGCGACTGGCCTGAAGCCCGGCGCGAAGTCGACCGACAAGGGCGACACCCATGCAGAGCGGGAAGGCGAGCAGTGAGAGCGAGTCCGCCGGCGACGCGCCGGCGGGGATCCCCGCGGCCGGCCGGC
>DAINBU010000243.1:0-2691 GCA_036732755.1 Planctomycetota bacterium
GCCCTCGGCCGGATTCCACGGGTTGCGCGTCATCCCGCCGAACCAGACGTCCCTTATCGCGAGCGCGCCGAGCGTCAGTTTCGCGACCAGCACCGCGCCGGCCGCGTCGAGCTTCTCGACGACCGCCGCGTCCTCGGCCGGGAGCTGCCCGCGGAAGGGCTCCGCGCCGTAGGTCGTCGCGATCCCCTTGGTGTGGAGCAGGTCCTTCGCGCCCCACGGGATGCCGTGCAGCGGGCCGCGCCACTTTCCGGCGGCGATCTCCTCGTCGGCGCGCTTCGCCTGCGCGAGCGCGCGGTCGCGCAGCAACGTCACCACGAAGAGGAGCTTCGGCGCGAACCGCTCGAGGCGGGCGAGGTACATCTCGGTCAGCTCGACCGACGTGATCTCGCGCGTGCGCACCAGCTCGGAGAGCTGCCAGAGCGGCCGGAACGCGAGCTCCTCGGGATCGGTGAAGGGCTCGGGCGCGGGCGGCGGCGGGAGCTTCGGCGCGACCCGCGGCGCGGGCGGCGGGCGGACGCGGCCGGGCGGCAGCGGGTCGAAGTTCAGGCAGGGGGCGAGCTGGTTCGGCAGCTTCTCCGCGCGCAACGCGTCGATCGAGGCGAGCGTCCGGTTGACGCCGTCCTCCATCTGCTTGCGCTGCGCGTCGGTGAAGGCGAGGCCGGCGAGGTGCTCGGCCTGCTCGATCATCGCGGGCGTGACGCGCGGCGCGCCCGCCGCCTGCACCTGCGCCCACAGCGCGCGCGGGAAGGCGGTCGTCGCGAGGCCGAGCCCTGCCGTCCACGAGCTGAACGCGAGGAACTCGCGGCGCCCGAGCGGGCGCGCGTTGCGGGCGCGGTCCATCGGCTTCTCCCTCTCCGCGGGGACGGAGCTGCGCGTGGCCTATCCGTGCCCGACGCGATCGTCAAGCATGGACGCGCAGGTCGGCGACCAGCGGCAGGTGGTCGGAGGCGGTGCGCGCGACGGCGTCGACGCAGCGGTAGCACTGCTCGATCGCGACCCGGCCGCGCACGAAGACGCGGTCGAGCGGCCGCAGCGGCCGGAACGCCGGGAAGGTCGGCGGCGAGCGCGCGACGCCGCGGAAGCCGGCCGGCTCCATCACGGTCGGCCCGAGCCGGTTCCAGACGTCGTTGAAATCGCCCATCACGACGACCGACTCGCCGCCGCGGCCGCGCTCGTGGCGGCCGTGCAGCTCGATCCAGTGGAGCACCCGGCGCAGCTGCGTCCGCCGCTCCGCCTCCGCGAGCCCGAGGTGGCAGTTGAAGAGCCACAGCCCGTGCGGCAGTGCCGGCACCTCGAGCCGCGCGTGCAGCGCCGAGCGGATCTTGTGCAGCGGCAGCGTGAGGCTCAGGTTGTGGGCGGCGCGCAGCGGGATCTTCGAGAGCAGCGCGTTCCCGTAGTGGCCGACCTTGAGGCGGTGGTTCGGCCAGTAGGCGCGGTGCGGGTAGCCGAGCGCGTCGCCCAGCACGTCGACCTGCCGGTCGCCGCGCGAGCGCGGCGCCCCCTCGTCGACCTCCTGCAGCAGGCAGACGTCCGCCTCGAGCGAGGCGAGCACCGCCGCGACGCGCTCGAGGCGGTAGCGCCGGTCGACGCCGCCGATGCCCTTGTGGATGTTGTAGGTGACGAGGCGCAGCCGCATGCGGGCGCGGGCGGGCCGTCAGGCCGGGACGCGTCCGTCGCGCAGCGGCCAGGCCGGCGCGTCGCCGCGGCGCCCGCGCGCCGCCGCCGACGAGCTCTGCACGATCGACTCGAGCACCTCGACGTAGTCGAGGAAGCGCTTGCGGCCGCTCTTCGTGAAGGAGATCCAGGTGAGCGGGCGCGAGCCGGTCTGCTCGCGCTCGAGGTGGACGACGTCGGCCTCCTCGAGCGCCTTCAAGTGCCGGCTCAGGTTGCCGTCGGTCAGGTCGCAGAGCTCGCGCAGGTCATTGAAGGTCACCCGCGACGACGTCGTCGAGAGCAGGCAGGTGAGGATGCCGAGCCGCGCGCGCTCGTGCAGGACGCGGTCGAGCTCGGGATAGGCGAAACGCCCCTTCTGGTCGCGCTGGCTCATGGGCGTGCCTCCGCGCGGCGGGAGGGGCGGGGCGCGTCGTCGGACGTCGCGCCGCGCGCGAGCACGCTCGCGAGCAGGAACTGGCCGAGCCCGAAGGTGCCGGCCATCACGTCGGCGCGCAGCGCGCCGGCGCCCGGCAGCAGCACGAGCGTCGCGACCCCCGCGAGCAGGTAGGCCATTCCGATCCACGCGCAGCCGCGCGGCACGTGGCGGCGCGACGCCATCACGCCGGTCCCGAAGAGGACCATCCAGATGCCGGGCAGGAGCTCGATGCGGCCGGTCCAGATCATCGCGCCGGTGAGCAGTGCGCCCCCCACCATCGCCGGCGTGAGGTCGAGCAGCGCGGCGAAGGCGAGGCTGCGCTCCCACTGGCGCGGCGAGGCGCCGTAGGTGCGCGCCACCACGACGAAGTTGATCCCGAAGCCGAGCGCGGCGGCGATGGCCCACAGCACCACGAACTGGATCGGGTCGGGGTGGAGCAGGCGCTGCGCCGCGCCCGCGGCGAGCGCGATGAAGCCGCTGAGCGCGACCGGCGCCGCGCGATAGCCCTCGAACGCGCCGGTGCGCGCGAGCACGCGCCGGATCTCGAAGACGTCCGACCGGAGCGACTCGTTCACGGGTGGATCTCCTGGGGGACGGCGCGC
>DAINBU010000244.1:0-2678 GCA_036732755.1 Planctomycetota bacterium
GCCCGGCTGCCGCCGCGCGAGTTCTACGACGACGCGGCGTGGCTCGCGGCGCTGCGCGAGCCGCTCTTCGCCGCCGCGTGGCACCCGGTCGACGGCGCCGCCCCCGGGCGCGGGGAGGCGCGGCCGGCGACGCTCCTGCCGCCCGCCTTCGACGAGCCGCTGCTGCTCGCGCGCGACGAGGCGGGCGCGCTCCACCTGACGTCGAACGCCTGCACGCACCGCGGCCACCTCGTGGTCGAGCAGCCGTGCACGGTGAAGGCGCTGCGCTGCGCCTACCACGGGCGGCGCTACGACCTCGCCGGCCGCTGCCTCGGCGCGCCGGGCTTCGAGGAGGCGAAGGCGTTCCCGCGGCCGGAGGACTCGCTCGCGCGCGCGCAGCTCGGCGAGTGGCGCGGGCTGCTCTTCGGCTCGCTCGCGCCGCACGTGCCGCTCGCGCAAGCGTTCGCCGAGGTCGACGAGCGGATCGGCGCGCTCGTGCCCGCGACCTGGACGCCCGCGCCCGAGCACGACCGCGTCTTCCAGTTCGACGCGAACTGGGCGCTCTACGTCGAGAACTACCTCGAAGGGCTCCACATCCCCTTCATCCACCCCGGCCTCACCGCGAAGCTCGACTGGAAGAGCTACCGCTACGAGAACCTCGCCAACGGGACGCTCCAGGTCGGGATCGCGGCGCACGACGAGCTCGCCTTCACGCTGCCGGCCGGCCACCGCGACGCCGGCGCGCGCGTCGCCGCCTTCTACTTCTGCCTCTTCCCGAACCTGATGCTCAACGTCTACCCATGGGGGCTCTCGCTCAACGTGGTCGAGCCGCTGACGCCGACGCGCACGCGTGTCCGCTTCCACGCCTACGTGCACGACGCGCAGCTGCACGGGCAGGGGGCCGGCTCCGGCCTGGATCAGGTGGAATTGGAAGACGAGCGCGCCGTCGCGCAGGTGCAGCGCGGGCTGCGCGGGCGCCTGTGGCCGCGCGGCCGCTACGCGCCGGTCGCCGAGTCGGGCGTCCACTGGTTCCACCGGCGCATCGCGAGCGCGCTCGACGGGAGCGGCTGAACGGCGGCGGGGCGCGCGCGGCGGCTACTCGCTGACGTGGCCGATCAGGACGAGGCCGATCCGGACCTTCACCGGCTCCTTCGCGCCCGGCTCTTTTTCGTCCGGCGCCTTGCCGGCGAGCGTGAAGTCGGCCGCCCACTCCTCGCGCCCCTCGCGCTTCCAGAGGCGCGGCTCGCCCGCCTTCGGGGCGTCGCCCTCCGGCGCGGCGACGTAGAGCACGAGCGCGTGCTCGCTCGGGGAAGCGGGCACGGAGAGCTTCACGAGGTCGTCGAGCTTTCCGACCGGCGCCGGATCCTTGTCGTGCGTGAAGGCGGTCACGACCGCGAAGTCGCGCGAGTCGGAAGTGCCGAGGTGGTCGCCGTCGTCGGGCTGCCAGCCGACGCGCAGGCCGTAGCAGCCCGCGGCGATCGGCTGGTTTCGGTAGTCGGTCATCGCGCCCGTCACCTGCAGCGCACCGACCAGCGTCCCGAACGGGAGCGTCGGCACCTTCACGCGCTGCTCGCCCGTCGGCTTCGCGGCGAGCGCGACCTCGCTCACGAGCCAGACGTCGCAGACCGTCTTGCCGTCGGCGCCGATGAGCCGGACGCCGCGCGGGTCGAGGAGCTTCGCGAACGCCTCGGGGAGCGCGGACGGGAGCTTGGGCGCCGCCTCCTCCGGCTTGGCGAGCAGCGCGAGCTTCGGCGCGTCGCGGCCGACGCCGTCACCAACGTGCAGCGCGAGGACAACGGCGAAGAACGCGCTCCGCATCACTTCGCGCGGATGTCTTCGGGGTTGACCGTCAGCGCCGGAGCGGGCGAGCGGATCTCGAAATGGCCGAGGAAGGCGCTGCGCGAATCGCGGTCGATCCAGTCGTGCGCGAGCAGCGTCCCCTTCACCTCGCTCTCGATCGTGAAGGCGGGGAGCGAGTCCTTGAGCGCCGTGAGCGGCGGATAGAAGGTGTCCTCGTGGCCGCAGATCGAGTCCTTGTGGCCGAGGCAGCGCGTGCTGGCGCGCGCGACCTCGCCGGCGGCGAGCTTCGCGCAGCCCTTCTTGTCGCAGCAGTCGAGCTCGAGCGTGATCGGGACCAGGCGCTCCTCGATCACGTTGCCGGCCAGCTCGCCGAGCTGCGCCTTGACGAACGCGCGCATCGCCTCGAGCTGCGTGTCGTTGGCCTGGTCGTCGAGCAGGAGGACGTCGCGCACCGGCAGCGGCGAGCGGTACTTGTCGCCGAGCGTGTGCTTCGCCTCGATGATCAGCACCGCGGCGCGGCCGGAGAGGTCGACGCCGGCCCACTGGCCCGACTTGAACGACCAGGCGAGCGTCGCCTCGCGCCCGGTCTCCCCGACCTCGGCGTTGGCGAAGCAGGCGCCGACCCACACGTCGCAGGTGCGCACCTCGAGGTAGTCGCCCTTGACGGTGTTCTCGCCGGGGCTCGCGGCGGACTTCTTGTCGTCGGCGGATGCGGCGACGGCGGCGACGAGCAGCGCGAGGGCCGCGAAGGGGAGGCGGAAGTTCATGCGAGGCGCTCCTGGGCTTTCAGTGCGGCAGGCCTTGGAGTCTTCGGCAAAGGCGCGACGAATCTAGCGAGAGTCGGACGGATGCGCCGGCGCGGGATCACCCGTCGTAGCAGGAGCGCCCCGGGCGGCACT
>DAINBU010000245.1:0-2668 GCA_036732755.1 Planctomycetota bacterium
CGCGTCGCCGCCGCGGTGCTCGCGCTCGACGAGCCGTACCGCAGCGTCGTGCTGTTGCGGTGGTTCGACGCGCTGCCGGTGAAGGACGTCGCGGAGCGGCTCGGCGTGCCGGTCGAGACGGTGCGGACGCGGTTGAAGCGGGCGCTCGCGCGATTGCGCGAGGAGCTCGACGCGAGCTTCGGGAGGCGCGACGCGTGGGCGGGGCTGCTGTTGCCGTGGGCGGCGCCGATCGAGGGGGCGGCGGCAGGTTCGGCGGCGGTGACGAAGGCAGCAGCGGGTGCGGGCGCGGCGACGGCGGTCGGAACGGGAGTGGTGACGATGAGCCTCGCGACGAAGTCGATGATCGCGGCCGCGTGCGTCGTGGCGGTGGCGGTGACGTGGCGGCTGCTGCCGGAGCGAGTCGGGAGCGGGTCGGCGAAGGGGCCGAGGCGGGAGGCGGCGCGCCTCGACGGCGTCGCGTCTCGCTCGTCGGACGATGCGACTTCGTCGAGCGTGGACGCGACCGCCGCGGCCGACGCGACCCGTGCGAAGGAGGCTGCGGACGCGACGGCTCGAGACGCGCAACCGACTCCACCGCCCGCGGGCGTCGCCATCACGGCGACCGTCGTGGCGTCGGCGGACGATTCGCCCGTCGCGAACGCGTCGCTCCAGATCACGTACTTGGATCGCGACGGTCCGGACGCTGCCAAGCAGCACCTCGCAATTGCGCGCACCGATGCGTCGGGACGCGCCGAGGTCGTCCTCCCGATGGCGGAGCCCTACTCAGCGCAGTGGGAGGTGCTCGCCGAGGGCTTCGTCGCGGGAGGCGGATGGCGCTTCGACGTGCCGCCGACGGCGCATGGTCACCACGATCTCGGCAAGATCCGGCTCGAGCGTGGGACACTGGTGCGCGGACGCGTGCTGCGAGCAGCGACGCGTGCGCCGGTCGCGGGGGCGGAGCTGCGCTTCTGCAGGTTCTCGCCGACGATCACGCCCGGCGACATCGAATACGCCCGGTACGCCGGAACGAGCGCCGCGGACGGTTCCTTCACGCTGCTCGAACGGGTGTCGGCGCGCGCCGACCAGATGCGGGGTCTCTACGCGCTGTGCGACGAGGGACTCGCCATCGGCAGGTTCCGCGTTCCGCCGGCGGCTGAAGTCGTCGACGACGTCGAGGTCCTCCTGGACTCGGCCGCGCCACTTCGCGTGCACGTGCGCGACGACGCCGGAGCGCCCGTCGCCGGCGCGACGGTCGACGCCATCCCGCACTTCGACCCCTTCACCAAGCCGCGCATGTTCGACGCACTGCAGGAGTTCCTGTGGGTGAAGGATCCTCGACTCCTCGGGATCTTCGTCGCCACGACCGACGCCGAAGGCGTCGCGAACTTCTCGAAGCTGCCCAAGGCTCCGGCCGCCGGCGCCGGCGATCCGCGCAGCGACGTCGCGACGACCTATGCGATCGCCGTTCGAGCCGACGACCACGAGCCCGGCCGTCTCGATGATGTCGCGCTCGACACACCGAAGGTGACGGAGTGCACAGTCGTCGCGCCGCGCACTCGTTTCGTCGCGCTCGCCGGCAGGGTCCACGATGCGGACGGCACCGCGGTCCCCGATGCGAAGGTGGCTCTGGCGGCCGATCCCAACCGACGGAACGTCGAGACCGACGAACGCGGCGAGTTTTCGTTCGAGCAGGTGCCGACGACGTGGCGATCGTTCTACCTCGAGGTGACGGTCGCGGACCACGGGAAGTTCGAGCGCTACTACTCGTTCGACGAGCTCGATCGGCGGGCCAAGACCGGTCGTCAACCATCCGAGCGCTACGACTTGGACATCGAGCTCGAGAAGTCGGCGCGCATTGCCGGTCGCGTCGTCGACGAAGACGGGGCGCCGATTCCCGGCGCGCAGGTCACCTTCTCGCGCTTGCTCCGCGACTACTCCCAATCGACGTCCATGCGGACCGAGAGCATCGCGACCGGCCCCGACGGCCGTTTCGAATTTATGGCGACCCACTCCCCGTGGAAGGTCCACGCGAGCACCCCTTCCGGAAACGGGACGTTCGGGCCGACGTTCGGACCCTCGACGGAATGCACGGTCGAGCACGGCGACGAGAACCTCGTCCTGCGCTGCGCGACTCGACCCAAGCGCGCCGCGCAGGTGACGTGCGAGGTCGTCGACGCGGCGAGCGGCGCGCCGCTCCCGATCGTGGAAGCCGTCGTCGCGCCAGCGCAGGGCTTCATGGGGTGGTGGTACTTCTGGAAGACCGTGACGCTCGGCCGCGTCGTCGCGCGCAACCTATTCGCGGGGCGTTGGCGCATCGACCTCGAGCTCGGCGACCACCGCCGCGCGTCGAGGGAGTTCGAGGTCGCGAACGACCGCGACGACGTCCGGCTGCGCGTCGAGATCGGGATGCCGGCGCGCGTCGTCGGGCGCGTCGAGCTCGAGGCGTCCGGTGCCGCCGCCGTCGGCGAGCGGGCGCGACTCGACTGGCACCCCTCCGAGGTCGCGCGCCTCGTCGACGCGGAGGGCCGCTTGCTGCCGACGACGCCGCCGCCGAGCGTCGAGCTCACCGGCGATCGCACGTTCGTCCTCGACGGTTTCGTGCCCGGCCGGACCGCGCGCGTCCGCTTCACCGACTTCGATGCGGTCTTCGACGAGGTCGTCTTCACGCCGAAGAATGGCGAGGTGCGCG
>DAINBU010000246.1:0-2547 GCA_036732755.1 Planctomycetota bacterium
GAGCGGCTCGTCCATGAGCCAGATCGCGGGGCGGCGCACGATCGCGCGCGCGAGGCCGACGCGCTGCTGCTCGCCGCCCGAGAGCTCGCGCGGCCTGCGGCGCAGCAGCCCGGTGAGGCCGAGCCGCGTGGCGACGGTCGCGACGGCGGCGGCGCGCTCCGCCTTCGCCATGCCGCCGCACGCGAGCGGGAAGGCGATGTTCTCGGCGACCGTGAGGTGGGGGTAGAGCGCGTAGAACTGGAAGACGAAGCCGACGTCACGCGCGGAGGGCGGGCGCGCCGTCACGTCGGCGCCGGCGAGGCGGATCGTCCCCGCGCTCGGCAACTCGAGCCCCGCCACCATGCGCAGCGTCGTCGTCTTGCCGCAGCCCGAAGGTCCCAGCAGCACGACGAACTCGCCCTGCGCGGCCGCGAAGTCGATCCCCTTCACGGCGCGCGTGCCGTCGGGGTAGGTCTTCGCGAGCGCCGCGAGCTCGAGGAAGGCCACGCGTCTAGTCCCTGCCGGCCGCCGCGGCGGCCGTGGCCGGAGCCGCGGACGCGGCGGCGTGCGAGCTGACGATCTGGAGGACGACCGCTGCGAGCAGCACGAAGAAGCCGGCGCGCAGCCCGCCGTCCCAGAACGGCTGGAGCTCGAGCGCGAGCCCCGCCGCGATGCCGGCGAGCGACGCGCGGTCGAGCCGCCGCCAGAAGGAGCGCATCACTGCTTGATCGTCCCGAAGGTCATGCCGCGCAGCAGGTGCTTCCGGACCGCGACGGTGAAGAGGACGATCGGCGCGACGAAGATCAGCGCGCCCGCCGCGATCTGCGGCCACGGCATCCCGTCGATGTTGCCCTGCAGCCCCGCGAAGTAGGCCGGCACGGTGAGCGCGCCCGAGCTGTTGAGCGTCATCGCGAAGCCGTACTCGTTCCAGGCGGAGATGAGGCAGAAGACGGCGGTGACCGCCATGCCGGTGCGCGCCTGCGGCAGGATCACGCGCGCGAACGCCTGCAGCCGCGTGTAGCCGTCGACGAGCGCCGCCTCCTCGAACGCGCGCGGGATCTCGTCGATGAATCCCTTCATCAGCCAGACGGAGAGCGAGAGGTTGAAGGCGGTGTAGAGCAGGATCAGGCCGAGGTGGGTGCCCTGCAGATCCAGCTCGCGGTACATGAAGAGGATCGGGACGACGACCGCGAGCGGCGGCAGGAAGCGCGTCGAGAGGATGAAGAAGAGCCAGTCCTTGGCGCCGGCGATGGGGTAGCGGCTGAAGCCGTACGCGGCGAGCGTGCCGAGCACGACGGAGGCGAGCGTCGACCCGAGCCCGATGAAGGCGCTGTTCCAGAGGTAACTCCAGAAGTCCTCCTCGGCGCCGACGTGGACGTGCGAGAGGCGGCGGAAGGCGTCGGTCGTCGCCGCGAACGTGAGCGGCGCGTGCGGGCCGCCGTCCGCCGACGGGAGCGGGACGACGCGCGGGTCGAGGCTGATCGCGTCGTCGCGCGTCTTGAGGGAGGTGACCGCCATCCACGCGAGCGGCAGCGTGGCGACCACGAAGTAGGCGAGCAGGAGCAGCCGCTGGAGCACCTTCATGACGGCCGCTCCCGCAAGCGCTCCATGTAGCGCGTGAAGACGGTCGCGACGCCGACCACGGCGACCAGCACGATGCACGCGAAGCTCGCCCCGAGCCCGACCTTCCCGTCGCGGAACTCGACCTGGTAGAGCAGCGTGGAGAGCGTCTGCGTCTTCTCGTCGTTCGGGCCGGTGATCGCCATGACGAGGTCGAACTGCTTCAGCGCGTCGGTTGCGCGCAGCAGCACCGCGAGCCCGAGCAGCGGCGCGCAGAGCGGCAGGGTGATGCGCCGGAACTGCGTGAAGGGCGTGGCGCGGTCGATCGAGGCCGCCTCGTAGAGCGCGCCCGGGATCGCGTTCAGCGCCGCGAGCGAGATCAGCAGCATGAACGGCGTCCACATCCAGAGGTCGACCAGCAGCACCGACGTGAACTTCCAGTCGCGGTCGGTCGTCCATTGCGGCTGCGGGAGTCCGAGCGCGCCCAGGACCTGGTTCAGGATCCCGTAGTTGCCGTTCAAGATCAGGTTCCAGAACAGGCCGACGACCGCGGGCGAGAGCATCATCGGGACGAGCAGCGCGGTGAGCAGCACCGTCTTCCCGCGGAAGTCGCGCCGCAAGCAGAGCGCGAGCGTGAAGCCGAGCAGGAGCTCGAGCGCGACGGCGAGGCCGACGAAGCGCGCCGTCAGCCGCAGCGCCTCCACGAACTGCGGATCGACGAAAACGCGCGCGTAGTTCGCACCGCCATTGTTCGCGACAGGAACGTGGTGTTTCCGCGCTCCAGCCAAATTGAACTTGTCGTAGCCGGAACTCCACAGTTGCATGAGCTTGATGTGGGCCCCCTTCGCCATGAGGTCGTCCGATAAGCGCCGTCCGGGCGCGAACAGGACGACGTTGGCCGTCAGGAAGCTCTCGCCCTCGTCAGCCGAGTTGGTGCCGAGCGACGCTTCGGCGCCGTCGATCTCCCGGCTGGCCACCGCCGCGGCGAGGTCCTCCCCGCCGAGGTGG
>DAINBU010000247.1:0-2472 GCA_036732755.1 Planctomycetota bacterium
CGAGGCGTGTGCTCACGGAGACATCAGGCTCGCCTTGGACATGTTTCGCGGCTTTCTCACGTCGGGGTACACGAACACCCGTGAGATGTTGAGTCGCTCCAGTTGGAATATCGCGGTTCACCAGGTCCTGGGCCCGAGGTAGGGCGTGGTCGAGCTCGCGCGCCGTGCGGCCGCCGCGGGACGTCCGGCAGCGGGCGACGTTGAGGCGGATGCACGCGGCCTCGAGAGCGACGCTCGCCTCCCCGGTGCTCGCGAGCACCGTGTCGCTCGCGAGTCCGCTCTCCGCCTTGAGCTCGCCGTGCGCGCGCTCGGCGAAGGCGTTGTGCTGCGGCACGTGCGGCAAGCTGCGTAGCACGAGGACCTTCCGCTCCGCGAGCCAGCGCCGGGTCTCGCCCTCGCAGTAGGGACTGCCGTTGTCCATCGCGTGCACGAGGGGCAGCGCGCCACGCTCCTCCGCCACCGTCGCGAGCACGTCGCGCACCTCGGCGCCCTTCGCGGCGGGTCCGATGCGCGGCACCTCCGTCGCGTCCGACGCCACGTCGCGCACGACCTCGGCCTGGACGGCACGGCCGTCCACGCGCCCGACCTGCGTCGCATCCTGCGCCCACAGCGCATCGCGCGCGAGGACCTCGACGTGCACGCGCCGCTGCGCGCGCGCGCGGCGGGCGCGGCACCGCCAGCGACGCTTCCACGCGCGCACGCCCTCCTGTGCCTCGCGCGTCGACACGCGCCCGCTGAGCCCGCGCTCGACCGGCCGCCAGCCACTGCTCCGGCCTTGGCGATCGAGCTCGCCGCGCACGAGACGCAGCGCGCATCGCCGCTCGGACGCACTCTTCGCCGGCCGACCGGGAGGACGCAGCGACGGACCGCGCCGCGCGTCCGCCCACAGCTCGAGCGTGCGCAGACTCACTCCCAGCAAGTCGGCGAGGTAGCGCCGCTCACGCCGTCGGATTCGGTCCGGCTCCATCAGCCAGCCCCGGATCGCTGCTCGGACTCGGGGGTCGCGTCGGTTTGCGCGTCCCGGAGGGCGTCACCGCTCGCTCCGGGACGCTCCGTTGGCCCTCCCTGGGTTCCGCCCTCGCGGCCTCCGCCTTCGGCATCGTGTCCTTCTCCTCGCGCCGCTTCCCCTGCGCCGGCATCTGCCGCAGGAGCGCGATCACGTCCTCCGCGATCTTGAGCTTGCGCTCGAGCTCCTTCACCTTCGCCTTGAGCCACCTCGGGTCCTCTTCGCGGTTCTGCGGCATCGGCGTCCCTCCACTGCGGCGTCCGCGCGGCTGCTTCAAGAGTCCCGCCACCATCCCCGCGAGCGCCTGTTGGCTCAGTTGCCACACGCGCAGCGGCGGGATCTTGAGCTCCAGCGCCGCCTGCGCCTTCGTGAGATCCCCCAGCCAGTGCTGCAGCATCACGCTGCACGTGCGGTGCGCCGCCATCTTCTCCTCGGGGCTCGCCTGATCCCACAGCGCACGCACCGGCAGCGGCATCTTCGGCACCGTCAGAAAGTGCGCGCGCTTGCGCGAGTGGCGCGTCCGCCGCGACGGCGTCTCCAGCGACGATGTCTCGGACAAGAGCGTGCTCGACGAGAGGGAGGGGGCGTTCATCGCGGGTCTCCGCAGTGGGGCCAAGGGAGAGCGGCGCTCGCGCGAGCGGCGCCACGGGCGGGGCGAGCGTTCCGATCGGGGGCGGCGGCGCGTCCACGGTCGCCGGCTCGTGCGCGCGCTCCAGCGCCGGCGCGCGCACGCTCGTGAGCTCGACGTGTTGCGCGGGGAGCTCCCGCGGGCCGCCGCCCGACGTCTGGATCACCACGCGGCCGCGCTCGCCGTGCAGCGCCACCTGCTCGTCGCCGATCTGCCCGAAGAGGTAGACCGCCGGCGGCGGCTTCTCGTGCAGCGCGAGCCCGAGCTCGTGCTTCGAGATCTGCTGCTCCAGCATCCGCCGCAGCGCGTCCTCGATGCCGAAGAAGCGGTCCGCCGGCACGAGGCCATCGATCCCCTGGTGCGGCCGGAAGTGGTTGTAGTGCGCGAAGAAATGAGCGAGGCGCGTGCGCGCGTCCGCGAGGTCCTCGAGCTCGACGCGGTCCAAGAGCTCGGACTTCACCGTCTCCCACAGCCGCTCGCACTTGCCGACGGTCTGCGGATGGTGCGAGCGCGCGACGACGTGGCGGATGCCCTCGCGATGCAGCAGGTGCTGGAATTCGCTCTTCCCGCGCCAGGAGAAGTACTGGCGGCCCTGGTCCGTGAGGATTTCGCGCGGCTTGCCGAAGCGGGCGATCCCGTCCTTCAGCGCCTCGAGCACGAGCTCGCTCTTCTGGGTGAGGTGCAGCGCGAAGCTCACCACGAAGCGGCTGTAGTCGTCGAGGAAGACCGTCAGGTACGCGCGCTCGCGATGGCGCCCGAGCCGGAAGCTCGTGATGTCGCTCTGCCAGAGCTCCATCGCCTTCGCGCGCTCGAAGCGGCGCACCGCCGACGGCGCGCG
>DAINBU010000248.1:0-2436 GCA_036732755.1 Planctomycetota bacterium
CTTCACGCGGCTCTACATGGCCGCCATCTGGCCCGCGCGCCACGCCATCATCTATCCGGCGCTGACGTCTCGCGTCGAACGCCGATGGCGCGCCATGGCGTGCGCGGCTTGACTGCGCCGGACGCTAGGCGCCGTCTCGAACGCGATCGCGACGGTCACGACGCCGCCGCGATCGTCGCCCACGACGAAGCCGGCGTTGCCGAGCGTCGCGCCGCCCGCCGGCCGCGCCGCCGGCTTCGCGAGCGCCTTCTCGGCGACGAGCGACCCGTCGTCGCCGCGCACGACGCGCACGACGCCGTCGCTGCCGAGCAGCGCGACGAAGGTGCGCGACTCGTCGGTGAGCACGCCGAGCGGCGCGCTCGCCGGTCCGGCCACCGGCGCGTGCGCGACGACCTTGGCCGGCGCCAGCAGCGGCACGACCTCGACGACCAGGAACAGGAGGATCCCGAGCACGCCCGCGATGATCAGGACGCCGCCGCTCACGACGACGATGCGCGCCTGGCTGTCGCGGCGCCGCCGCGTCCTCAGCCGCCGCGACGGCCCGCCGCGCGGCGAAGCCGCCGCCTCAGCGGCCCGATTCGGACCGTCGTGGCTGCGCTCGAGGGTGGTCGGCATGAGTGCGGCCGCGGTCGTCCCGGAAGGAAGCTGCGCCCGGGACCGGTGCGGGTCCCGGGCGCACGGAGGGGGATTCGCGCGCGAGGATCACGCGCTCATTGGAGCTTCTGGGTTTCCGCGGTGGTGTCCTTGGAGAGCAGTGGGAAGTAGCCGTCCTTCACGACGACCTGCTGCCCCTGCTGGCTCAGCACGAACGTCAGGAACTCCTTCACCAGCGGGTCGAGCGGCTTGTTCGGGGCCTTGTTGATGTAGACGTAGAGGTATCGCGCGATCGGGTACTTGTTGGCGTAGACCGACGCGGAGCCGACGGTGCCGGGCTCGGTCGCGTCGTCCTTGGCGAGCGGCACGGCGCGCACGCCCGAGGTCCGGTAGCCGATGCCGCTGTAGCCCACGCCGCCGCGGTCCTCGGTGACGCTCAGCACCACCGACGCGGAGCCGGGCTGCTCCTTCACCGTGTCCTTGTAGTCGCCGTTCTTCAGCACGTGGTCCTTGAAGAAGCCGTAGGTGCCGGAGGCCGAGTTGCGGCCGTACATGCTGATCGGGAGCGCCGCCCACTCGCCGGTGAGGCCGAGGTCGCCCCAGGTCGTGATGTCCTTCGCCGCGCCGAGCTTGCGCTGCTTGCCGAAGATCGCGTCGGCCTGCGCGAGCGTGAGCTTCTGGATCGGGTTGTCCTTGTGGACGTAGATGGCGAGCGCGTCGATCGCGACCTTCACGAGCGTCGGCTTGTAGCCGAACTTCTTCTCGAACTCGTCGCTCTCGGTCGGCTTCATCTCGCGGCTCATCGGGCCGAGCTGCGCGGTGCCGGCGATCAGCGCCGCCGGCGCGGTGGCGGAGCCCTTGCCCTCGATCTGGATGCGGACGCTGGGGTAGAGCCCCTTGAAGCTCTCCGCCCACATCGTCATCAGGTTGTTGAGAGTGTCGGAGCCGACGGAGCTCAGGTTGCCGGTGATCCCGGACACCGGCTTGTAGGTGCCGATCGTCTCGTCGACCGAGACCTTCTCCTCGGCCTCCTTCGTCAGCGCCTTCGCCGTCGGGGCGGGCGTCTGCCCGTCGGGGCCGCGGGCGGTGCTCTGGCCGAGCGCGGGGAGCGCCGGCAGGGCGACCAGGCCCCATGCTGCGAGCGCGAGCCAGGAGCTGCGGACGTTCATCGTGGTTTCCTTCCTTGCGACTCGGGTTCGATTCCGACTCGCTACGGACGCTACGCGCGGCGTGTGAAGGCGCCGTGAAGAAGCCTTGAAGGGTCTCACGGGAGCCGCCCGCTCCGGAGCGCTGGAACCCCGAGGATCTCAACCGTCGAGCGGCGCCGTGAAGCGGACCTCGAGGCGCGCCTTCCGGGGAGCGGCGGCGCCGGCCGGCCCGAGCGTGGCGACCACCGCGTCTCCGGCGCGCACCGCGCCGACCCCCGCCGGCGTGCCTGTGAAGATCAGGTCTCCTGCGACCAGGCGGAAGCGCGACGAGACGAACGCGACCAGCTCGGGGAGGGGCAGCGTCATCTGCGCGATCCTGCCGCGCTGGCGCGCCACCCCGTTGACGGCGAGCGCGAGCTCCCACGCGGCGAGCTCCGCGGGATCGTCGACCGGCACGAACGGAGAGACGGGCGCCGAGCCGTCGAACCCCTTCGCGACCGCCCACGGCTCGCCGCGCTTCTTCGCTTCGCTTTGCAGGTCCCGCGCCGTGAGGTCGATGCCGACCGCGCAGGCGTCGACGGCGTGCGCCGCCGCGGCCGGCGAGAGGCGGGCGCCGCCGCTCCCGATCCGGACCACGAGCTCGACCTCGTGGTGCACTTCGCGGCTGAACGACAACAGCGCGATCGTGCCGCCT
>DAINBU010000249.1:0-2219 GCA_036732755.1 Planctomycetota bacterium
AAGCAGCGCACGAGCGCGACGAAGAGCGCCACCGCGACCAGCAGCTCGACGGCGGCGGCGGCGGTCAGGCCTACCCAGTGCCGCGCGTCGAGGAGGCGGGCGACCAGGAGCGCGCCGGCCGCCGGCAGCAGCGCGACGAACCAGACGAGGACGCGCAGCAGTTGGGCGGGCGATCCGGCGCCGCTGCCGGCGCCGGCGCGCGCGTCGGCGCTGCCCGGCTTGGGCGCGAAGAGGAAGACGGAGAGGTTGTCGATCACGACGAGGACCGCGGTGACGATCGGCAGGGCGAGCGCGAGCGCGCCGAACCACTCGCGGTCGACGTCGACGGTGAGGACGACCGTCGCGACCAGCAGCTCCTGCAACCCGACGCTCAGCACCCACGGCGTCACCAGCTCGGCGAGCACGATCGCCGCCGCCGGCAGCGGCAGCGCGCGCAACGAGTCGATGCGCTCGACCTCGCGGCGCAGGTCGAAGTTGAAGGCGTTCGAGCCGAACAGCGTCGCCATCGTGATCGCCATCATGGCCGGGAAGACGCCGAGGACGTCGCGGCGCGAGGCGAAGAGGGCCGGCAGGACGAAGAGCAGCCCGAAGAGGATGCCCGGCACGACTGTACGCAGCGAGCGCGAGAGGACGATCGAGTTCTTCCAGAGGATCGCGCCCGCGCCCGAGAAGAGGCGCGTCGCGCGGCCGGTGCGCGACGCGACGCGGCGGCCGTCGAGGTCGATGACCGTCTCGCCGCGCCGCCGCTGCGCGAGGAGCCGCGCGACGCGCGCCGTCGTGTCGATCGACTCCTCCCGGAAGTCGATCTCCGGGACCATCAGCAGCGCGAAGGTCCCGGCCACGCCGAGCGCGAGGCGCAGCAGCGCGACCAGCGTGCGCGCCGCCGTGTCGGCGGCCACGAAGTCGGCGCACGCGGTGGCCGGGAAGATCAGCACGCGCGCCGCCGGCGAGCGCGCCACCTCGGCGATCACCGCGCCGGGGCCGCCGTGCTCGCTGATCGCGGCGATCAGCGCGAAGACGCCGGCGAACAGGACGAGCAGCAGGACGACGCGCGCGCCGCCGCGCAGCCGCTTCGCGACGGCGTCGTCGGCGCGCGTGAGCAGGATCGAGACCAGGAGCTGCAGGTGGAGCGCCGTCACCTGCAGCGCGCCGAGCCCGACGAAGACACGCCACGGCGAGCCGACGGTGTCGCCGAACATGAGGACGACGAACGCGCTCGAGAGCAGCGCCGCCGGCCACAGGTGCAGCAGCCGGAACAGGAGCAGCCCGCGCGGCGAGACCGGCGCCGGGAAGAGGAAATCGACGTCGGCCGGCGCGAAGCGCGGCCCCTGTTGCAGGAAGCCCGACGCCACCGAGAGCAGGAACAGCATCGAGCCGAGCAGCAGGAGCGGGGACTGCGTGTCGCTCCCGAGCAGGGGCGCGTGCTGGCGGATGGTCACCACGCGCAGCACGAGCAGCCCGATCACCACGACGATGACGAGCAGGCGGCGCGGCCGGCGGACCTGGTGGCGCAGCCAGGCGCGCTGGCCGAGCCACCAGAGCGCGAGCAGCGGCACGCTCACCGCGACTCCTCGACGAAGTGGAAGAAGACCTCCTCGAGCGTCGCGTCGGGCGCGAGCGCCGCGACCTCGCGGATCTCCTCGAGCGTCCCCTCCACGACCTTCCGGCCGCGCTGGACGATGAGCACGCGCGTGCAGAGCCGCTCGACCAGCTCGAGCTGGTGCGACGAGACGATGATCGCCGCGCCCTCGGCCGCGGCGGAGAGGATCGCCTCGCGCATGACGCGCGTCCCGTACGGATCGAGACCGGTGAGCGGCTCGTCGAGCAGGAGCGCCTTGGGGCGGTGCAGCAGCGCGCAGCAGATCGCGAGCTTCTGCCGCATCCCGCGCGAGAGCGAGCCGCACAGTTCGTCGCGCTTGTCCTCCAGCTCGAACTTCGCCAGCAGCTCCTCGGGGTCGCGGCCGTCCCGCGTCGCGCCGTAGGCCAGCCGCACGAACTCGAGGTGCTCGCGCACGGTGAGCAGCTCGTAGGGATTGGGCGTGTCGGGGACGAGCGCGAGCTCCCGCTTGGCCTGCCGCGGCTCCTTCACGACGTCGAAGCCGCCGACGCGGATCGTCCCGCCGCCGGGCCGCAGCACGCCGGCGATCGCGCGCAGCGTCGTCGTCTTGCCGGCGCCGTTGGGGCCGACCAGGCCGAGGATGTCGCCGGGCGAGACGGCG
>DAINBU010000250.1:0-2196 GCA_036732755.1 Planctomycetota bacterium
GCCGGCCGCGACTGCTCTCGTGCAGGCGCTCGAGCCACTTGATCAGGACGTCGGTCTCGACGTTCACGCGCTCGCTCGCGCGCCGCTGCGCGAGGCTGGTCACCGCGAAGGTGTGCGGGACGATCGTGCACGCGAGCCGCGTCCCGGCGAGCTCCGCGATCGTGAGCGAGATGCCGTCGAGCGCGACGCACCCCTTCGGGACCATCCAGCGCGCGAGCTCGGCCGGCAGCTCGATCTCGAGCCAGCGGTCGCCGCGCCGCTCGTCGAAGGCGACGACGGTCGCCGTGCCGTCCACGTGGCCCTGCAGCAGGTGGCCGTCGAGACGGTCCTCGAGCCGCATCGCCCGCTCGTAGTTCACGAGGTCGCCCGGCGCGAGCGTCCCGAGCTTGGTCCGCCTCAGGGTCTCCCCCGCGAGGTCGAAGGCGACCGCGGCGCCCTCGACGCCGACGACCGTGAGGCAGGCGCCGTCGATCGCCACGCTCTGCCCGAGGACGAGCGCGCCGGCGATCGCCGGGAGCTCGACGTCGAGGCGGCGCGACTCGGGCAGCGCTCCGGCGCGGCTCCCGACGATCCGGCCGGTCCCCTCGACGATCCCGCGAAACATGGTCTGCCCGCGATCCTCTCGCGTTCCCGGGGGCGCGCGCTTGACCGCCCCGTGGCTCGCCATAGACTCCTCGCCCTTTCCAGCCGTGCTTGACTACCGCGGGAGCGGGGAGAGCAAAGCCTCTCGCCGCGACCTCGGGCGCGTAGGGCGCGCGTCACGGCCTCAGGCTTGGCGATGCACGCTCACGTTATCACCATCTTTCCACGCCTCATCGAGGGCTTCCTGTCCGCGGGCATCCCGCGGATCGCCGTCGAGAAGGGCGCGTTGCGCGTGACGACGGCCGACCTGCGCGACTTCACGCAGGACGTCCATCGGAGCGTCGACGATCGTCCCTTCGGGGGCGGGCCGGGGATGGTGATGCTGTGCGCCCCGATCCTCGCGGCGGTGGAGCACGCGGAGCGACAGCACGGCGCGATGCACCGCGTGCTGCTCACTCCGCGGGGCCGGCGGCTGGACCAGGGGAAGCTGCGCGAGCTCGCGGCGAGCGAGTCGCTGCTGCTCCTGTGCGGCCATTACGAAGGGATCGACGAACGGGTGCGGCTGGCAATGGACTGGGACGAGATCTCGATCGGGGACTACGTCGTGTCCGGCGGGGAGGTGGCCGCGATGGTCCTCCTCGACGGCGTCGGGCGCCTGCTCCCCGGCGTGGTCGGCGACCCGCAGTCGACCGTCACGGAATCGTTCGAGGACGGCCTCCTCGAGGCGCCGCACTACACGCGTCCGCGCGAGTTCCGCGGGATGGCGGTGCCCGACGTCCTGCTCGGGGGCGACCACGCCGCGATCGCGCAGTGGCGCCACGAGCAGTCGCGCAAGATCACGGAAGAGCGACGCTCCGACCTCCTGTTCTCCTCGCACGAGAAGGGTCCCCGGACGCGCAGCACGACGACGGAAGGAAAGCCATGGATCGAGTGAGCCACGCGGTCGCGGGTTACCTGAAGAAAGCGCCCCCCGCGTTCGGGGTCGGCGACACGGTCGACGTGCACGTGCGCATCCAGGAAGGCGAGAAGGAGCGCATCCAAATCTTCACGGGCGTGGTGCTCTGCCGGAAGAACACCGGGATCCGCGCGACCTTCACGGTGCGCCGCATCGTGCAGGGCGAGGGCGTCGAGCGCATCTTCCCCGTCCACTCGCCGTTCGTCGCCGACGTGAAGGTGCGCCGGCGTTCGGTCGTGCACCGCAGCAAGCTCTACTACCTGCGCGACCGCGCGGGCAAGTCGGCGCGCATGCGCGAGCGCATCGACGCGAAGGGCGAGGCCGCCGAGCTCGTCCCGGGAGAGAGCACCGAAGCCGCGGCGCCGGCGACCGCCGCCGCGTCGCGCTGAGCGACCCGACGCCGCCGTCCACCACGTAGAGCCCCGCCGCGGCAGGTCGCCGACCCTCCGCCCCGCTTCCGCCGTCCGCCCCCGGAACCCGACATGGGCCTGAACCTGAGATTCCGCGCGATCGTCGTGATCCTGCTCACCTTGGTGAGCGGGTGGATCCTGGTGAAGCCGATCCTCGACGGCAAGCCGGTCCTCACGCTCGGTCTCGACATCCGCGGCGGCGTGACGCTGCGCTACGAGTTCGCCGAGGGCAAGGACCCGGCGGCGACG
>DAINBU010000251.1:0-2193 GCA_036732755.1 Planctomycetota bacterium
AGCTGCTCGGGCGCCATGTACTGGAAGGTGCCGAGGAGCGTGCCTGCGGTCGTGAGGTTGCGCGTCGCGGTCGGCAGCATCGATCCGCCGGGCGCGCCGCCGGACACGACGACGCCTCCGGGGCTGCCCGCCGACGGACCGTCGCCGTCGCGCAGCTTCGCGAGGCCGAAGTCGAGGAGCTTCGCGCCCGCGCGCGTCAGCATCACGTTCGCCGGCTTGAGGTCGCGGTGCACGATCCCGTGCCGGTGCGCCTTGGCCAGCGCGTCGGCGGTCTCCGCCGCGTAGCGCAGCACCTGGTCGGGAGGCAACGGCCCGCGCAGCAGCCGGTCCGCCACCGTCTCACCCTCGAGGTGCTCCATGACGAGGTAGTCGGCGCCCCCTTCGGAGCCGATGTCGTACAGGACGCAGATGTGCGGATGGTTGAGCGCGCTGACGGCGCGCGCCTCGCGCTCGAAGCGCTCGCGCCGTCCGGGGTCGCCCGAGAGGTGCTCCGGCAGGACCTTGATCGCGACGTCGCGTCCGAGGCGGGTGTCGCGGGCGCGGTAGACCTCGCCCATGCCGCCGGCGCCGGCCACCGCGACGATCTCGTACGGGCCGAGACGGGCTCCCGGAGTCAGCGGCATGGCGGTGTCACTCCCACTCGATCGTGCCGGGCGGTTTGCTCGTGGCGTCGATGGCGACGCCGGCGAGGGCGTCGAACCGCCGCGTCGCCTCGACGATCGTGCTAGCGCAGGCCGGACCGATGTCGGCCGGGCGCGCCGTCATGGCGCGCTCCGAGTGCACCGGCCGGATGACGAGGAGCTCGCGGCCGCGTCCGTCGAGGCTGACCGGCACCAGGATCGAGGGACACTGCCAGACGATGCGCATCAGGGAGTGCCGCTCGAGCGCCTGCATGACGATGTCGTCGAGCGCGCGCAGAAGGTCGAGCCGCTCGCGGGTCACCGTCGCGGGCTGGAGCGTCGCGCGCGTCGGCCGCGCGCCGGTGATCTCATACAGGCACCGGTTGATGCCGCGGATTCGCTTGGCGAGCCCCGTGGCGATCGAGGTCAGCCGCTCCCACCCCGGGTCGGCGCCGGTCATCAAGATAGGATGCTCGTACGAGCGCAGGTCGGCCTTCACGCCGACCGAGCGCACCGGAAGAGGGACGCCGGCGAGCCCGGTCCCCTCGAGCGCGTCGTTGATTTCGTCGCGAAGGCGCTCCTCGTCGTACCCCGGCGGCACGCGCGTCTCCGAGGCGACGCGGATGCCGAGCCCCGGCCCCGGGAAGGGGTGCCGGTCGAGACTCTGGGCCTCGATGCCGAGCGCCTGACCCAGCTCGCGCACCTCGACCTTGTAGAGATCGCGGAGCGGCTCGACGACGAGCCCGCGCTGCATCATCTCCTGGATGAGCGGCACGCGGTTGTGGTGCGTCTTGATCACGTCGGCGCGCTTGGTGCCGCCGGTCTCGATGGTGTCGGGGTAAATCGTCCCCTGCCCGAGGAGCACCTCGCCCAGGCCCAGGGCGCGCGCCTCGCGCTCGAAGACCGCGACGAAGGTGTCGCCGATCGCCTTCCGCTTCTCCTCCGGGTCGGTCAGGCCCTGAAGCGCCGCGAGAAATTCCGCCGACGCGTCGACGTGCCGGAGCGACGGCCCCAGCCCCATCGCACGGAAGCGCGCCACGACCCCGGCGCTCTCGTCCCTGCGCATCAGGCCGTTGTCGATGTGCAGGAGGCGCAGGCGCCCGGTCCCGAGCGCCAGTTCGAAGAGTTTCGCCGCGACCGTCGAGTCGACGCCCCCCGAGGCGAGCAGCAGCACCTCGCGGTCGCCCACCGCCTCGCGGATGGCGGCGGCGAGCTCCGCCGCCTGATCGCCCACCGACCAGTCGGCCGCGACCCCGCAGATCCCGTTCACGAAGTTCTGCAGCAGGCGCGGCCCGCACGGGGTGTCGTCGACTTCGGGGTGGAACTGCAGGCCGTATTGACGCCGCGTCTCGTCGGCGATGGCGGCGTTGCGATGCTGGCTGCCGGTGTCGGAGCCCCCCGTCGAATAGCCGATCTCGACGAAGCCGCCCTCGAGGCGGGTCACCGTGTCGCCGTGGCTCATCCAGACCGTCTCCTCGGGGGCGATTCCGTCGAAGAGCGGCGACGCGGCGACGGTGTGCAGCGTCGCGGCGCCGTACTCGCGCCGCGTGTGCTCGACCGACCCGCCCGCGTG
>DAINBU010000252.1:0-2136 GCA_036732755.1 Planctomycetota bacterium
GGCGCGGGGCGATCTCGCTTGATGGGCGCGCAAGCCTTGGCCCTGATGTCGTTCGACGCGCGGGAAGGCGCCGTGCGCAACGGAGACGACGACGATGACGACGACCGAGCGAACGAGCCCGCGGGGCCTGCGCGACTTCTTTTCGGCGGTCCGCGCGCGCCGCCATGCGTGGCGCGCGATCGACGCGACCGAGGACGTGGAGAAGAACCTGCGCGAGATCCTGCTGGTCGAGGACCCCGACGCGACGGAGGCCCTCACCCTCGTCGCGCGCGCCCGCGACCTCCTCACCAAGACGCACGAAGCGATCGAGCGGTCGATCGGCGCCTCGAAGCGCCGCTGAACGAACCTGGAGACGACCATGGCAACGACGCTCAAAGCGAACGACCCGAAGCAGCTCTACCACTCGCCGATCACGGGCGAGTTCAACTGCGGCGAGCACGCGCCGCATCGGAAGACGGACACTTGGTGGCGCGACCGCTGGCGCAAGGTGACCGCCCGCGACCACGCCGGGTGGCCGGTCGACGAACTCGGCCCGATCGCGTGCGAGGTCTGCAAGTCCATCGCGAAGCGCGCCGCCGAGAGCGGGGCGACTAACGGTGGAGTCTCACGATGACGCGCGAGGACTCGGTCCCGGTCGTTGGCGAATACCTCGCGTCCCAGGTCCGGCGCGTTGCTGCGGACGGCGACGTGGCGCTCCGCGACGCGCTGCGCACGGCGGACCGCCTGCGCGACGCCGCGACTCGAATCGTCGCCGACGTCGACCGGCGCGACCTCGCGGCCGTGCGCGCGCGACTGCGGGAGCTCGTCCACGTCCTGCCGCAGGAGTTCGGGCAGCTCGACGACCACTTGAAGGAGGCGGAGATCGTCAGGCACCTCGCCGCCGAAACCGGGTCGTGGGTGAAGGGCGAGGCGGCGCGGTGACGACGATCCGGCGGTAGCCCGTCTAAACGTCGCCAGTCGCTGGTTCAGCCCTCTGCCGCGATCAAGCGCCGGTGCGCAGGGGCGAGGAGTTTCGGTGGTCATAAGCCGCGCCTTCGAACGGAATCGTCGCGCACTCCTGCCCGGGAATCTCGTCCGCGGCGTCGTCGTGCGACCCTATCTTGCCGGCTTCATCGCGGGCCCCCGATCCCGCCCCTCCTGCGTGGCGATCCTCACGGCGAGCGCGCCCACCTGCTGTAAGGCCACTTCCGTTGAACGGCCTTCGAACCCTCCTCTGGTTCCTGCGTCGGCCCCGCCTTTATCCGGAACTCCTGCGGCGCGCGCGACGAAAGCTGGCGGCCGGTACCGATGCCGCCTCCGGCGAGGACGCCGCCAAGGCCCGCAGCGACGCGCGCGCGTGGGACGAGGGTCTCGCGGTCGCGACTGACGTCGCGCTCGAGCGATTGCTGGGCGCGCGGCCGAAGACGGGATTCCACGAACGCCACGCGCAGGAGCTCGCAGCCGCCGAGCAGCGCGCGCGCGCGTGCACGGTGCGAATGGGCGGCGCGGGCAACGTCGACCTCCTGTTCGAACTCGTCGAAGGTCTCGCGGCGACGCGCGTGATCGAGACCGGCGTGGCGTTGGGCTGGTCGTCCCTCGCCGTCCTGCTCGCCATGGAACCGCGCGCGGACGCGCGACTGGTCAGCGTCGACATGCCCTATCCGCGGCGCGACAGCGACGCGTTCGTCGGCTGCGTCGTGCCGGAGCGGCTGCGCGCGCACTGGAACCTGCTCGCCTACGCCGATCGGGAGGGGCTGCCGCGCGCGCTGCGGTTGCTGCCGGAGATCGACCTCTGCCACTACGACAGCGACAAGTCCTACGACGGGAAGCGCTGGGCCTACCCGAAGCTCTGGTCGGCGCTTCGCCCCGGCGGCCTCTTCGTCTCCGACGACATCGGCGACGATGCGGGCTTCCGCGACTTCTGCCAGTCGCTCGGTCGAACTCCGGTCGTCGTCCGCTCCGCCGCGACGCGCGGAGCGAAGTTCGTCGGCGTGCTGGTGAAGCCGACCGACGCGTCCGCGAATCACGGCGGCTGAGTCGCGTCCCGCGGCGCGGTCGTCCGCGCCAGGGCGGGGAGCCCGTCGTGAAGGGGCCCCCGAGCTACCGCGCGATCGACCGCGAAGATGTCCCGCCGGCCGATCCGATCGACGTCGCGGT
>DAINBU010000253.1:0-2133 GCA_036732755.1 Planctomycetota bacterium
GCCCACGTGGAGCCGCCAGCCGTATCGCACTGGCAGCCCGCGCACGGAGAGCTCGAGCTTGAGCGCGCCGGTCAGCTCGCGCAGCGCCTGCGCCAGCCCCCAGCGCTGGTTGCCGCTGAGGTCGGAGAGCAGCCCGGTCGCGGAGGGGCGGCAGTAGAGGATCGTCTCGAAGGCGCGGCGCGGCTCGGCGACGAGCTGCGCCGCGAGGCCGCCGCGGAACTCTCCCACCAGCAGCTCGGGAGGATTGGTGGTCTCGAGGACGGAGGGGCGCCCGCCGCCGTGGCGGTGCGTGAATTCGCGGTCGCGCAGCACGCGCTTCGGCTCGCTCGCGAGGAGCCGGATCGTCTGGAAGCCGTGGCCGCGCGCGCGGCGCCGCTTGCCGATCTCGACCCAGCCGCGCCGGCCGGCGCGCGTCTGCGGCCAGCGCGGATCGCCGCTCGAGAGGAGGAAGTTCTCCGCCTTCGACAGCTGCTCGATGACCGAGATCGCGTCCATGGGGGGGAGCGTGTCGGTGTCGTCGCCGTGGATCGTGCTGGTGATCTGGCGCAGCTCGAGCGTGTCGCCGTCGACGCGGTGCGCAGTGAGCAGCACCATCCCGCGCACGAGCTCGACCGCGTCGAGCACCGGCCCGAACGCGCCGCGGCAGAGCGAGCAGTTCTCGCGCCCCGGCTCGCCCGGCCGCCGCTCGCTCGCGGCCGCGAGCACGCTCGCGAAGTCGAGCGTCTTCAGGTCGTGGGCGAGCCGCTGCTCGGCGACGACCTCGGGCGGGATCTTGCGGCGCGGCAAGCGGCGCTCAGCTCGCGGCCGTCGCGATGCGGCCCGACTCGGGACTGCTCGCGCGCCCGTATTCGGTGACCGGGATGCGGCCGGCGAGGAACGCATGGCGCCCGGCGAGCGCGGCGTGGCGCATCGCGGCCGCCATCTTCACCGGGTCCTTCGCGAGCGCGACCGCGGTGTTGAGCAGGACCGCGTCGATGCCGAGCTCGAAGGCGAGCGCCACGTCGCTCGCGGTCCCGACGCCGGCGTCGACCAGCACCGGCACCTTCACGCTGCCCTTGATCAGCCGGATGTTGCGCGGGTTGTTGATGCCCTGGCCCGAGCCGATCGGCGAGCCGAGCGGCATCACCGCGGCGGCGCCCGCCTCCTCGAGGCGCTGCGCGACGATCGGGTCGTCGCAGGTGTAGGCGAGCACGGTGAAGCCCTCCTTCACCAACGCGCGCGTCGCCTCGAGCGTCGCGATCGGATCGGGGAGGAGCGTGAGCTTGTCGCCCAGCACCTCGAGCTTCACCAGCTCGCTCAGCCCCGCTTCGCGGCCGAGCCGCGCGGTCCGGATCGCGTCCTCCGCGGTGAAGCATCCGGCAGTGTTGGGCAGCAGCGTGATGCGGCGCGTGTCGACGAAGTCGAGCAGGCTCGCCTCGCGCCGGTCGAGGTTGACGCGGCGGACGGCGACGGTGACGCACTCGGTCCCCGACGCCTCGTGCGCGGCGCGCATCACCTCGTGGCTCGGGTACTTGCCGGTCCCGAGGAAGAGGCGCGACGTGAAGGTCCGGCCGCCGACGCGCAGCGGCTCGTCGCGGAGCGGCTCGGAGTGCGGGGTGTCAGTCACGGGAGTCTCATCCTCCGCCCACGAAGGTCACGATCTCGATCCGGTCGCCGCCCGCGAGCACGCGGTCCCATTGCGCTCGCGGGAGCAGCGCGCGGTTGAGCTCGACCGCGACGCGCTCGGCGGCGATCCGCAGCTCGACCTCGAGCAGCTCGCGCACCGTCGCGCCGCTCTTGATCGAGCGGGGCTCGCCGTTCAGCTCGATCGTCGTCCCATCCATCGAGGGCTCACTCGCGCGGGAACTTCGGGTGCGAACGCGCCGGCGCGAGGTCGGGGTCGCGACGCGCATAGGCGAGTTCGAGCGCCCGGCCGGCGCCGGTCACGCACCGCCGCGCGAGATGTTCGGCGAGGAGCGTGGCGGCCTGCTCGGGACGGCCGAGCAGCGCGTGGACGCAGGCGAGATCGTACAGGCGCGTCGGAGAGCGCTCAACGCAGGCGAGGCACGCCTCCGCGGCTTCGCGCCGGCCGCGGCGCGCGAAGTCGACGGCGCAGTGGAGCCAGCGCCCGCCGTCCCACGGCAGCTCGGTGCC
>DAINBU010000254.1:0-2104 GCA_036732755.1 Planctomycetota bacterium
GCGCGCCGCGCGCGCGGGACGCCGCGCGTCGCCAACCGCCTGCTGCGCCGGCTGCGCGACCTCGCCCAGGTGCGCGGCAAGCCGACGATCGACGCGGCGATCGCCGCAGAGTCGTTCGAACGCCTCGGCATCGACGACCTCGGGCTCGAGGAGACCGACCGCCGGATCCTCGGACTCCTCCATCGCGCGTTGCACGGCAGCCTCGGCGTGAAGACGCTCGCGGCGAACCTCGGCGAGGCGGAGGACACGATCGAGGAGGTCTACGAGCCCCACCTCCTCCGCCTCGAGCTGATCCGCAAGACTCCGCGCGGCCGCGAGCTCTCCGAATCCGGCCGCCGCTGGTGCCTCGCCAACGCGAAGGCGCTCGGCGACCCGCCGGGCCGCGCCGCCGCCGTGCAAGGGAGCTGAACCTCCCGTGCTCCCGCTCCCGCCTCCACCCCGCCGCGCGCGCTGGGCGCCGCGGCTCCATGGTGTCGCGCTGCGCGCCGTCGATCGGCTGCGGCAACTCCGGCAGCGCTTGCCGCGGCCGAGCCTGCGCCGCCTGGCCGGCGCGGTCCATCCATCGCGTCGCTCGCTCGCCGGCGCGCTGCTCTTCGTCGCGTTCGCCGTCCTCCTGATCCGCTGCACGTCGCCGCGCTCCGAGCTCGGCCCGGCTCCCGAGGTCCAGGTGCTGCTCGACCGCGACCTCGACGACGTGCGCGTCTCCGTCGCCGGCGAGTTCGCGGTCGAGGACGCCGACGGCCGCGCGCTCGGCTCGGGCCGACGCCTCTCCGACGGCCGCATCCGCAGCGTCGCCGGCGCCTTCGACTTCAACGGCGTGTCGGTCCCCGGCAAGGAGGTCTTCCTCCGCAGCCGCGACGGCGACCCGTTCCAGTACGGCGGCCGCAACTATCCGGGGTCTCTCCGCGTGAGGCGCGTCCGCGACGAGCGGCTCGAGGTCGACAACCTCGTCAACATCGAGGACTACGTCGCCGGCGTCCTCTTCTCCGAGATGCCGGCGAACTTCCCGCTCGAGGCGCTCAAGGCGCAGGCGGTCGCGGCGCGGACCTACGCCCGCTTCCGGCTCGACCATGGCGACGCGCTGCTGCGCGCGACCGACGCCGATCAGGTCTACGGCGGCGCCGACACGCGCTACGAGCAGGCGCGCCGCATCGTCGCCGAGACGCGCGGGACGATCCTCGAGGTGGACGGCCGCCCGCTCTGCGCCTACTTCATGAGCACGTGCGGCGGCGCGACCATCGACGGCCCGGCGATCTTCCCGACCGCGACGCGCGAGGGGCTCCTCGGCGTGCCGTGCAACTGGTGCCGCTCGTCGCCGAAGTTCCGTTGGACGCGGACGCTCGCCCTCTCCGAGCTCGAGCGGCGCCTCGGCCTCGCCGCCAACTCGATCGAGCGCGTCGCCTCGCGCAACGACGAGCTCGGCCACACCCTCGCCTTCGAGCTCTCCGGCCGCGCCGGCGCCCGCGTCTTCCCGGCGATCGACCTGCGCCGCCTCTGGAACGTGAACGCGACCGGCGACACCGAGAAGCTGCCGAGCTTCTGGTTCCAGACGATGGTGCTCAACCGCCGGATCCTCACCGTCAACGGCGCGGGCTACGGCCACGGCGTCGGGATGTGCCAGTGGGGCGCGGCGGGACTCGCCGCTTCCGGCCGCGATTGGCGGGAGATCCTCCACTACTACTACCGCGGCGCCGAGCTGGTCCGGCGCTGGTGACCCCGCGCCTGCAGTTTCGCGTCGCCGCGACGCACGGACGCGCGCGCTGCGGCGAGCTCCTCGTCCGCGGCCGCGCCACGCCGACGCCGGCCTTCATGCCGATCGCGACGCAAAAAACGCTCAAGAAAATCGCGGACGGCCGCCTCATCGACCTCGGCTTCCGGGCGCTGCTCGCCAACACCTACCACCTGAGCCTGCGGCCCGGCGAGGAGACGGTGCGCGCGCTCGGCGGCCTGCACCGCTTCATGGACTACGACGGGATCGTGCTCACCGACAGCGGCGGGTTCCAGGTGTTCAGCCTCGCCGAGCGGCGCGCGCTCGACGCGGACGGCGTGACCTTCCGCGACCACTTCGACGGGACGGAGATCCGCTTCACGCCCGAGCGCGCCA
>DAINBU010000255.1:0-2001 GCA_036732755.1 Planctomycetota bacterium
CCTACAACCCTCCGGTTAACAGCCGGATGCTCTACCATTGAGCTATCGGGGAGTGGTGACGTGGTCGGAGGTCGTTCGGTCGGTTCTCGGCGGGGTCTCGGCGTGTTCTGGGGGCGGTCGGCACGGGTCGCGCGACCGTCGGTCGGGCTCGAAGAAGGGGCCGGATCGTAGGGATCGTCGGCTCGAACGCAAGCGGACCTTGAGGGGGCGCGCCGGGGGAGCGGACGATGGTGGCGACGGTCCGCATCCGCGTCCTGGTCCAGCCGCGCGCGGCGCAGTCGGAAGCGGCGGGGATGCACGACGGCTGCTGGAAGATCCGGGTTGCGGCACCGCCGGTCGACGGCGCGGCGAACGACGCGCTGATCGAGTTCCTGGCGAAGCGGCTCGGCATCGCGAAGTCCCGCGTGCGCATCGCAGCGGGCGCGGCGGCGCGCCGCAAGGTGGTCGAGATCGAGGGGATCGGCGCCGACGCAATCGCCGCGGCGCTCCGCTGACGCATCGCGTCCGTCGCCGCCGCGCGTATCGGTCAACGGCGCGCGTGAGCAGAGCGTCGGCGGGCGGCCAAGTCGCGAGCGCCCGTGCCGCGAGCGCGTCCCTATATATGAGGAAGGTCTCCATCCGGGCCCCGGGGGGAGAGGCGTGCGCGGGGGCAACGCCCCCGCCCCGGTCACGGCGGGCGCGCACGGAGCGCCCCTCCGCTACGATCCCCGGCCCTTTCGTCCTGCGGACCCCGCCGTGGACCTGAGCCGGCTCACGATCGAGCGCACGACCACGCCGTCCGCAGGGCGTGGCGCGCGGCGGCGCCGCCCGGCGTGGATCGTGCCGCTGGTCGTCGTCCTGGTGCTGGGGGGCGCCGCCTTCCTGTTCCGCGCGCCGCTCCTCGACGGGCTCGACCGCTTCACGCTGCCCGAGGTCGAGGTCGCGATCGCGGTCAAGTCGTCGCCGCTCTCGGCCGGCGCGATCGAGGGGACCGCCGCGAACGGCTACGTCGTCGCCGACCGGCGCGCCGCCCTCTCCGCCGACACGCCCGGCCGCATCGTCGAGCTCAACGTGCGCGAGGGGAGCTTCGTCAAGAAGGGCGAGGTGGTCGCGCGCCTCTACGCCGACGAGTTCCGCGCGGCGCTCGCGCGCGCGACGGCGGAGGTGGCGGCGCAGCTGACGAGCGTGCTGCGCGCCCGCTCCGACTTGGCGGTCGCGCAATCGAATGCCGCGACGCTGCAGACGGCGATCACCGCCGCGCAGGCGAACGTCGACACGGCCGAGGCGACGGTCAAGCAGACCACGCAGAAGCTCGAGCGCGCCGAGAAGATGGTGGCCGACAAGATCGAGAACCAGCAGGCGCTCGACGACGCGCGCGCCGAGCACGACCGCGCCGTCGGCGCGAAGAAGAACGCCGAGGCGCTGCTCGCGACGGCGCAGGCGAGCGCCGTCGAATCGCAGAGCCGCGTCGCCTCCGCGCAGGCAGTGGTCGACGAGGCGCAGGCGCAGCTCCCCGCCTTCGAAGCGGCGCGCGACCTCGCGCAGGCGACGCTCGACAAGACCGAGGTGCGCGCGCCGTTCACCGGAATCGTCGTCCTGAAGGACGCCGAAGTGGGTGAGGTCGTCTCGCCCAACGCGCAGGGGGCGCAGAGCCGCGGGTCGGTCGCGACCATGGTCGACTTCGAGTCGCTGCAGGTGCAGGTCGAAATGCCCGAGCGCAACATCTCCGCGGTCGAGGTCGGGGCGCCGGTGAAGATCTTCCTCGACGCGCTCCCCGACCAGCCCTACGCCGGCAAGGTAGAACGTGTCTGGCCCACCGCGAACCGCCAGAAGGCGACCATCGAGGTGCGAGCGAGCTTCGAGAAGCTCGACGAGCGGCTGCGCCCGGAGATGGGGGTGCGCGTGGTCTTTCTGCCCAAGGGCGGCGGGGCGAAGTCCTCGGCGCCGGTCCCCGAGGGCGTCTTCGTGCCGGCGAGCTGCGTCGTGCGCACCGGCGGGACGGCCACCGTCTTCGTGGTCGAG
>DAINBU010000256.1:0-2000 GCA_036732755.1 Planctomycetota bacterium
CGACGAAGTGGAGCCTTGTGTTGTTCGATGAGTTAGGTATTGGGATTGAGTTTAAGGAGGGTGAGGCGCTTGGTTGTGCGCTCCTGCTCGAGCTCGCGCAGCGCGGCGCGCGCGTCGTCGCCACGACCCACCTCTCGGGGCTGAAGGACCTCGGCTTCACGCTGCCGCGCTTCGAGAACGCGTCGCTCGAGTTCGACTCGGAGACGCTGCGGCCGCTGTTCCGGCTGACGCTCGGCCTGCCGGGCGAGAGCAACGCGCTCAAGATCGCGCGCCGCCACGGCATCCCGCCGGCGGTCATCGAGTCGGCGGAGGGACTGCTGCACGGGGGGCGCGGCTCCGAGGCGGGGCGGGCGACCGAGCAGGCGTCGCGCGCGCGCAAGGCCGCGCTCGACCACCTCGAGAGCGCCGAGCTCGAACGGCGCAAGGCCGAGGAGATGCGCGCCGAGCTCGAGCGGCGCGTCGCGGAGCTCGAGGCGAAGGCGAAGCGGCTCGAGCACGAAAAGGAGGCCGAGATCGCGCGCGCGCTCGAGCGGACGCGCGAACGCGGGCGGCAGCTCCTCGCCGAGCTCGGCACGCTGCCGGCGCCGCTGCAGCCGCGGCTCGAGGCGATCGAGCGCTTCCTGGCCGACCTCCCGGCGGAGAGCCGCCTCCTCGAGCGGCGCGCCGCCTACCTCGCGAGCCGCAGGAAGGGCGACACCGTCTTCCTCCCCAAGTACCGCGAGCACGTCGTCGTCCGCAAAGTCGACCGGGAGCGCCGCCGCATCACGGTGCTCTACAAGAATCTCCCGCTCGAAGCGGACTTCGACGAGGTGCAGCTGCCCGACGACTTCAAAGGCGACGAAGAGGGAGGGCCCGCGATTGTGGGCGGCGACGTGCGGGGCTAGAACCCGCGCCCCATGAGCCTGGATCCGGGGAGTCCTCCGGCACCGTCGTCGTCGCAGCCCCGACTCGCCCCTCACCTCCTGGTGGTCGAGGACGAGCCGGTCATCGCGAGCCTGCTCGCCGACGTCCTCACTCGCCACGGCTACCGCGTGACGATCGGACACACCGTCGCCGACGGGCTCGCGCTCGCAGAGAAGCACGCCGACGTCGCGCTCTGCATCTCCGACTTCCTGCTGCCCGATCGCACCGGCCTCGACCTGGTCCTGGCGCTGCGCGAACGACTGCCGCGCCTGCGCATCGTCCTGATCTCGGCCTACCTCGAGCCCGAGCTGATCGCGCGGATCGAGGCGGTCGGCACCGTCGTCCTGATCGTCCGCAAGCCGCTCGACATCTTCGAGCTGCGCCGCCGCGTCGACGATCTGGTCCACGGCACGGCGACGGGAGGAGACGGACGCGAGGCGTCGGCCCCGTGCTGAGGTTCGCGAGCGCCGGCGAGTCGCACGGCCCCGCCGTCGTCGCCCTCCTCGAGGGGATCCCGGCCGGGCTCGAGATCGACGTCGCCGCGGTCGATGCGGAGCTCGCGCGCCGCCAGGAGGGATTCGGGCGCAGCGGCCGCATGCAGCTCGAGCGCGACCGCGTCGAGATCGGCGCCGGCGTCGTGCGCGGCCGGACGACGGGGGCGCCGCTGCTGCTGCGCATCGCCAACCGCGACGCCTCGCTCGCGACCAAGCCGCCGCTCCACCGGCCGCGGCCGGGCCACGCCGACCTCGCGGGCGCCTACAAGTGGCTGACCGACGACGCGCGGCCGGTGCTCGAGCGCGCGAGCGCGCGCGAGACGTGCGCGCGCGTCGCCGCGGCGGCGGTGGTGCGCCAGCTCCTCGCGCGCTCCGGCGTCGAGGTGCGCGCCTTCGTCGAGTCGATCGGCGACGTGGCGTCGCGCTTCGACGCGGAGAGTCCGCTTTCCGCGCTCGTCCGCGCACGCGCCCGCAGCGCGGTCGCGTGCCCCGACGAGGCCGCCTCGAAGCGCATGGTCGAGGCGATCCGGGCGGCGGGGCGGGCGGGCGACACGCTCGGAGGGACGTTCGTCGTAGTGGCGGCCGGCCTGCCGCCGATCGCCG
>DAINBU010000257.1:0-1984 GCA_036732755.1 Planctomycetota bacterium
ACCGGTGGTGTGAAGGCCTTGTTTTTTTCGAGGTCATAGAGCTCGAGGCTCACCTTCGACGGCGGGTCCCCCGCGAGCGAGTTGCGGACGGGCACCGTGGTCACGGTGTCGGTCAGGTAGTCGGCGACGACGAGCTGGCGCTTGACGTCGTCGTCGAGGTGGCGGCGGCAGGCGAAGCGGCCGTCGGCCGAGACCTCGATCGGGTCGCCGTCGCGCATCTTCGTCGCGTGCGGCGCCCCACCGCCGTTCAGCGGCACGAGCCAGAGGACGCGCTTGGTCCGCGTCTCGGCGGTCGCCCCCTCCTGGCCGGCGGGCGGCTCCGCTCCATCGCGGACCTCCCGGACGTCGCGGCTTTCGCGACTCTCTCGGCCCTCGCGGCCGCCGCGGCGCGTCGGCGGTGGCTCCGCCCTTCCGGTCGGGGCGGGGACGTCGACCGGATCGTTCACGACCGGCTTGCCGTCGTCGCCGTCGGGCGGCGCGGCGAAGAGCGCGATCTGCTCCGCCTCCTCGAGCACCTGGAACCAGCGCTGCCGCAGGTTGAGCGCGTGCGCCGGCGCGCGACGCGCGCCGCTTTCGAGGTCGAGGACCCAGAGCTCGTTCGAGTCGCCCGCCACGAAGACGACGCGCTCGCCGTCGCGCGTGAACGCGAGGCGCGAGACGTTCGGCCCGCATTCGAACAGAGGCCGGGACGTCCGCTCGGACGCCACGTCGATCCGCTCGATCCAGCCGGCGCGCACCACGTACAGCTCGCTGTCGCGCGGCCCCCAGGTCGCCTGGACGCTCGCGCTCGCCGGGAAGAGGACGCGCGGCTCGGCGCTCCCGTCGGTCGGCGCGAGCCACCAGTCGAGCTCGGGGCGCTCGGCGTCCTTCTGGGACCAGCGCCAGAGCGCGTAGCGGCCGTCGGCCGAGAGCGCCGGCCCCGAAGGCCGGACGCCGATCAGACGCGGCGGCTCGAAGATCTCCTGCAGCGTCGGACGCAGCGCCGGAGCGCCCGCGGCCGGCCCCGCCGCCGCCGGGTCCGCCCCCCCGTCGGAGGATGGGAACGCCAGCGCGAAGAGAAGGCCTGCGACGATCGCCTCGCCCATCGTGATCTCCGTCCGTCGGCCGCCGGTGCGCGGCCGCGACCATCCTCATCATTGGCCTCATCGGCGGCCTCATTCGTGGCCGTGCGACCGATTCTTCCGAGCCAGAGCTGCGAAACGAAGCCTCCGCCCCTCGGTTGCGGCCGCTCCCCAGCCCGGATTATTCACGAGCCCCGTCGCGAGGCGACGGGATGTTCGTCCAGGGCGAGAAGGGAACGCGCGGCTCCGACGATGCGGGTCTGAGGACCCGCTGAGGAAGGAACGCGTGTTTCCGACGACGGCATGGGCGAACAGACCTAGCCGCAGTAGGGACTCGTGAATTATCCGGGCTAGGTCGGCGCCGTTGAGCCTGCCCGCACGATTCCGTAGAAGACTCGGTTCCCCGAGCCCCGGCGAAGGGCCCGTTCAACCCAGCCTTCGCCAAGGAGTCCCCATGTCCGCTCCCCACGGAATCGTCGTCCTCGACAAGCCGCCCGGGATCACCTCGCGCGACGCGGTCGACACCGCCTGCAAGGTGCTGAAGACCCGGGAGATCGGCCACTGCGGGACGCTCGATCCCCTCGCCAAGGGGGTCCTGGTGCTCGTGGTCGGGCGCGCACGTCGCCTCCAGGAGCTGCTGGCGCGGTCGCGCAAGGTCTACGTCGCCCGCATCCGGCTCGGCGCCAACTCGGAGACCGACGACGCCGAAGGGCCGATCACGCCGATCGAGCCGCTGCCGCCGCCGCCGACGCACGAAGCCCTCGTGCAGGCGCTCGCCGCGTTCCGCGGCGAGATCGACCAGCGCCCCCCGCGCTACAGCGCGGTCAAGGTCGACGGCGAGCGCCTCTACGACCTCGCGCGCCACGGCCAGGAAATCGACGCGCCAATACAACGCATGAAGATCTACGAGATCGAACTCACCC
>DAINBU010000258.1:0-1768 GCA_036732755.1 Planctomycetota bacterium
GGGTCCTCGGTTCCTCGACGAGAAGAACACAAATCTTCAACCGACGGTCGGCCGCGCGCGCGGCGACCTACGAACGGAAACTAGGGACTGCTCGGTCGCCGCAGCACGGCTGCGTGGTACGAGCCTCGAACCCGGAGACACTTCGAAGACGCCGTTCCCAAACAAGAAAAAGCATTGCGTCTCTTCCGCCGGTCGGAGTCTTTCCCCTCCCCAACCGCCATCTCTGATCGGGTGGAAGCAGAGATGCAAGAGAGTTTCCGCCGTCCGCGGCGGAAACTCTTTTTTTTCGTCCCGACGTCGCGCGGCGCGTCGCCGCCAACGCCGCGTGCGGTTGCGCGGCGCGCACGAATTGAACAAGTTAGGGGGCCGCGCGGCTGCGCCGCCGCGCGATGCGGGGCGTCGCGCGGTGCGCGACGGGCGGACGGGGGGGGAGCGATGGACGGTCTCGGAGCGCTGCTGACCTATCCGCAGCTCCAGAACACGCTTCGGATCGAGTTCGCTCGCGCGCGCCGCTACTCCTATCCGCTCTGCTGCCTCGTCCTGCAGGTCGACGGGCTCGACCGGATCCGCGATCTGCACGGGTCGGCGCCGCGCGACCAGGCGCTCAACCACGTAGTGAAGATGATCCAGGCGCAGGCGCGCGCGAGCGACTCGGTCGCCCTCTACCAGGACCGGATCGCGGTGGTCCTGCCCCATACCGACGCGGCCGGGGCGCGCTCGTTCGCCGAGCGCGTGCGCGATCAGGTCCGGCGCGAGGTCTTCCGGTTCGGCGGGAAGGAGATCCGCTTCACCGCCTCGATCGGCCTCTCGAACTACGCCGAACGGACGACGATCTTCTACGACTCGATCCTGAAGACCGCCGAGGGCGCGCTGCTGGCGGCGTCCGCTGCCGGCGGGGACCGCCTCGAGACCACAGTGCCCGGCCCGGCGCAGGGGACGACGCCCCCCTGACGGCGCTGTCCCAGGGTCGGAATCCCCGTTCGGTCCGCTCCTCCGGACGCGCGGCTCCGCCGCTACAATTCCCAACCCAACTTTTCGGGGGCTGACGAGTATGGGTCGGCCTCGCAGGCCGGCTCTGCCGGCCTCGGCCGTTCCTGCCCGGCTCGACTGCCCGGAGCACGCCGCTCGCCGGTCCGCGTCACGGATCTGCGACCGGCCGGTTCCGGGCAGGCGCGTTCCCGGACGGCACCGCGCGCTGCCGGCGCGTGTCCGCTCGCCCGCGGTTCCCACGACTGGAGAAGAGCGCGAATGATCGAAGTGAAGCACCTGGTCAAGAAGTTCGGCGAGACGCGCGCCGTCGACGACGTCTCCTTCTCCATCGAGCGCGGGGAGATCGTCGGCATGCTCGGCCCGAACGGCGCCGGCAAGACCACGACGATGCGCATGGTGACGACCTACCTCGCGCCCGACTCCGGCGACGCGGTCGTCGACGGCAAGAGCATCCTCGAGGAGCCGATCGAGGTGCGCAGCCGGCTGGGCTACCTGCCCGAGTCGGCGCCGCTCTATCCCGAGATGACGATCGAGCCCTACCTGAACTACATGGGCCAGATCCGCGGGCTCGCGCCGGCCGTGCGGCGCAACCGCATCGCGCAGATGATCGACGAGTGCGCCCTCTCCGACGTCCTCGACCGCGAGATCGGCCAGCTCTCGAAAGGCTACCGGCAGCGCGTCGGGCTCGCCGCGACGCTGCTGCACGACCCCGACCTGCTCATCCTCGACGAGCCGACGTCGGGCCTCGACCCCAACCAGATCGTCGAGATCCGCGAAC
>DAINBU010000259.1:0-1622 GCA_036732755.1 Planctomycetota bacterium
GTGGGGGACTCGGAGGAGGCGGCGCAGAAGGCGACGGCGATCGTCGGCGAGGTCGCGGGGATGGTCGAGCGGTCGGCGGCCACGCAGGAAGGGGCCGTCGACCTGGTCGTGCGCGTGCCGGAGGCGCAGCTCGAAGCGGTGATGAAGCGCTTCGAGGAGCTGGGCGACGTGACGCGCCGCTCGCTGACCGTCACCGACGTCACGGACGAGGTGGTCGACCTCGACGCCCGCATGAAGAACCTCGTCGCGACGCGCGACAGCCTGCGCCGGCTGATGGAGCGCGCGACGTCGGTGCAGGACGTCGTCGCGGTCGAGCGCGAGCTCTCCCGGGTCCAGGGGGAGATCGACTCGATGGAGGCGCGGCTCAAGAGCTTGCGCTCGCGCGTGTCCTTGTCGGAGCTCCGCCTTACACTCAAGCGCTCGCAGATCCTCGGCCCGATCGGCTATGTCGGCAAGGGCGTGTGGTGGGCGGTGTCGAAGCTCTTCGTGATCCGGTCGTGACGACCGGACGGTGCGGCGAGGCACGATCGTGCGAGACGTCTCGAAAAAGCTGACGGCGCTCGTCGCTCTCCTCGTCCTCGCCGCGTGCGCCTCCTCGGAGGAGTACGCCGCGCAGCGCCGCGAGTGGCTGCTCGATCTCCATCCGCCGGGGACGCCGCGCGCCAAGATCCACGAAGAGTTCGGAGGGAGCGAGCCCGAATTCTCCTACCCGCGGCCGGAGGCGGGCTGGCGCGCGTTCGAGCCCGCTGCCATCGGCGCGCGCGTGCTCGCCAGCGTGAAGCGGACCGGAGAATCGGTTGCGCGCGTCGAGCGCTGGTTCATGCCCGACGGTTTCCTGTCGCTCTGCTACGTCTGGTTCTACTTCGACGAGAACGACCGCCTCGTCGACGCGGAGTGGCAGTACCACACCGACTGAGCGTCGTTCGGGCCGCGCCGGCGTCGGTCGTTACGTCTTCGTTGCTCGGGAGCGGTCGCGCGGCTGCAAGATCGGAGCGCTGCGCGCCGCCGTCGAAGTCGAGGGCCCGAACATGTCGAAGCGCCCGCTCGCCCCCGCGCTGATCGCCTTGCTCGTCGTCAATGCTTGCGAACGCAAGCCTCCCGAACCTCCCGCCAGCAGCGCCGCCGCCGAATCCCGCAACGACCGCGTGCGCGACCTCTTCGACTCGATGGCGAAGGGCACCTACACGGAAGCTCTCTTCCCGAAGCTCGGCTGGGAGGACATCCCCGCGCTCCTCGAACGCGCGGCCAGCACGAAGGTGCTCACCAACTTCCCGTGCAGTCCCGACTCGTCGCAGTCGGAGGAGTTTTGCAGCGAGGGAATGGTCGCGCTCTGGCTCGTCGAGGGCGTGCGCAAAGGGGGATGGTTCGCGTCGCTGAATGCGCTCTGCTTCGGGCCGGCGGATGCGAAGGCGACGTGGGGGGAGCGGTCGGAGGCGAACCACGAGCGCGTGCGCGCGGCGTACGCGGCGTGGTGGACGCGCGCGCGCGGCCTCGCGCGCGAGCAGGCGGCCGCGCTCGATCCGCTGGAAGGGACAGGGCTTCATTGGTACTGAGTCGCGCCACGTCCTGCGCGAGTTGAACAGACCACAGTCGACGCCACGAGCGCAAAAACGCTCGCGGAG
>DAINBU010000260.1:0-1617 GCA_036732755.1 Planctomycetota bacterium
TGGGGCGAGCGTGTCCCGTCCATCGAGCCTTTTTCCCCTCCGCCCCTCGACCCGCCCCCGCCCGTCGCGCGCTCCATCACGAAGCCTTGCTCCCCGCGGCCTCTTCACCCCCGCCCTCGACGTCCGCTCGTTAGTAAGGCCCGGGCCGCGGTGTGGTCGGAGGGATGGTGGCGCCGCGCGACGGCGTCGACGTCGGCGCCGCCGGCTTCAGCACGCGCACGAAGAGCTGCTCGATGCGGCGGTACTCGTCGATCCAGCTCTTCGGGTCGGTGAAGGCGTGGTCCTGGCTCGGGTAGAGCATCGCGTCGAACTCCTTGCCGAGCCGGATCAGCTTCTCCACCAGCCGGATCGTGTCCTGCGCGAAGACGTTGCTGTCCTTCATGCCGTGCAGCAGGAGCAGCGGCCGTTCGAGCCCGGACGCGTGGTCGATCGGGCTCGAGCGGCGGTAGTTCTCCGCGTCGCGCTTGGGGTCGCCGAGGCGCGGGTTGGTGTACGAGGCGTTGTAGCTGCGCCAGTCGGTCACCGAGCGAAGCGCCGCGCCGCACGCGAACGTGTCGGGCTTCGTGAAGAGCGCCATCAGCGTCATGAAGCCGCCGTAGCTCCCGCCGTAGAGCCCGACGCGGCTCGTGTCGACGAAGCCGAGCGACTCGAGGTAGTCGACGCCCGCCACCTCGTCGTCGAGGTCCTTGCCCCCCATGAAGCCGTAGATGTCCGTGCGGAACTTGCGGCCGTAGCCGGCGCTCTGGCGGTAGTCGGCGTCGAGGACCACGAAGCCCATGCGCGCGAGACGGTGGTGGAACAGCATGTTCACCGCGTACTCGCTCATCGAGCGCGTGACGTTCTGCAGGTAGCCGGCGCCGTGCACGAAAACGACCGCCGGGTACTTGCGCCCGCGCTCGAACGGCTCGGGCTTGTAGAGGAAGGCGCGCACGCGCACGTGGTCGGCGGGGTTCTCGTACTCGACGATCTGCGGCGGCGACAGGGCGAGCTTGCGCCACGCGTCGGTCAGCGTGTCGCTCAGCTGCTCCGCCTCGGAGCCCTCCTCGGTCGCGACGCTCCAGACGTCGCTCGGCACGCCGAGCTGCTCGTGCAGGAAGGCGACCTGCGAGCCGTCACGCGCGACGGTGAAGTCGCCGACGCAGCCGCGCGGCGCGTCGAGGCGTCGCCGCTCGCCCGTCATGAGCGAGAGGAGGAAGAGGTTGCGTTCGGCCGGATCGGGGTCGTTGGCGAGGACGACCGCGCGCTCGCCGTCCTCGAACTCGCCGTCGATGCGGCGGATGCGCAGGTCCTCGAAGGGGCCGCTCGTGAGCGCGCGCGCCTCGCCGCCCTCCGCCGGCACCGAGTAGAGGTGGCAGGTGCCGGTCTGCTCCGAAGAGAAGAGCACCTCCGCGCCGTCGCGCCGCCACGCCGCATAGAGCATCGGCCCGCCCACCCACGCGTCGTCGCGCTCGGAGAAGAGCGGCCACGAGCGGCGCTCGTCGGGGTCGACGACCAGCAGCTGGCGCGAATGGAAATCGCCGCTCAGGCGGTGCACCAGCAGGCGCGCGCCGGTCGGCGACCAGTCGGTGTCGAGCATGAAGTAGCGCCGCCCCTCGTCGACCGGCGGCGCGAAGGCCT
>DAINBU010000261.1:0-1306 GCA_036732755.1 Planctomycetota bacterium
CTCCATCCCGTGCTGAACCGGACCGAGACGCCGGCCGAAATGTTCGGGACGCTCTACAAGCGGGCGCTCTGGCGGGCGCAGGAGCGCGGCGCTCCGGAGGGGCCGGCCTTCTTCGCGCTCTGCCCCGAGGGGCCGTTCGCCGAGGCGTGGCTCGACCACCACCTCGGCGCGTGCCTGGTCCGGCGCGACGGCGACGTCGCGGTCAATTCGAAGTGGCGCGACCACTGGCTCGCGCCGCGGCGCGGCGAGCCGCGCCTCGCGCTGGCGCGCGCGCTCGCGGAGGCGGAGCTCGGACGGCTCCTGCGACCGGTGGGCTGAGGCCGGATCGGCGACGATCGCGGAGCGCGGGCCCACGGCATACTCGCCGCCCCGCCGCCGGCCGCGGCGCGAACCGGAGCCGCTGATGCCCTCGCTCACCGACCGCGTCGTGCTCGTCACCGGAGCCGGCTCCGGCATCGGGCGGGCGATCGCGCGGCGTCTCGCGCGCGAGGGGGCGGCGGTGGTGCTCGCGGGGCGCGACGAGAAGAAGCTCCTCGCCGTCGTGAACGAGCTCTCCTCCAGCGGCGGGATCGCGGTCGAGGCGGTCGGCGACGTCCGCCTCGAGCGCGACGCGACGAAGATGTGCGAGACGGCGGTCGGCGCGTTCGGGCGGCTCGACACGCTGGTCCACTGCGCGGGCGAGGTGGTGCGCGGGCCGACGCTCGACGCGACGACGCGCGAGCAGTGGGACGCGACCTTCGACGCGCACGTCCGCGCGCTCCACTGGCTCGCGCGCGCCGGCGTGCCGGAGATGCGCCGCTGCGGCGAAGGCTGCCTCCTGAACGTGGCGAGCAACCTCGCCTTCCTCGCCATCCCCGGCCTCGCGGCCTACAGCGCGGCGAAGGGGGCGGTGACGAGCCTCACGCGCGCACTCGCCGTCGACCTCGGGCCGGAGGGGATCCGCGTCAACGCGCTGGCGCCGGGCCTCGTCGAGACGCCGGCGACCGCCGGCCTCGAGAACTTCGCCGAGAAGCGGGCGAGCTACTCCGCGCGCGCGCCGCTGCGCCGCATCGGGGCGCCCGACGACGTCGCCGGCGCCGCGGCGTTCCTGCTCTCCAAGGACGCGGCGTGGATCACGGGACAGACGCTGATCATCGACGGCGGCTACTCGATCGCGTGAACGACGCGGCCGGGAGCTCCGCCGCTCAGCGTGCCGCCGCGAGCACCCTCGGCCGGACGCGGAACATCCGCTCGACGAGCGCGCGCAGCAGGTCGACGTGGCAGCGGCGCGAGTCGGCGCACTGGCAGAGGAGCGTCACCGGATGGA
>DAINBU010000261.1:1316-1561 GCA_036732755.1 Planctomycetota bacterium
GCTCGCCCGCTCGCCGAGCTCGCGCAGATTCGGCGCCTGCGCGCGCATCTCCCCGACGTAGAGGGACGCGAACTCGCGTCGCGTGATCCAGCGGTTGCGCCACGCCAGCGTGAGCAGCACGCTCGGCGCGAGGCGCTTGTCCCATCCGTCGTACGACGATTCCGCCAGACCCTGCGGGCGGAAGCGCGTCACCAGGAGTCGCTCACCGTCTTCGAGGCCGACCGCGTCCCGCACGCACTTCGCGC